>JAFUHB010000017.1 GCA_017469085.1 Clostridia bacterium
CATGGCGTTGATGCGGCGGATGGATACGTTCTTCTTGGAGCCCAGGCGGGCGAAATTGGTGTTGCCGGTATACAGCCAAAGTTTGCCGTTTTCGTCAAAGTCCAGCGCGATGGCGGCGTCCGTATTGTCGCCGGTATCAAAGGCCCAGACGGTTTTCATGGTGTCGGTATCCACGCAGCGCAGGGCGCCGTAATTATCGGCCATAAAGACGTACTTGTCGTACATCGCGACGCTGCTTTCCACGCTGACTCGCTTTTCATTGGCCTTCTTGGCCTTGCTCTTCAGATAGACGGTCTCCGGATCAATGGTCAGGTTCCCGTCCAGACCGAAGTTTGTTTTGAGGTCCACCGTATACAGCAGACCGTTTTCGCCGGCGATCACCATGGCGTCCGAGTTCCACAGCATCAGGCTGGAGCCGTCGAACGCGCCGTTGGTGCCGTACTGGGATTGGGTGGTCTTGCTGCCGGTCTTGGCGCGGCCGTTGATGAACATCAGCTGCGAGCTGTCGAGCAGGTTGCACAGATAAAAGCCGATCGAGCCCTGCTTACCGTTGGCCAGCTTGGAGATGCCCTGACCGAAGGAGATCATGGGCTGCCCACGCGTATTGACGGACACGCTGCCCTTCAGGGGGTAGCCGATGCTGATGGGCTCGCGCGTTTCCTGGCCGTCGGTCAGGTCGACGAAATAAACCTTGCCGTCCTGGGAGGAAACGATGACCTCGCGCAGGGCGCTGACGTTCTTCTTGGTTTCATTCAGGTTCATCATCTGCCGGACCTCGGCGGACCACTTGACGATCGCGGGCTGGCCGGTCCAGCCAAGGCCGTACACGGTGCCGCTGTCCTGCGTCTTGAGGCTGCCCAGGTCCTTTTCCCAGAGAACGGAAAGTTGGTCCTTGGCCACCTCAACGGTGCCGAAGGAGGCATTGCGGCGGAAGGAATCGCCCCGGAAGGTCAGTACGCCGCCCGGCCAATAGGCATAATTATCCGGATTGACGGCGGTGATGGACTTGGCGCGCTGATAATTCTTCTGTACCTGCGTGCCGATGTACACGCCTTCCTCCATCGCCAGGGAAGAAGCCTCCGAGGAGGCGACGAGCGACGGCATGGGGGAAGGAGAGGGCGTCGGCGGGGTGGTGGGCGCAGGCGTCGCGGTGGGCTCGGGCGTATCGGTCGGGGCCAAAGTGGGCTCAGGCTGAACGGTTGGGGTGGCTTCCGGTGCGGCTGTGGGCTCGTTTTCTTCCGGATCGTCCGTGGACTCGGGCGCTTCTTCGCCGTCGTCAGGCTCGGCATCCGGCTCGGCATACTCGGGGTCCTCCGGCTCGTCGGGCATAAGCTCGGCGGCGGGCGGCTCGGCCGTCGGCACGATCAGCATGGCGGCGGGCGGCGCGGTCGCTTCGATCTCGGGCGTTGGAACGGGAGTAGGCTCCACAAACGGCGTGGCCGTTGGCGCGGGAGTGGCCGTGGGCTGCGGAACGGTGTAAGCGATATCCACGGATTTATCCGACGTGATCCAAACGTTGTTGCCCTGCTGGATGGACGCGAACACCTTGCCGGTGTACGGCATATCGAAACTGACCGTAAGCTCCCAGATACGGTTGGTCTCGCCTTCGGAGTTGGATTTGGTCACGGCGCTGGCGATACGGTCGCCATTTTGGTCGCAAAGGCCTACGCCGGTCACGTTCTGGGTGGTGGTCATGTTGAACAGGCATTTAGAGCCCACGGTCCCGGAGGGGGACGCGCAGCTGAAGGACAGCACCTGCGGCGGCGCTTCGGTGGGGCTGATCAGGCCGGTCAGGCGATTGACGGTATTGTTGACGCTGTTTTTGACGCCGTTTAAGCTGCCGATGATGCCGCTGTTGCCCTCCGGCAGGAAGAAATAGATGCCCGCCAGGAACAGGACCAGCGCCAGCACCACGGCCAGCAGGACGCGCACAAAGAGGGGGAAGCGGGCCTCCTCTTCTTCTTCGTCCTCATCGTCGTCAAAAGAGCGGACGTTCGGCTTGGCAGGAGCGGCGGTCGCCGCGCGGGCGGCGCGCGGATCCGCTGTTTCGTCAGCCGCGGAGGACACCCGGGGCCGCATGG
>JAFUHB010000131.1 GCA_017469085.1 Clostridia bacterium
CGCAATTTGCAGCGCGTGATCCTGGTGGAAGGGTATATGGACGTGGTGGCCCTGTCCCAGGCGGGGGTCGCGGGCGTTGCGGCCACGCTGGGCACGTCGCTCACACCCGAGCAGGCCCGGCTGCTCAAGCGCTTTGCGCCTGAAATCTGGGTCAGCTATGACGGCGACGAGGCCGGGCAGCACGCGATCGAGCGTGCCTTGTCGATCTTTGATCAGGAGGGCATCCCGGCGCGGGTTCTGTATTTGCCCGATCAGCTGGACCCGGATGAATTTATTCGCCAGCGCGGGCGGGAGGCCTTCGACGAGATCCGCCCGATGAGCCCTTACCGCTATCGGCTGATGCGCCTGGAGAAGGCCAGCGATCTGGGCGGCGACGAGGGACGGGTCGCTTACGTGAAGCAGGCGGCGACCATCGTAAAACCGGTGCGCGATCCCGTGGAACTGGAGGTTTACGTGCGGGATATCTGCCGAAAATCCGGCTTTGAACGGGAGGTCGTCCTGGCTCAGATCGGGACGGAGCTTCAACAGGTCGCGTCGCCTGCCGCGCGCAGCCCGGCGGTACGCGCCCGGCGCGTCGAGCGGCGGGAGGAGGCCCAAGAAGGAACACAGACGGAGCAGACCATCGTCGCGCTCCTTGCCAGCGGACTGCTGCCCAAGGATATGGTGAGACCCGAGGACGTCCAAAACGAGACGCTGCGGCTGTTCGTGGAGCGGCTGAACGCGGGGGAGCAGCCAGCCGCCATTCTGTCGGACGCTGCCGTACAGGATCGGGAATTGGCAGCCAGAGTTTTTTCTCAACCGGTTTATGAAAACACGGAGGACGCGGTCACGATCGCGTCGGATTGTTTGAAGCGCCTGAGGCAAGAGCGCCTGAGGCAGCAATTGGAGGCCGCCAAGAAAGAAGCGGCGGAAACGTCGGACGAGAATGTCCGGCAAAATGCCTTGCAGCAGATCATGCGGCTTACGGCGGAGATCAGCAGGCTGAAATGAGCGTTTGGTTGAAAGGGAAAGGGGCATGAATTCATGAAAGCAGGGGCCGAAAAGTTGGATGCCAGGCAGACCAAGCTGAATGAGATCTTTGAGCGCGGCAAGGCCAAGGGATCCTTGACCTACGATGAGATCATCAACGAGCTTGCCTCCTGCGATATCGATCCCGAGCAGTTTGACAGCGTCCTGCAGAAGCTTAGCGAGCTGGGCGTCAATATCATCAAGGATCAGGAAGCTGAGGTGGCTCCGCCCCCGCCGATCCACGATTCCGTGCTGACCGAGGGCATCAGCATCGACGACCCCGTGCGCATGTATTTGAAGGAGATCGGCAAGGTGCCTCTGCTGACGGCGGAGCAAGAAACGGAACTGGCCATGCGCATGGAGGAGGGGGACGAGGACGCCAAGCGTCAGCTCGCCGAGGCCAACCTGCGCCTGGTGGTGTCGATCGCCAAGCGGTACGTAGGCCGGGGGATGCTGTTTCTGGACCTCATCCAGGAGGGCAATCTGGGCCTGATCAAGGCGGTCGAAAAGTTTGATTACCGCAAGGGATATAAATTTTCCACCTATGCTACCTGGTGGATCCGTCAGGCTATTACCCGTGCGATTGGCGATCAGGCCCGCACCATCCGCATCGCCGTTCATATGGTGGAGACGATCAACAAACTGATCCGTGTTTCCCGGCAGCTGCTGCAGGAGCTGGGGCGCGAGCCTACCCCCGAGGAAATCGCCAAGGCCATGGGCATCAGCGAGAACAAGGTGCGCGAGATCATCAAGATCGCGCAGGAGCCCGTCTCTCTGGAGACGCCGATCGGTGAGGAGGAGGACAGCCATTTGGGCGATTTTATCCCCGACGACGATGCCCCGGCTCCCGCTGAAGCGGCCTCCCACGCGTTGATGAAGGAGCAGCTATGGGAGGTGCTGGACACCTTGACGCCGCGCGAGGAAAAGGTGCTGCGCCTGCGCTTTGGCCTGGACGATGGGCATCAGCGCACACTTGAAGAGGTCGGCAAGGAATTCAACGTGACCCGCGAGCGCATCCGCCAGATCGAGGCGAAGGCGTTGCGCAAGCTGCGGCATCCCAGTCGCAGCAAAAAGCTCAAGGATTATTTGGATTGATGCTGCCGCTGCGTCTGGATGAGCGACTCTCGGCGGCGCTGGCGCTCTTTCCCGTTTGTGATATTGGCGCGGATATCGGCTGTGATCATGGAAAGCTGGCGCTGAACCTGCTGTATGCCGGGAAGGTCAAGCGAATGATCGCCGCCGATCTGAGCGCGGTTTCCCTGCAAAAGGCCAGGCGCCTGTTTGAGGCCCATCAAATGGCGGACCGGGCCCGGTTCCTGGCGGGAGATGGTTTTTCGGCCTTGGATGAGCCGGTGGACGCCGCCGCGATCCTCGGCATGGGTGGGGATACGCTGAGCGGGATCCTGCTGAAGGGCAAGGAACGCCTGAACGGCTGCTCGCTGATCCTGTCGGCCCATACATGCTGCGAGCATGTCCGGCGGACGCTTGGCGAGATCGGCTACCATATTGCCGATGAACGAATCGCGCTGGCGGCCGGACGATACTATGTTGTGCTTCGGGCGGAATACGGCCACGCTTTGGAGCCGGACGAAAGACAGCTGTTTTTAGGGCCTATGCTTTCATTAGGAGCGCCGGACCAACAATATTGGGGTTACTTGACGCGCCGCTTGGCCGCTTATGAGGATTCGCAAAGCAGCGAGGGCCAAAAACGACGTGATTGGCTGAAGGAGGAAATGATTCGTGTCCAAGCCTACCGTACAGACGGTTTATGATTTGATCGGCGAGATCGCTCCTTATGAGACGGCTGAGGATTACGATAACGTCGGGCTGCTCGTCGGGCGATATGACCGGAGCGTCAGCCGGATCCTCTGCTCGCTGGATATTACCATGGAAATGGTCGAGGAAGCGCTCCGCTTGGGCGCGGAGTTGATCGTGACGCATCATCCGCTGATGTTCCACGCGCGGAAAAACCTGCGCGAGGGGGAGCCGGAGGCGGATATCCTGTGCCGCCTGGTGCGGGAAAAGCTGAGCCTGATCAGCGCGCATACCAACCTGGATCAGACCGTATACAGCGGCAGCGCAAGCGTTGCCCGCGGACTGGGGCTGAGCGATATCCGGCAGTACGACCCCTTTGTGTTCCTGGGCGACTTTGCCCCGGAAAAATCGGCCGGAGAGGTTGCCGCGATGCTTCGCGAGCGCTTTCAGGCGCCTGTGCGCATGTATGGCGACGAGAAGCGGCCGATCCGCACCCTGGCGCTGTGCGGCGGCGCATACGGCATGGGGTATCTGGATGCCGAGAAGGCCGGAGCGCAGGCCTACCTGACCGGTGAGATCCGGCACAGCGATATTACCGACGCGGTGGCCCGCGGCATCGTGATTTTTGACGCCGGGCACTACGCCAGCGAAGCCCCGATGATCCCCGGGCTGCGTGATTATCTGCAAAACGCGCTGAATGAGCGGGGATATTCGGCGCAAGTACTGACGACCGCCTGCGTGCCTTTTCCGGGCGCGCTGGAATAATAGGAGGAACGTTCATGAATCAGTTGGAGTTGCTGTGGGATTACCAGACCGCGGACATCGAGGTGGAGCGGATTTCCAAGGAAATCAAAAGCTCGCCCGAAAGGCAGAAGCTGGTCAAGTACCGCGATTACCTGGTAGAGCAACAGGAAACCATGAAGCGCATTGAGGATGAGATCCTGACCATGCAGGATCGCCTGGAGGCGCTGAACGACGCCGTGCACCGCATCGAGGAGCAGATCGAGAACGTGCAGAGCCGCCTCAATGAAAAGGAGCCCGAGAGCATCGAAGAGGTCGATCGTTTCATCAACGACGTGCAGCGGCTGCAGAACAACCTGGCCGATTATGAGGCGGAGATCGCCCGGATCCGCAAGGACGCCGCGAACCGAGATCATTTGCAGCACGACGTCAAGATCCGCGCGGTACGTACCAAGCAGGATTTTGATAAGCTCAAGGCCGTCTATGATGAAAAATACGCCGAGATGAGCCAGCGCCTGAAGGCGGCCAAGGCAGTCACGGAGGAGAAGGCCAAGGCCATCACGCCGGATTATATGGAGAAGTACCGCGTGATCAAGCAGCACAGCTTCCCGCCGCTGGCAAGGCTGTCGGGCGATAAGTGCGGGGGCTGCAATATGGCCCTGCCGGCCGGGGTCGTCAAGGACGTGCAGGGCGGCAAGGAAATCGAGTGCGAGACCTGCGGCCGCCTGCTGATCATTTAACGCTCCTCTGAACCCTATCATAGAAGTACATACGAACGCCGCTGCGGGTCATCCCACGCAGCGGCGTTCGTATGTGAGCATATTTTTCTTATTGCAGCAGCATC
>JAFUHB010000132.1 GCA_017469085.1 Clostridia bacterium
CCTGGTTTTTTACTCCAAAATACTGATACATTTCAGCGTACTCACGATACAGCCTCTCATAGACCTCCACATGCGCCTTGATCGGATGATAGATTTGAACAGGCGGGGCGACCATGCGCCGGGCCGCTTCCTCCACCGTGGCGTATATTCCCGCCGCGACCGCGGCGTGTACGGCGCTCCCCAGGGCGGACCCCTGCGAGGAAGCTGAAATCTGAACGTCCATGCCGAGCACGTCCGCGTAAATCTGCATGGCCAACGGATTCTTCCGGCTGATCCCGCCCGAAGCAAAAAACTCAGATACCGGGATGCCGTGCTCCCGGAAGTTTTCCATGATCAGGCGCGTGCCGTAGGCGGTCGCTTCGATCAGCGCCCGGTAGGCTTCCTCCGGACGGGTTTGCAGCGTCATCCCCAGGATCATCCCGCTCAAATCGAAATCCACCAGGGTGCTGCGGTTGCCGTTCCACCAATCGAGCGCGAGCAGGCCGCTCTCCCCCGGCTCCAATCGGCCGGCGAGCTCCGTCAAATATTGCTGTATAGATAGATTTTTATCTCGCGCCGCGGCCTGATATTCGGCCGGCACAAAACGCTCGGAAAACCAGGCGAAGCCGTCTCCCACGCAGCTTTGCCCCGCTTCGATACCCCAATAACCGGGCATCAGGCCATCCCAAACCCGGCCGCAAATCCCCGGCGCCTGATGATCCTGGGTGGAAAGGCACATATGGCAGGTGCTCGTGCCGATGATGGCCAGCATTTGGCCGGGGCGGGAAATGCCGCCACCGACGGCGGAGGAATGAGCGTCCACGTTGGCCGCGGTGACCGCCGTGCCGGGCAAAAGGCCCAACCGCGAGGCGATTTCGGGCAGCAGGCCGCCCGCCCGCTCATAAACGGGCAGGATCGGCGCGGTGTTCCGTTCCGCGTTGGCTTGGGAAAGCCGATGATCCAGGGCGGCAAAAAATTCGTCGCTGGGATATCCCTCGCCTGCCTGATACAGGTGCTTATACCCTGCCGCGCAGGCGTTTCGGGTGGCCCGCCCGGTCATTTGCCGGACCAGCCAATCCCCCGCCTCCTCCCAGGCGTCCATTTGAGCGTAGACGTCCGGGGCTTCCTCCAGCACCTCCCAGAGCTTGGGGAGCGACCATTCGCAGGATACCCGTCCGCCATAATCGAGAAGCCATTTTTCTCCCCGTTTTTCGGCGCCCTCATTGATCCGGTCCGCGTAGCGCTGCGCCGCGTGATGCTTCCAAAGCTTGGCGTAGGCGTGTTTTTCCTTCGCCCATTCTTCCTTCAGGCATAGCGGCACTCCCGCCCTGTCCACCGGTAGGACCGTGCTGGCCGTAAAATCGACCCCGATCCCGACCACCTCCTGCGGCGAGGCTCCGCTGATCTCCATCACCCGGGGCACGATCGTATACAGCGCGTCCAGATAATCCTGGGGGTGCTGGAGCGCATAATCAGGCGGCAGGGGCGTGCCGTCCGGCAGCGCGTCGGTCATCACGCCGTGCGCGTACTCGCATACCGCGCCGGCTACCTCCCGGCCGTTCCCGGCATCCACCAGCACGGCCCGGGCCGACAGCGTTCCATAATCAAGGCCAAGGGTATATTGAGCCATTTCAGCTTTCCTCCCGATCAGGGCACATACAGGGACGCGCTCGCGCCCAGCGGATAACTCCCGGCCGGGAGCCGCAGATGCACCTGGTAATAGGCGGCGTTCAGGCGGGTCACGCCAAGCGCCGAAATCTCAGTCACCTGGGCGCTGATCACATCGGACTCGTCCATATCCAGCGTGACGGACATGCTGCTTCCCGCCTTGATCTTTGAAATATCCGTCTCATCGACCTCGGCGATCACTTCCAGTTCCTCCGTCCTGCTGATCCTAGCCAGCACCTGACCCTTCCAGACCTGCTGGCCGCCGGAGACGGCCACGGCGGTCACCACGCCGTCCGCAGGCGACACAATATCTGGGGAAGCGTCCCGATCGGCATCCGGTCCCAGCAGCGAAAGGACCACCTCGCCCTTCCGAACACTATCACCGGCCTGCTTCAGAACCTCGCCGATCCGTCCGCTGCCGGAAAGCGTCACCGGATCGCGGCGCGTGATATCTCCCCCGCCGACGCGGTCCTTCTGCTCCCACTTATCGGCGCGATAGAGGCTGACGCGCTTCCCGTCCTCCGCCTTACCGCTCAGGATATCCACCACATAGGCGTTGCCCGTCACCTGGATGACGCGGCCGGTACCGTCCTGGCGGGTGCCGTCCCCGGTCGTGCGCCAATACAAAAGCTCGCCCACGTGGAGTTCCTTATGCTCGGCGTCGTTATAGGCTCCTGCCGTCGTGCAAAGGATGCGATAGGCCTGCTCGCTTTCCATGGCGGCAAGCGCGCCGTATCGGCTCAAAACCTGCGCCGCATCATCGCCGGCCTCGGCGAACACCGCCGCCAGCTTTCCGTCCTCCGGAGCGGTCACTTCGCTTGTAAGCATTTGGAACAGCGTTTCGCCCTGGCTCACCCGATCGCCCGTTTCCAGGTCAAACGTCCGAAGCGTTCCCGACCAGGGAGCCGTCACGTCCACAAACGAAACGGCTGCGACCGTACCGGAGTAGATCGTATACCCCTTCAGGTCAACATCCGCCAGCGCAGGAGCGCAGCTCATCAGGATCGCGCACAGGATCAAAACCGTCCACTTTTTCATAAGGTCCTTCCTCTCTTCATTTCACTCGACGCTCTTGAGCGCCTCCACCATATCGATCGCGCGTACCTTCCGCGTTAAAAGCCCTTCGATCAGCCAGGTGAACGCGAACGTCGCCAGGCTGCTGAGCAGCACGATCAGCCAGGTGATATGGGGCACGAACACCATGGAATCGAATTCGCACATTTTCAGGATGACGCCCACCAGCAGGATCCCGGGGACGATGCCGGCCGCCACACCGAAAACCGCGGTCAGATTGTTTTCCCGCAGCATGAGGCCCCTGATCTCCTTTTGGTGGTAGCCCAGCACCTTGAGGGTCGCGTATTCCCGGGTGCGTTCGGTAAAATTCAGCAGCCCCATATTGTAGCAGATGACAAACGCCAGCCCCAGCGCCACGCCGCTCAACAGCGAGAAGGCTCCCGCGGCCGAATCCATGATCCGCATGGTCTGGTCATACTGGCTGGACGGATAGGTGATCGTCACCATCTCGTCCATCTGATCGATCCTGTCAACCGCCTCCTGGCTTGCGCCCCGGATCAGCAGCGCGGTCGGGCGGAACGCTCCGCGCCGAAGCTTGTCCCAGGCCGTCTCGCTTACATATGCGCTCTGGCCGATATTGCTCTTGACCAGCTGTACGACCGTCAGCCGCTCCGGCACATCATCCCCGGTGAACCACAGCTCGATTTCATCGCCCACCTCAGCCTTTAGCAGCGAAGCCAGCTTCTCCGTCAGGACGACGCCCTCGTCCGACAGCTGCAGCTTCTCTCCGTTCGGCCCCAGGCGAAGAAGCTCGGTATCGTCAGGCACCACGGTCAATTGGCTCACGCGGGTGACGTCCTTGGTGCGAAGGCTCACGCTCCGGTCCATGAGGCCGTCCACCCGCTCCGCCTGAAGCCTCCCTCGATAGGAGGACAATGTGCCGGCCATGGAAGCGTCCAGCTCGACCCGCATATCATACCGCAGCGTACCGTTAAAATACTCGCCCACAAAATAAGGGATCGACTCCTGCAGCCCAAAGGAGCAGATGATCAGCATATTGCAAAACAGCATGCCGACCATCGACATGATCGTCCGCCCCTTGCTGCGCAGTACGTTGCGCACGATCATTTTGCGGTTGAAGGAAAAGCGCCGCCACAAGAAGGCGACCCGCTCCAGCAGCACCCGCTCCCCCGCCTTGGGCGGCTTGGGACGCAGAAGATCGGCCGTCGATTCCCGCGCGGCCCTGCTAATGTGCAGGAAGCAGACCAGCGCCGCCGCGGCGACCTCGGCCGCCGCCATTCCCCAGGAAAGCGGAGAGATCGGAGCCTGGATCACCTCGGGCACGCGCATATTGGTGGCGATCATGCGGAAAATGATCTGGGGGATCGTAAACTGCGCGACGCCAAGCCCCAGCGCGGAGCCGATCAGCGCCGGCCAAAAGGCATAATGGATATAGATGCGCCGAATCTGCCGGTCGGTATAGCCCAGCGCCTTGAGCGCGCCCATCTGCACGCGCTCCTGGTTCATCATACGGGAGATCGTAGTCACCACGACGAGCGCGGCCACGAAGTACGCCAGCGCCGGGAACAGGTAGCTCATGCTCTGGAACAGGGATACATAGCTGCGCGCCTGGATGGTGGAGCCGTGGGTCCGCTGCGTGACGATCAGCGCCTCGGGCACGCACGCGCTGATCTCCGCCTCCGCCGATGCCGGATCGGCGCCGTCCTTGAGCCCGATCAGCAGCTCGTTGATGGGGAAATCGGCCATCGCCTCCCGATTGAGCAGCACAAAGCCGTAGGTGGAAGGATCGGGCGCCATATCCTTGGTCGTAAACAGATATTCGGGGCTCAGCACGGTGCCCCGCACCCGGAACGTCCAGTCCTGCCCGCCGTAGCGCAGCGTCAGCGTATCCCCTGGGCTTATACCCTGCGCCTGCGCGAACTGTTCCTCCACGAGGCACCCCCGGGTATCGTTTGTCTTTAACGTATCCCCCAAACGGATCACCGGCGTATTCAGCGTCATCGTCCCGTCAAAGGCGTGGGCGGTGACCGTCACCTGGTCCCCCAGCTCGGGCGCGTCCATGTTCAGCGTTACGCGGCCGACGACCTCCTCCACGCCCTCCGCGTGCCGGATGCGCGTCAGGTCCTGCCGGGAAAACGAGGCCGAATGGACCCAGAAATCAGACAGGCGCTGCGCGGAAAGATAGGTTTCGATCGTGGCGTCCTGCATGCGCCAGGAGGCGTCGAGCCCGGCGAACACCCAGGTGCCCAGCGCGCACAGCATGGCCATGGCAAAAAACTGCATGAAGTTCCGTCTGACGTCCCGCAGCAGCTTTTTGGCCAGCGTCCCCCGCCGCTTTTTCACCATGTGATATCCTCCACGGCGGCGGGATGCTCATTGACGACCATTTCCTGCACCTGGCCGCTGCGCATGCGGATGACGCGGTTGGCCAGCTGCGCGATGCTCGCGTTATGGGTAATGATCACGACGGTCGTATGGTAATCCCTGCACAGGCGCGTCAAAAGGGCCAGCACCTGTTCGCCGGTCTTGGAATCGAGCGCGCCGGTCGGCTCGTCGCACAAAAGCAGAGCGGGATTTTTACACAGGGCACGGGCGATCGACACGCGCTGCTGCTCGCCGCCGGACAGCTGGGCGGGGAAATTGTTCATCCGCTCTTTGAGGCCGACCTGCTCCAGCACATCGACCGGCACCAACGCCTTAGGGCACACCTGCTGGGCCAGCTCCACATTTTCCAGCGCGGTCAGGCTGGGCATCAAATTATAGAACTGAAACACAAAGCCCACGTCGAGCCGCCTGTATTCCGTCAGCTGCGGAGAGCGCATCCCGGTGATCTCCTTGCCGCCCACGGTGATTTTCCCGGATGTCGCCTTGTCCATGCCGCCCAGCAGGTTCAGGATCGTCGTCTTTCCGGCGCCGCTTGGGCCAAGCACCACGCACAGCTCTCCCTGATCGATTTCAAAAGATACGCGATCCGCCGCGTGCACAACGCTTTCCCCCGCCGGATAATCCTTACAGACCTCCTCGAACGTAATATAGGCCATGCTCTCCCTCCCCAGGTCAGTCTAGCATTACTATATCATAATGGGCGCGAAAAGGAAATCAAAAAACCATGCTTGCCATAATTTCGAGCGTTTTCTTTACAGACGTCCTACTGCGTGCTATGATATCAAAAAAGGAGGCTGCTGATGGAAACAAGAGAATCTCTCTGTTTTGACGCGATCCTGCTGCAAAACGGGGATATGGACGCCGGTTATATCATCGTGCCCTTTGATATCCGAGCCCTGTATGGCAAGGGCAGGCTGCCGGTGCGCGCCACGTTCGACGATGTTCCCTATGACGGTCAGGTCGTCCGGATGGGCACGCCGGATTATCTCATCGGAGTCCGTAAGGATATCCGACGGCAGATCGGCAAGACCTTCGGCGACACTGTCCGCGTCACACTGACCCCTCGATAAAACGCCGCCCCGAGCCGGGACGGCGTTTGCCATGCGTAAGGGAATATTCCGTTATTCGAGCGCCTGCACATAAGTCGCGATGACGACCGCCAGGTCCCGACGGGTCAGCGGCTGATCGTCCGCCGCCTCGTCCGAGCTGAACGGCACGCCCACGGCCTGGCTAAACACGTCGAGGACAGTTTGCGCGTCAGCGGCGGTCAGCGCCGTATCCACGGTCAGGTCCGCCGGAGCCAGGCCGTTCCCGGTCAGGAAGGCAACGGCGTCATCTGGCGTATCCAGCGGGCCGCCCAGCAGGACGTACAGCGCCGAGGCGAGGTCGCTCCCCTTGGCCTGCTCCTCGCTGCCGAAAACGCCCTCCGCCACGGGAGCCATCAGGCCCTCCTCAAATACATACCGGATCTCGTCATAATGCTCGCTGCCTTCGGGCGCGTCTTCAAACGCCACCTCGGAGGCGTCCACCGTGCCGAAGGGGTTCAGGATCACGTCGTACAGGTCCGCATTCGCCGTGATGGCCGAGGCGCTGCCCGCCGTGCTGCGGACGCCCTTTTCCACGAGCTTCTGGTACATGGCCACAGAGGCCTGCAGTGTTTCCGGCGTCACGGCCTTCAGCTGCTTCATGTAGGTCAGCGCGTCCTCCTGGCTGTCGCCGTTCAGGATGGCGGTCAGGGCGCTCACAGCGCCGGTCAGCTCGCCGCTTGACTGCGCATAGCCGGAATAAACGGAAAGGATATAGCCGTCCAGCGTATCCTGATCCACCGTCATCTGGCCGATCAGCTCAGGCAGGCTGTCGTACACTGCGAAGGTTTCGGCTACGTTGGGGTCGCGGTAGGAGATGATATAAACGCCGCCGTCCTCCACCGGAGAATGGAAGATGCTGTAAGCGCCGTACTGGTCGCGCAGGAGGGGCAGGAGATATACGTCGTTCACCGCGGCGGAAACCACCTCGAGGCCGGCGTCATAATCCTCCATGTTCAGGGCGCCGAACCCGGCCACCAGGGCGTTGAACTGCACCGCGCTGTCCACCACGATGCCCTCGCGGGCGGCGGGAACGGGCAACTCATACTGGACAGCCTGGCGCTCCACACGGTCCAGCCTGGCGAGGAAGGCGTCCGCCAGCGGGCGATTCACCGCGATGCTCTCCTCGCTGCCCGCAAAGCCCGCCACCGCGCCAGAGCTGTTGCGCAGGAAGGTCTGGATCTCCGTGAGCTTGGCAAGCACCGCCTCCGGCTCCTCAGCCATCAGCTGCTCCACCTGCTCCAGGAACTGATAATACTCGATGAAATTATAGTAATTGTAATACCGATAGAGCGCGTTATCGACCGCCAGCGCCCGATAAAGCTGCACGCTGTATATGCTGTTGGTCAGAGAGGACTTAAGGCTCGCCTTGGCCTTGCTGATCAATTCGGATACGCGGCCTGCGTCGAACTGCGTATCAAAAACGATCTCATACATCAGGTCGTAAGCGGTGGCCAGATCCTCGTCCATGCCGATCCAGCCCAGCCGCAGCCGGGGATGATAATCGTCCTTCTTGCCCATCAGGGAGAGCCTGATCTCGGCCGAATAGAGGTAACGCTCCATCAGGACAGCCAGCTCGGAACGGGTGTGCGCCGCGGTATCCGATTCGCCCAGCATCGCGGTAAACAGATGGAACCAATGGATATCCTCCTGGGGCAGGGCGGAGGCGTCCAGGAACAGGGCCACCTTTCCGATCCCTTCCACACCGGCCACCGCGTCGGTGCGGCGGATGCCATCCTCGCCCACCTCATCGCGGATCTCATAGAGCTTGACCTCCTCCGGGATGGACTGGAGGGTCACCGCCTGCAGCTGGGCCACATACTCGGAGGCGTCGTCCTCCTCCTGCGGCGCGTTGCTGGCCGCGATGATGGCCTGCTTTTCCTCGTCAGTCATTGCCGCCTTCACCTGGGCAAGGCGCTCCGCCTCGGCGGCATCCAGCGTTTCCTTGAGGCCGGCTTCCGGATAGGTGGTCGCCACCGCGGTCAGTTGGCTGTCGACCAGCCATTTCTGAACCGCCTGCTGATAGCGGCCCTCCCGGTTCCAATCGTCGATCCGGTTCAGGGCGTCCACATAATCCATGTAATTAAAGGGGTCGCCGCTCGTGCCGTAGGAATAGGCGATCGTCTCGATCAACGGCTCGCCGACGGCGTTGCTTTCGGGCGTCAGCTTGATGGAAATGGCCAGGGAAGCGGCTACGCTTTCAACGTTCTCCTGCTTGAAGCCCTCCTGCGCGACCTCCCGGAGCGCCTCGTCCACAGTCGCCTTGAAGGTTTCGCCGTCCCCGCGATCCACATTCTGGGCAATAAAGACGATCATATCGTCCGGCCCCTCGGTCGCGATATAGGTGGCGAAATTGCCGGTGGGCAGGGCCTTCTTCAGGGCCTGCATCATCGGCGAGGCGTCGGAAATCAGCACGTCCGTCAGGGTGTTGAGCACCATTTCCTCCTCGGCGTCCGCCTTGAGGCCCGGGCACACAATCGCATAGTAGATCGTGGACGCGTGCTCCGTGCCGGAGCCCGCCTCTACGGCAAAGGGATACTCGCCGGTCACCGGCTCGGCGATCGGGGTATAGCCGGGGTCGGTCAGGTCAAATTCCTTTCGCTCATATCCCGCCAACGCTTCGTTCAGCTGGCGCAGGAAGGCGGTATAATCGTCAAACTGGCCGTACAGGAAGGCGATCATGTTGGACGGATGGTAGTAAAGCTCGTGATAGCTTTTGAGCGTTTCCCAGGTCATATCCGGGATATACTGGGGATCGCCGCCCGAAACGTTGCCCACATAGGAGCCTGGCAGCGCCAGCCTTTTCAGGTTGTAAGAGGCGCTTCTGCTCAGGTCCATGGCGCCCAGCATCTCGGAATATACGGTGCCCTCGATGGTCAGGGGATCCTCCTCCGAGGCCATACGATAACGCCAGGCCTCCTCGCGGAAGATGCTCTCATCCGTCAGCACCATCGGATGCAGGCAGCTGTCCGTATAATAATCGGCAAACCGGAGCAGCTGCTCCTCGGAAAGGGAGGCGATCGGGTAGGTGGTCATGAACTGGTCCGTGCCCGCGTTCATATAGGTGTTGTAGGTCTGATAGATCAGATTGAAGAACAACGACTTGCTCGGATATTTCTCCGACCCGTCCAGGGTAGCGTGCTCAAACACATGCGGCAGGCCGGTATTGTCGATAGCCTGCGTCATAAAGGTCAGGTTAAAGACGCGGTTGGTGTCCTCGTTGGCGATATACATCAGCTTGGCGCCGGTCTTTTCATGCTCAAACAGGGTCACCTGCGCGCCGACCAGCGGGAAAGGCCGCGTCGCGGTCACCACAAAGCCTTCGACCGTGTCCCCCACCGCAAGCTCCGTTTTTTCCTGAGCCAGCACGGAAGCGGCTGAAAGCAAAAGGGACAGCAGCAGCAAGAGAGACAATAATTTCTTCATGCCTTTCATTCCTCCTTTTGATGGGTCATCCGATAGCCGAATACGATGTACCCGACGATCAGTATAGCAAAAATCGCGTACAAAAGCAAAGCGGAAACATTGAGCCGGTCCAGCGCCTTTTCAAGCCCAAACACCACCCCAGCCACCAGGACGCCCGCTAAAACGGAGAACGCCTGCCGACGCCGGTCGCCCTTCAGGGCCCAGAGCAGCGCACCCGTGCTCAGCAGGAGGGACAGGACCTGCTCGGCCTTGACAAAGCCCCAGATCATGTGCCGATCGGCGCGGAGGCTTTCCAGGAGGAGCTGCAGCGCACCAAACAAAAAGCAGCTCGCCGCGAGCAGCCGGCTGCCCGACAGACGCTTCTTGGCCCGGTAGACCAGCAGCGCGATATAAATCAGCGCCGCCGCCAGCAGCTCGATGCGCCGTACGCACAGCTTGGCCCCAAAGCGCTCGGCCACGGCAAATACGCCCGCCGTATCCACGCTCATCCCCAGGCCGCCGCCCGACCATTCCTCCGCGAATCTTGCAAAGCACACGATCACCGGCAGCGCGAACGCCAGGCCGCTTCGTTCCTCCTGCGCCCGCGGAGACCTACGGCCGATCCATACAGCAAGCAGCGCGCCCAGGTAGCCGCCCAGCACGGAAAGCCCCCCGTCAAACAGCCGCAGCGCAGAACCCGCCCCGCCCGTTTCCGGCATATAAAGGTTCAGGCACACCAGGCAGAAAAGGAGCCGGGAGCACAAAAGCCCCAGCGCAAGCGCAAGCGCCGAAAAGCGCAGGCCCTGCTTCCCCGCCTCCGTCAGCAGGCGAAAACACGCGACCGCGGCTCCGATCGCCAGCACCAGGCCGTACATCCGCGCGCCGAAGCGATAGGGCGGCAGGCCCTCGCCGATATAGTACGCGTTCCGGGCGGCGGGCAGCACCTCGCCCGCCGGTACGAACAGAATGAGGACCGCCAGAGCGATCAGAATCACCGCCGCCGGAAGCGCGCGAAAACAACGTTTTGCTTGCATCAGCGCTTCCTCACTTCCTCCAGGTCTTTGGGTCCACCGCGGTCGTCACAAACACCATATCGCTCTGCTCCCGCTCCATTTCCCGGTAAAAATCCAGGAAATATGTACTGTTAAACATCAGCACGGTGGATTGGCCGCCATCCAGGTTATAGGCGGTCTGTACCTGAAGTCCAGCCATAAAGTCGGCCATCTCCTGATGGGTGCAGCCCTTGGAATCCTTTTTCTTGCCCTCGGCCACCACGAATACGTAGGACAGCGGGCCTACCTGGGCGATCACGGACCGGGGCAGCCGCTGATCCGCGTTGAAGAAGTAATCGGGCCGCACCTGCACTGCCTCGCCGTCCCGCACCAGAGCGGGGCCGAAGCTGAACGCGTTCACGATATCGCCGCCCGCCTCCGTATAAGCGGCCAGCTCTTGCTCCTTATCCTCCGAGCAGAACACATGAAAATCGCCCGCGGAGTCGATCACCAGGATGTCCTTGCGCGGGTCGGGCTCGTTGCGATACAGGACGCCCTGACGGTACACCAGGATGCCCCGATCCCGCTGAAGGTAATATTCGCCGTTGATCGCGGCGACCGCATGCACATATCGGCTCATGCGGGAAACCAGCTCGATCTGCGGCTCATTGGGGGTGCCCGCGGTCAGGGTGCGCAATTGAGAGGGATGCTTGACCGTAAACCAGATCAAGTCAAAAATCACGCCGTTTTCCTTGCGGTGCTCGGTGCGCACGGTCAGGCTTTCGTCCTGATAACCGTCCGCGGTAAAGCAGGACGGGTTCGGCTCGTAGCAGGCAAAATCCATATCGAGGGGCAGGGCATAATCCTCCCCCTGATCGGCATATGAGCCAAGGGCGCAGCACAGGATCAGCAGCATCATAAGCAGGGAAAGAGAGCGTTTCAGCATGATCATCTTCCTTCCAAACAAATCCGTCAGTCGTCTTCATGACTGTATAACGCATTATAGCACTTGCATAGACCTTCTTCAATCAACGCAGCCCGCTCTTTGGCAAGAAAATAACGCAAAATCGCAAAAATCCGTTTTTCCGGTTGACGGGGCCCGCCGCCGCCTGTAAAATATGGCTTACGGCCGCCGTATGCGGCTCAAAGAGCGGGCCACGGCCCGAAAGGAGCGCTTGAAAGTGCTTGACAGCTTATTTATCCGGGGCAGCGTTGAGCTTCCCGCCGTTCTGATCGATATGGGGCTCAGCATGGTACTGGGCGTTATCTCCGCGTACTTTTACCAGCGGAAGGAGCGCGCCTCCCGCGGCTTCGTGCTGGCGCTGGCGGCGCTCCCGCTGATCGTTTCCACCGTGATCATGGTGGTCAACGGCAACCTGGGCGCGGGCATCGCGGTCGCCGGCTCCTTCAGCCTGATCCGCTTCCGTTCCGCGCAGGGCACGGCCAGGGAAATCACGGCCGTTTTCCTGTCGGCCGCCATGGGGCTTTGCCTGGGCGCAGGATACTGGCTGGTCGCCTGCCTGCTGCTGTGCGCGTACATCCTGTTTACCCTTTGTTTGGAGCTTCTCCATTTTGGCGAGGGCCGCGCTCAGGAGCGGGAGCTCAAGATCAGCGTGCCCGAGGCCCTGGATTATGAGGGGATATTTGACGACCTGCTGAAGGAGTCCTTTGAGAGCTATGACCTGGAGCGGGTCCGCACGGTGGAAATGGGCACCGTTTATCAGCTGATCTATCGCGTGACGCTCAAGGAAAACGCAAAGCAAAAGGACATCCTCGATCAGATCCGCGTCCGGAACGGCAACCTGCCGGTTTCCCTGGGCCGTATTCCCGACCGGCCCAACGCAATGTAAAAAAATGATCTATCTGGATTATACCGCCAATATGCCCGCGGCCCGCGAGGCGCTGAACGCCTTCGTGGAGGCCGAGGCCCGCTTCCCCGGCAACCCGAACGCCCATCACGCGGCGGGACGGGAGGCGGCCGCTTACCTGCGGGACGTGACGGAGGGAACCGCCGCCCTGCTGGGCGTTCGACCCGAGGAGATCATCTTTACATCCGGCGCGAGCGAAAGCAACAGCACGGCGATCCTGGGTCTGGCTTACGCGGCCCGGCATATCGGCAGGCATATCCTGACCACCCCGCTTGAGCACGCCTCGGTCAGCGGCTGCCTGACCTTCCTGCAGGAACAGGGCTATGAGGTCGACGTGCTGCACACCGACCGCCAGGGGAGGCTCGACCTGGACGAGCTGAACGAGCTGCTTCGCCCGGACACCGTCCTGCTGACCCTCTGCGCCGTGGACAGCGAGCTCGGTATCCCCCAGCCTGTTCGGGAGGCGCGCGAGCTCCTTTCCGCCCATCCCCAGTGCCGCCTTCATGTGGACGCCACCCAAGCGCCCGGAAAGATGGCCTTTGATTATACCCTGGCCGACACCGTATCGCTGTCCGCCCATAAGTTCGGCGGGCTGAACGGGAGCGGGCTGCTGATCAAAAAGAGCGGCGTCGCCATGGAGCCGCTGATCCACGGGGGGGTGAGCAGCACCCTTTACCGAAGCGGCACGCCCGCGGTCGCGCTGGCCGCTTCTTTACGGACCGCCCTGTCGATCACGCAGGAGCGCCTGGACGAACGCCTGGACACGGTTCGCGCCCTGAACGCCCGGCTGCGAAAGGCTCTGGCCGCCCGGCCCGGCATCACAGTTTACAGCCCAGAAAACGCGGTGCCGCACATCCTGAACCTCGGCGTATCAGGCATCCGGGGCAGCGCCATGCGGGATAAGCTTGACAGACGGGGCATCTGCGTTTCGGTCAAATCGGCCTGCTCGGTGGAAAATACGCCCTCCCGGGCGGTCTATGCCCTGACCGGCCAACGTCGCGCGGCGCTGGAGGCCTTCCGGGTCAGCCTGAGTCACCAGACGACGGAGGAAGAAATCGCCCGATTGATCGAGGCGATCGACGAGATCAGAACGGAGTCTACGATATGAGCGAGCAGCCCTTTGAGCGGATCGAAAGGACCATCCGCGAGGATTTTTCCGACAAGCTTTGGGCTCCCTTCACGCGGGCCGTCGAGCGCTATGCCCTGATCAGCCCCGGAGACCGAATCGCGGTCTGCATCTCGGGCGGGAAGGATTCCATGCTGATGGCCAAGCTGATGCAGGAATACAGCCGGGAAAACCCCGGACTGTTTGAATGTGTCTATCTGGTCATGGACCCCGGATACAACGAGATCAACCGTCAAAAGATCGAAAGCAACGCCTCCCTCCTGCACGTCCCCGTAACCATCTTTGAAAGTGATATCTTTGAGATCGCCAACGCCCAGGAAAAGAACCCCTGCTACCTGTGCGCCCGGATGCGCCGCGGATGCCTGTACGGCAAGGCGAAGGAGCTGGGCTGCAACAAGATCGCCCTCGGGCATCATTTTGACGATGTGATCGAGACGGTCGTGCTCAGCATGTTCTATGCCGCTCAGATCCAGGGGATGCCGCCCAAGCTGAGCGCCAAGCACTTCCCGGACATGGAGCTGATCCGTCCGATGTACATGGTGCGCGAGGAGGATATTATCGCCTGGAAAAACCACAACCGCCTATCCTTTATCCAATGCGCCTGCCGCTTTACCGAGAACTGCACCATGTGCGATAATGGGGGCGGCGGCTCCAAACGGCAGGAGGTCAAGCAATTGATCAAGCGCCTCTGCCGCGAGGACCCAAACGTCGCGCAGAACATTTTCGACAGCCTGCATAACGTGCGCCTGGACACCATGCCCGGCTGGAAGGAAAAGGGCGTCGCTCACAGCTATTTGGAGCTCTTATCCAAGTAGCGACGCCGATAGATAGCGGTTTGCTCTATCCAATGAACAGAACACTAAAGGAGCGCTTTTATGAAGCTTTGGGGCGGACGTTTTCAAAAAAATACCGATCATGAGATGGACGATTTCCATTCCTCCATCGGCTTTGATCACAGGCTCTTTCGCGAGGACATCGCCGGCAGCAGGGCGCACGCCCAAATGCTGGCCCGCCAGGGCATCATCTCGCAGGAGGATCAGCAGGCCATCGACCGGGGGCTTGCGTCCATCCTGACGGACATGGAGGCGGGCAGGATCGATTTCCCGCCCGAGAGCGAGGACATCCACATGCGCGTCGAGGAATTGCTGACCGAGCGCGTCGGCGAGCCGGGCAAACGCCTGCACACCGGCCGCAGCCGCAACGACCAGGTCGCGCTGGATATGCGTCTGTACGCCAAGGAGACCGCCGCGGAGACCATGGCCGCCGTCCGCCGGCTGTGCGAATTGCTGCTGAGCATGGCGGAAGCCCACGTCCATGACATCATGCCCGGCTATACCCACCTCCAGCAGGCGCAGCCCATTACCCTCGGGCATTACCTGATGGCCTATTTCCAAATGTTCTCCCGCGACCTTTTGCGTTTTGAAAACGCCTATCAGGCGGCCGATGTAAGCCCCCTGGGCAGCGGAGCGCTGGCCGGGGCGGCCTATCCCCTGGACCGCGCCTTTGTCGCCGAAGCGCTGGGCTTAAGCCGCATCACGCTCAACTCGCTCGACGGGGTCAGCGACCGGGACTTCCTGCTGGATTATCTGGCCGCCGCTTCCATCTGCATGATGCACCTCAGCCGCTTTTGTGAGGAATGCGTGCTCTATTCGAGCGCAGAATTCGGCTTCCTGGCCATGGACGACTCCTTCTCAACCGGCTCCAGCATGATGCCCCAGAAAAAGAACCCGGACGTAGCCGAGCTCGTCCGCGGCAAAACGGGCCGGGTATACGGCGACCTGACCGCCCTCTTGACGGTGATGAAGAGCCTGCCCCTGGCCTATAACAAGGACATGCAGGAGGATAAGGAGAGCTATTTTGACGCGCGGGACACGCTGCTTCAGTGCCTGGGCATCTTTACCGATATGCTTGCTTCCGCCACCTACCGCACCGACGTCATGCGCCGCAAGGCCAACTTAGGCTTTTCCAACGCGACGGACTGCGCCGATTATCTGGTGCGCAAGGGCGTTCCCTTCCGGGATGCCCATCGGATCACCGGCGAGCTGGTGGCCTACTGCCTGGATCAGGGCAAAGCGCTGCTGGACCTTGAGGCGGAAGAACTGGCCCGCTTTTCTCCCGTTTTTTCGGACGACGTTTATGAAGCGTTGAGCCCCGAAGCCTGCGTCGCAGCGCGCGATATACCGGGCGGTCCCGCCCCCCGTCAGGTGCTGGCTGCGATCGAGGCCGGGAAGGCGCTGCTGAGGAGCATCCCCGTCCATGAAGCGTAATCAGCCGCTTGAGGTCGTCGCCGCCCTCCTGGAAAAGGACGGGAAAGTGCTGATCTGCCAGCGCCCTGCCGGCAAAGCGCGCGCCCATCAATGGGAGTTTCCGGGCGGCAAGATCGAACCCGGTGAAACGCCGGACCAGGCCCTTCAGCGGGAATGTCGGGAGGAATTGGGCGCCGATATCACCGCGAACTCCCCTGCCGCCGACATCGTATTTGATTACCCGGATGTCCGCGTGCATCTGACGCTGATCCGCGCCCGCGTCACCGGTCGCGGCCCGCAGGCGCTTGAGCATGAGGCCCTGTGCTGGGTAGATTACCATGACCTCCTCGCCTTTGACCTCTGCCCCGCCGATCGCCGCCTCGTGGAAGCGCTGTTCAGCTGATCCTCCCTATTCCCTCCCATTGTTTTTACGCGGTCCGGCCCCTGAAAAGCCGGGCCGCTTTGCACTTTTGCTGTTTTCACGAGCGTTTCGATTGCTAATTTGATAGAATCCGGCTATACTGTTTTTATCGTCGGGAATCAGCAATGGGGCTGCATTCCCGTCCTTTTCGAGGATGATTCAAGGAGGTCCATCATGCTGTCTGACGCCATCAAAAGCGGCGTGGAACGCGCTCCCAACCGGAGCCTTTTATACGCGCTCGGATATACGGAGGAGGAGCTTCAAAGGCCGCTGATCGGCGTGGTGAGCTCTTACAATGAAATCGTGCCCGGCCACATGAATATCGATAAGATCGCCGACGCGGTCAAGGCAGGCGTGCGCGCCGCCGGCGGCACGCCGGTCATGTTCCCGGCGATCGCGGTGTGCGACGGCATTGCCATGGGGCACGTCGGGATGAAGTATTCCCTGGTCACACGCGACCTGATCGCCGATTCGACCGAGGCGATGGCGATCGCTCATCATTTCGACGGCCTGGTCATGATCCCCAACTGCGATAAAAACGTGCCCGGCCTGCTGATGGCGGCGGCGCGCGTCAATGTGCCCACCATTTTCGTGTCCGGCGGGCCCATGCTGGCGGGCCACTTAAAAGACGGTCGCCGCACCTGTCTCAGCCATATGTTCGAGGCGGTCGGGGCCTATAAAGCGGGTACGCTGGATGAAAAGGGCGTCCTGGATTATGAGGAGAACGCCTGCCCCACCTGCGGCTCCTGCTCGGGCATGTATACCGCCAATTCCATGAACTGCCTGTGCGAGGCCATCGGCATGGCCCTGCCTGGCAACGGCACCATTCCCGCCGTTTATTCCGCCCGCCTTCGGCTGGCCAAGCACGCCGGGATGCAGGTGATGGAGCTGGTCAAAAATAACATCCGCCCGCGGGACATCATGACCGCCGCCGCCTTCCACAACGCGGAGACCGTGGATATGGCCCTGGGCTGCTCCACCAACACCATGCTGCACCTGCCCGCCATCGCCCATGAGGCGGGCGTGGAGATCAGCCTGGACGCCGCCAACCGTATTTCCGCCAACACGCCCAACCTCTGTCACCTGGCCCCGGCCGGGGACACCTTCATGGAGGACCTGGACCGGGCGGGCGGCGTCAGCGCCGTGATGAGGGAGCTGACCAAAAAGGACCTGCTGGACACCTCCGTATTGACCTGCACCGGGAAGACCATGGCCGAAAACCTCCGGGACGCCCGGAACCTGGACGAATCGATCATTCATCCGCTGGAGAGGCCTTACAGCCAGTCTGGCGGCATCGCCGTGCTCAAGGGCAACCTGGCGCCGAACGGCTGCGTGGTCAAGCAATCCGCCGTCGCGGCCGAAATGATGGTGCACGAGGGGCCTGCCCGCGTCTTTGATTCGGAGGACGAGGCCATCGCCGCCATTTATGATCGGCAGATCAAGCCCGGAGACGTCGTCGTCATCCGCTACGAAGGGCCCAAGGGCGGCCCCGGAATGCGCGAGATGCTGAACCCCACCTCGGCGATTTGCGGCATGGGCCTGGGCGAAAGCGTCGCCCTGATCACGGACGGCCGGTTTTCCGGCGCGACCCGCGGCGCGTCCATCGGGCACGTCAGTCCCGAGGCCGCTGCCGGCGGCACGATCGCCCTCGTTCAGGAGGGAGACCGGATCGCTATCGATATCCCCCACTGCGCGATCGAGCTCAAGGTCTCGGAGGAGGAATTGAGCGCCCGCCGCGCCAAGTGGGTATGCCCGGAGCCCCGGATCAAGACCGGCTACCTGGCCCGCTACGCCAAGCTCGTAACCTCGGCGGACCGCGGCGCGATCCTTGAATAAATCGATCACATTTTCTTATACAGAGAATCCCTGAAAGGAGGATCTCCCCTTATGGGCATGACCATGACGCAAAAGATCCTGGCGGCGCACGCGGGCCTTAAGTCCGTCAAGGCGGGCGACCTGATCGAGGCCAAATTGGACCTTGTGTTGGGCAACGACGTGACCACGCCGGTGGCCGTCGATGTGTTTGAAAAAGTCGGCTTTGAAAAGGTGTTCGACGCGGAGAAGATCGCAATCGTGCTGGATCATTACACCCCCGCCAAGGACATCAAATCCGCCCAGCTGTGCAAAACGGCGCGGGATTTCGCGAAGAAGCACGCTATCACCCATTTTTATGACGTCGGCCAGGCCGGCATCGAGCACGCGCTGTTGCCCGAGCAGGGCCTGACCGCCCCTGGCGAGCTGATCGTCGGGGCCGACAGTCATACCTGCACCTACGGGGCGCTGGGCGCGTTTTCCACCGGCATCGGCTCTACTGATATGGCCGCCGGCATGTACTCCGGCCTCAACTGGTTCAAGGTACCTTCGGCCATCCAGGTGGTTCTCAAGGGCAAGCTTCAGCCTTATGTGAGCGGCAAGGACGTTATCCTGCACCTGATCGGCCTGATCGGCGTCGACGGGGCCCTATACAAATCCATTGAGTTTACCGGAGACGGCGTTTCCAGCCTGAGCATGGACGACCGCTTCACCATCGCCAACATGGCGATCGAGGCGGGCGGGAAGAACGGCATTTTCCCGGTGGACGATCGGAC
>JAFUHB010000133.1 GCA_017469085.1 Clostridia bacterium
GCATGCTGCGCCGTTTCCTGTTCGATATCTGCGGGGCCAAGGGCGATTGGCGGATGGCCTCCTATGCGGAAGAACAGATCCGTTTGATTCAGGATGAGGTCGGGGAAACGGGCACCGTGCTGCTGGGCCTTTCCGGCGGGGTGGACAGCGCCGTTGCCGCCGCCCTGATATCCCGCGCAATCGGCGATCGGCTGACCTGCGTATTCGTTGACCACGGCTTCCTTCGGAAAAATGAGTTTGCCGAGGTATGCGAAGCGTTTCGGCAGGCCTTTTCGCTGCGCCTGATCGCCGTTGACGCGTCCGAGCGTTTCCTGACGGCCCTGAAAGGGATTTCGGAGCCTGAAAAAAAGCGCAAGATTATCGGGCGGGAATTCGTTGAGGTTTTCCGTGAGGAGGCCGGTAAGCTGGGCCGGCTGGATCATTTTGCGCAGGGGACCATCTATCCGGACGTGATCGAAAGCGGCGCGACGCAGGGCAGCAATACGATCAAATCCCACCATAATGTCGGCGGGCTGCCCAAGGAGCTGGGCTTCACCAGCCTCATCGAGCCGCTGAGGATGCTGTTCAAGGATGAAGTCCGTCAGTTGGGGCTGACCTTGGGGCTGCCGGAGAACCTGGTTTGGCGCCAGCCCTTCCCGGGCCCCGGGCTGGCCATTCGTGTGGTCGGCGATCTGACGCGGGAAAAGGTCGAGATCGTGCGGGAGAGCGACGCCATTTTCCGGGAGGAGATCGCCAAGGCGGGTCTCCAGCGGGATATCAGCCAGTATTTTACCGTGCTGACCGGGATGCGCTCCGTCGGCGTGATGGGGGACGAGCGGTCTTATGATTATTCCGTCGCGCTGCGCGCTGTGACGACCGATGATTTTATGACGGCCGATTGGGCGCGTATCCCCTACGAAGTGATCGCGGTCGTCAGCCGCCGGATCGTCAATGAGGTGCCTCATGTGAATCGCGTGTTGCTGGACGTGACCACCAAGCCGCCGGCCTCGGTGGAATACGAATAACAGCGGCATAACTCACCGGGCCTCGGAGCTGTTCTCCGGGGTCCGTTTGTCCCCAAGGGAGGACTCCGGATGAAAACGGATCGATTGATCGGGATTTTGTCGGTGCTGCTGCAAAGGGATCAAATGACTGCGCCGGAGCTGGCGGCGCTGTTTGAGGTTTCTCGTCGGACGATCAATCGGGACATCGATGCGTTGAATCAGGCGGGGATCCCAATCGTGACGACGCAGGGCGCGAACGGCGGGATCCGGATCATGGAGGGTTATCGCGTGGATCGCGCCGTCTTGTCATCCGCCGATATGCAGGCTATCCTGTCGGGCTTGAAGAGCCTGGACAGTGTCAGCGACTCCAACCGATACCGGCTGCTGATGGAAAAAATCAAAATCGGCTCGTCTGCCGCCCCGATTGGCGACCGGCCGATCGTTGTTGATTTGGCCTCCTGGTACAAGGGCGCTTTGCCGGAAAAGATCGGGAAGCTTCAGGAGGCCATTCAGGGGCGCAGGCTGATTGGCTTTCACTATGCCTCTCCCAATGGCGAGAGCGAGCGGCAGGCAGAGCCGTACCTCTTGATTTTTCAGTGGAGCAGCTGGTACCTTTGGGCCTGGTGCCTGACACGAAAAGCGCCCCGGCTATTCAAGCTGAATCGTATGGAGCAACTCCGGATCGGCGGGGAATTTGCGCCCCGTGAAATGCCTGAGCCCGACCTGTCCAATGAGCGGGTTTTCCCGGACCGCTATCATGTGATCGCCAGAGTGCCGTCCAAGTATCAATGGCGGTTGACCGAGGAATATGGGCCCGGCTGCTATCGCGCGCTGCCAGATGGCGACCTCTTATTTTCAGCCGGATTTACACACAGGGATCAGGCGCTTTCCTGGATTCTCTCCTTTCAGGGCGAGGCGGAGCGGATCGAGCCGAAGGAGATGCGGAAGGACCTTTTGGTCGTTGGAGAAAAATTAGCCGCCACCTATCGAACATGACAGATAGCTGTCCTGTTTGACCTGATAACATGGATACAAAAGAGGGGGGTGAGAGCGATGAAATATCCTTGGATGGATGAGTATTTGCTGTCAAAGCGGGGCGTGACCAAGGATTTGCAGCCCGATTGGAACTGGATCCGTTATCATGTGGGCGGGCGGATGTTTGCCGCGATCCTGCTGGACCGTGAGGACCAGCCCTATTATATCAACCTCAAGCTGGAGCCGCTGGAGGGCGAAATGCTGCGCAGGCAGTATTCCGATGTGATTCCGGGTTATTACAGCAATAAGCAGCATTGGAACTCGATCCTGCCCGACGGAGAGGTGCCGGAAGATTTGCTTCGTCATTTATTGGACCGCTCCTATCGTCTCGTGCTCCAGGGCTTCAGCAAGAGCAGGCAGCGGGAGATACTCGGGATATCCTGCTGCGGGACGGATTGCGGAGCCTGCTCCTTCTATGGGACGCTTTGCAAGGGCTGCAACGCATGCGGCGGTAAAGTGTTTTATAGGCCGGAGGGAGCGGCGTGCCCGATCTATGCCTGCTGCGTAAACCGGCGTCGCTATCTGACTTGCGCTTCGTGTTCGGAAATGCCCTGCACAATTTGGCGGGAAACGCGCGATCCATCCATGACGGATGAGCAGTTCGAGCAAAGCATTCAGGATCGGATCGAACGGCTGAATCATATAAAGCTGATTGACGTCTAAGACATACACGGATATGAAAAGATGTTTATCCTGGCACGGATGAGCAAAGCAATGTCAGGGTGAGAAACTACCAGAAGATGTGCGGGGTTAAACGGAAGTCAGTATAAAGCGTGGACAGGAAGCGGCGGCCGGCGACGCAGGCAAACGCGGATAAAAACGCAAAAAAGGTGATGAAAATCTGATTCGTTCAAGGAGAAACGCCGGAAAAAGGATTTACAAGCGCAGAAAAATATGATAAACTAATCCTTGAGTCTGCAGAACCGTCAGCCGGGGGAAGCGCTGCTCCAACGCTCTCTCAGCTTGCGGCGATTGTAAATTTTAAGGAGGAAACTATGGAAAAGGCTCGCAAACAGGAAATCATCCAGACCTATGCCCGTCATGAGGGTGACACCGGTTCGCCGGAAGTACAGGTGGCGCTGCTGACCGAACGCATCAACCACCTGAACGAGCACCTGAAGCTGAACAAAAAGGACCACCACAGCCGCCGCGGCTTGCTGCTGATGGTCGGCCAGCGCCGCGGCCTGCTCGAGTATCTGAAAAAGACGGATATCGAGCGCTACCGCACGCTGATCGCGCAGCTGAACCTGCGTAAGTAATAGGATGATAATAGGCTATCGGATGCCGGTAGCCTATTATTCGTATAACACCGGGTGGCGTTATACGGTGTGTGTGAGGGAAAGGAAAGAAAAAAAGCATGGATTACAAAGAGTATTCAATGGATTTTGCCGGCCGCAAGCTGACGCTTGAGTTCGGCAAATACGCGCAGCAGGCGGGCGGCTCCGTTGTCGTTCGCTACGGCGAAACGGTGCTGCTGGTCAACGCGACCGCGTCCTACACCGCTCGGGAGGGCACCGACTTTTTCCCGCTGACGGTGGATTTTGAGGAAAAGCAGTATTCCGTCGGCAAGATCCCCGGCGGCTTCATCAAGCGCGAGGGTCGTCCTACCGAAAAGGCGACGCTGACCTGCCGCCTGATCGACCGTCCGCTGCGCCCCCTGTTCAACAAGGGCCTGCGCAACGATGTGCAGGTGATCGCGACGACCCTGTCCGTCGAGCCGGACAATCCCCCTGAATTCCCCGCGATGCTGGGTTCTTCGATCGCCCTGGCCGTCAGCAATATCCCGTGGGGCGGCCCGACCGCGGCGGTGATGATCGGCCGTGTGGACGGCGAGCTGATTATGAACCCCACCGAGGCGCAGCGCGCCAAGAGCGATATGAGCCTGACCGTGGCCGGTACGCACGACGCCATTATGATGGTGGAGGCCGGCGCCAACGAGGTCAGCGAGGACGCGATGATGGACGCGATCCTGTTCGCGCATGAGGGCATCAAGGAACTCGTCGAGTTCCAGAACAAGATCGTCGCCGAGATCGGCAAGCCCAAGTCCGATTTCCCGATCGTGACCACCGGCGAGGATGTCAAGACCGCCGTTTGGGAATATGCCCGCGAAAAGGCGGAGTATACCTTCGCGACCTACGTCCGCAAGGAGCGCGGGGAGCGCGAGGCCGAGGTCAAGGCTGAGGTGCTCGAGCACTTCAAGGATATCTTCCCCGGCCGTGAAAGCGAAGTGGCCGACGCGCTGTATTACCTGAATAAGGACGTCATGCGCAAGAAGATCCTCGAGCAGGGTATCCGTCCGGATGGCCGCGGCGTAACCGAGGTGCGTCCGATCTGGTGCGAGGTGGGCGTGCTCCCGCGCACTCACGGCAGCGCCGTATTCACCCGCGGCGAAACCCAGGCCTTGACCGTGACCACCCTGGGCCCGATCAGCGAGGCGCAGATCCTGGACGGTCTGATCGGCGAGGACAGCAAGCGCTACATGCATCAGTATAATATGCCGTCCTACGCTACCGGCGAGGCTGGACGTTCCCGTTCCCCGAACCGGCGTGAGATCGGCCACGGCGCCCTTGCCGAGCGCGCGCTGCTGCCGGTCATCCCGACCGAGGAAGAATTCCCATACGCCCTGCGGCTGGTCAGCGAGATCCTGAGCAGCAACGGCTCGTCCTCCATGGCGTCCGTGTGCGGCAGCACGCTGTCCCTGATGGACGCGGGCGTGCCGATCCACGCGCCGGTAGCCGGCGTGGCCATGGGCCTGATCCAGGACGCCGAGACCGGCAAGATCGCCGTGCTGACGGACATCCAGGGCCTTGAGGATTTCCTGGGCGATATGGATTTCAAGGTGGCCGGTACCATGAACGGTATTACCGCCATCCAGATGGATATCAAGATCAAGGGTATCAACCGTGAGATCCTCTCCAAGGCGCTCAATCAGGCGCTCGAGGGCAGGATGCACATCCTGGAGATCATGCTGAACACGCTTCCCCGTCCGCGGGAGAACCTCAGCAAGTACGCGCCCAAGATCGTGCAGTTCACCATCAATCCCGAAAAGATCAGCGAGGTCATCGGCCCGCGCGGCAAGATGATCAATAAGATCATCGACGAGACCGGCGTCAAGATCGATATCGAGGACGATGGCCGCGTGTTTATCTCCACCAACGATGACGCGGCCGCCGCTAAGGCCCGCAAGATCATCGAGGGGATCGCGAAGGATATCGAAGTGGGCGATGTGTTCACCGGCAAGGTGGTCCGCATCATGAACTTCGGCGCATTCCTGGAGCTGGCTCCCGGCAAGGACGGCATGCTGCATATCTCCAAGCTGGCCAATCACCGCGTTGAAAAGGTGGAGGATGTGCTGAGCATCGGCGATGAACTGGAGGTCAAGGTTAATGAGATCGATTCTCAGGGCCGCATCAACCTGATCCGCAACGACATGGTATACGAGAATCAGAATGCCGCCCGTTCCAACAGCGGCGAGCGGACCCGCCCGCCCCGCCGTGACGGCCGCCGTTAATCAAGCGTTATCACCATACAGACTCGCCCGATGATGTCAGGCGGGTCTTTTTGCTGTTTGACTTTTTCAGCCATAGAATAATGGTATCGAGACGTGCCGAAATGGCAATTGACATTTCTCCGGAAACGCAATACAATGAAAATTGAGCACAGTTAAAAGTGCCTAACTGTAAGAAAAGAGGTTCTCGTATGAAGCGATTGATTGCGTTGCTGAGTGTCCTGACGCTGCTTGCGTGTGTTGGCGGGGCGGCTCTGGCTGAAGAAGCCGCCCCGCTGCGCGTCGTGGCTTTGAGCGGCCCGACCGCCATGGGCATGGTGCAGATGATGAATGAGGCGGAGGAGGGCAGCCTGAAGGACCGCAACTGGCAATTCTCCATCGAGGCGGCCCCGGATGCCGTGACGCCGCTGATCGCGCAGGGCAAGGTGGATATCGCGGCGGTCCCGGCCAACCTGGCTGCCGTGCTGTATCAGCGCACGGAAGGCGCGATCCAGGCCCTGGCGGTCAATACGCTGGGCGTGCTGTATATTGTCGAGAACGGAGAAACCGTTCAGAACGTGGCGGACCTCAAGGGCAGGATGATCTACACCTCCGGCAAAGGCTCCACCCCTGAATATGCCCTGAATTATATCCTGACCGGGAATGGGTTGGACCTGGATCGGGATGTGACCATCGAATGGAAGAGCGAGCACGCGGAAGCGCTGGCCGCGCTGGTCAACGATGAAAACGGCGTCGCCATGCTGCCCCAGCCCTTTGCGACAGCGGCCATGGCGCAGAACGCTTCGATCCGTGTGGCCTTGGACCTGACCCAGGAATGGGAGGCCCTGCAGGAAGGCGTAGAGGCTCCCTCCGCCATGATCACCGGCTCGGTGATTGTGCGCCGGGCTTACGCCGAGGAGCATCCGGAGGAGGTCGCGGCCTTCCTGACGGCGTATCGGCAGTCGGTCGATTATGTGAATACCGAGGTGGCGGAAGCGGCCCAGCTGGTCGAAAAATACGGCATCGTGAAGGCCGCGATCGCTCAAAAAGCGATCCCGGCCTGCAACATCGTGCTGATCACCGGCGAGGAGCTTCAGCAAAAGCTGTCCGGTTACCTGGCCGAGCTTTATCGGCAAAATCCTGCCGCTGTCGGCGGACAGATGCCGGACGACGCCTTCTATTATCATAATTAAACAATGAATAAGCAAAACGCGATGAAAATATGGGCTGTACTGTTCTGGCTGGCCATTTGGCAGCTGGGAAGCATGGCTGTTGGAAAAGCGTTCTTGCTTCCCTCGCCCTGGCAGGTGATTACCTGCCTGGGCGACTTGCTTGTTCAGGCGTCTTTTTGGCGCGCGATCGGCTACACCCTGGCCCGGATCGCGCTGGGCTTTTTATCGGCCGCGTTCTTCGGCACGCTGCTGGCGGCGTCGGCCACGCGATACCGCTGGGTCCGGGAGCTTTTATCGCCGCTGATGCTGACGGTCAGGACCGTGCCGGTCGCCTCGTTCATTATCCTGGCGCTGATTTGGTTTTCTTCCCAACGTCTGTCGGTTCTGATCTCTTTTTTGATGGGTCTGCCGGTCGTCTACGCTAACGCCCTGGAGGGGTTTGACGCGAGGGATCAGGGGCTTCAGGAGATGGCGCTGGTTTTCGGGCTGCCCACCTATCGCCGGATCCTGTATATTGACCTGCCGCAGGCGCTGCCCGCCCTTCGGACCGGCTGTACGCTGGCGCTGGGCCTCTGCTGGAAGGCGGGCGTCGCAGCTGAGGTGATCGCGATGCCGCGCGGCTCGATCGGAGAAAGGATGCAGCAGGCCAAGGTCTACCTGGAGACGCCCGAACTGCTTGCCTGGACGATCACGGTCGTCCTGCTGAGCGTGCTGTTCGAGCACCTGGTGCGTGCGCTGCTGAGCCTTTTGGAAAAGCGGCTGAGGAGGCTTTGAGATGGAGTTGATCATTCGCGGCGTCAGCAAGGCCTTCGGCGAAAAGAAAGTCCTCCGGGATGTGAACCTGACGGTCGAGGAGGGCGAGCTTGTGGCCGTCATGGGGCCCTCGGGAGAGGGAAAAACGACGCTGCTTCGCCTTTTGATGGGGTTGGAAAAGCCTGATTCGGGGGAGTTGCTCGGGCTTGACGGAAAAAAAATCGCCCCCGTATTTCAGGAGGATCGATTGATCGAGGCGATGGACGCAGTCTCCAATATCCGCCTGGTGACGCCGGAGCTTTCCAGGGAGGATGTCCGGAACGCCATGGAGCGGGTGGGCCTGACCCACTGCGAGGGGCAGCCCGTCCGGGAGCTTTCTGGGGGAATGCGGCGGCGGGTCGCGCTGCTGCGCGCCTTGCTCTGCCGGGGCGAGCTCCTGATGCTGGACGAGCCCTTTGAGGGCCTGGACGCGGATACCAAGGCCCAGGCGATCGCGGAAACCCTGCGCCAAAGAAAGGGCCGCCCCCTTTTGCTGGTGACGCACAGCGAGGCGGAGGCCGCCGCCTTGAACGCCCGGATCTGGACGCTATAACGTTTCTTTATTCCGTTATCAATCTCAAGCCTGCATCGGCCTTGGATCAGGCCCAGAAGATCCAGCAGAATACATAGCCGACCAGCACCGCCGTCATGGTAAACGGCAGGCCGATGCGCATGAAATCGGAGGTTTTGACCTCGTAGCCCTGCTTGCGCAGCATCCCGATTGTCACGATGTTGGCGGAGGCGCCGATCGGGGTCAGGTTGCCGCCCAGCGTCGCGCCGCAAAGCAGGCCGAAGTAAAGCAGGATTGGGTTGCAGCCCATGATCCCGGCGATCCCCTGTACCACGGGCAGCATGGTCGCGACGTAGGGGATGTTATCGATAAAGGCGGAAAACAGCACGGAGCCGAATACGATCAGCGTATACATCAGGAACAGGCTGTTGCCGCCCACACGCACAAACAGCTGGCTGATCTGGTCGATGATGCCGGCCTCCGTGATGCCGGAGATGACGATAAACAAGCCGCTCAGGAGAAGCAGCGTTTCATAATCGACGCCGCCCAGCGCCGCCTTGACGCCGGCAAGGCCCTTTTCCTTGATGACCGAGCGGATCAGGCCGATCACGCAAAGCGTTACGCAGATCAGGCCGTTGGTGACGGCGGGCTTGTTGGGAATAAAGGAAGCGCAGATCAGCAGTACGATGTTTATGATCAGCAGCACGGTCGGGAAGTAGTCATCAACGGGCGTGAGGGAGGTCTGCTCGACCTTTTCGCGGTGATCCTTGAAAAACAGCATGATGATGGGGACCGTAACAAGCGCGCCCAGCTCGACGGCCCAGAAGATGCTGGGCTTGCCCTGCATGAAGAAAAAGTCCAGGAAGTCCATGTTCGCATAGCCGCCCAGCATGATGGAGGTCGTATCGCCGACCACCGTGGCCGCGCCCTGAAGATAA
>JAFUHB010000134.1 GCA_017469085.1 Clostridia bacterium
AGCGCGGCCCGCGCCGAGGCGGTGCAGGAAAAGATCAACGCGCGGGACTATGCCGCGGCGGACGCCGCCGAGAAGGCTGACAAGCTGGAGGAGGCCCTCCAGGGCTTCCAGACGCTCACCACTTATTCGGACAGCGCGGAGCGCGCGAAGGCCGTGCAGGCGAAGATCGAGGAGCGGGACGCCGCCCTGGCCGAGCAGAAGCGGGCGGACGCCTATGCCGCCGCCGACCAGGCGGAGCAGGACGGGGATTTCGCCGCCGCCTTCGACGGCTTTACCGCCCTTGGGGATTACAAGGACAGCGCGGAGCGCGCCGCCCAGGTGCAGGACAAGGGCAATTACGCCAAGGCCGTGCAATACGCCATGGAAGGCAAGTTCAGCCAGGCCTATCCCCTGTTCACCGCCCTGGGCGGCTACCGGGATTCCGCCGAAAAGGCCTATGTGACGGGCGTGACCACCCTGGCCTCCAAGGTGGAGAACCGGGGCAGCGGCACCGGCGTGTTCCAGTTTCACGACGTCTGGGGCACCATCGACATCAGCACCAACACCGTATCCTCCCCCCAACTGGGACAGCATCGGGCAGTATAATGAATTCGGGCTGGCTCGGGTGAGGAAGAATGACTTGTACGGATATATCGATCGGCAAGGAAATGTGGCAGTCGAGTGCAAGTGGTACGATGTCAGCGGGTTTGATGCAAACGGATTGTGCACAGTAGCACGATACGAATCCAGAAAAAGCGGTTACAGCAATCGGGATTATTATTTGTTTGGGCCCTGCGACACCTCCGGAAGAATCGTCACCAACGCGCAATGGAGAACCTTAGGAACCTCCACAATTCCAAATGGGGAGGCTCCAACTCTATGAAACTAAATACTCCCGCCTTCAGCGACGGCAAAATCAAAGTGCAGAATGAAGAAGGCCTTTGGGGCTTCCTGAACCTGACCGGAAAATTTGTTGGCGAGGTGAAGTGGTCTCAGATCGGCAACTTCGGCCAAGGGCTGGCAGCGGTGTGTGAAAACAAGAAATACGGCTACATCGACGCCGAAGCCAACGTGGTGATCGCCCCGCAGTATGACGACGCCCGCGTCTTCAGCGAGGGCCAGGCCTGGGTCAAGAAGGGCGAAAAATGGCAGTGCATCGACAAGGATAACAACGTGATCATCCCCGCCCTATACAGCGAGGTGACGGACTTTCAGAATGGCCGCGCCGAGGTCAACCTGCCCGGCACCGGCTGGCAGATCATCGACGCCTACGGCAACCTGCTGTACTTCAAGCAGGACCTATCCTCCCATTGAGCGCCTTATGAAAGGCTCAGGGCCGCCCGGAGAAACCCTCCCGGCGGCCCTGTTGTGTGTGGGGCAGGGCTGATATCGTCATTCGCCCAAACGGATCGAGGCCTCCCACTCGGTTTGAGGGGCGTTCGCGGCGGCGCGGAGGACCAGGGAGGCGACAAGGCCGGGGAAGGTCTGCTCGCCGCCCTCCGGAAGGCGGGCGCGGAAGGCGGCCTCCGTCCCGGAGGCCAGCAGGGCCGCCAGGGCCTTTTGCCCGGGGTCAGCAGGGTCGCGCAAGCCGCGGACGGCGAGGAGGCCTCCGGGCAGCAGGTCGGGCGCGTATGTCGCCGCGTCCCCGGCGTCCAGTCGGGTGGTATCCTCCAGGTCGCGGCTTCCGCTCAACGCCAGGGAAAGGACGCGCCGGACGGGCACGCCGTTGACGGCCAGGGCAGGGCCTACGACGGGCAGTAAGGGCTCGCAGACCGCATCCGTTTGCCGAGGTTATGCCCGGACGCTTTGGAACGTCAATCGGGGCAGCTCCTCCCCCGCCTGCCCGGCGGGCCAAAGGCCGTCCCCCACGGCCAGCGCCGCGCCCCTGCCCAGATACGGGCGGACCGCGCCGTGCTCCTCCGGG
>JAFUHB010000135.1 GCA_017469085.1 Clostridia bacterium
GCTGATTGGGATTGCAGCCGTACTTGAGCTCAAATTCTTTCATGACCTTATACCTCACTGATGTCGGTTGATCAGGCGGGAGCGGTATGCACCGCCCTCAAGATCGGTGTAGCGCACATAAAGGGAGATGCGGTTATCCGCGTTCAGGGCGTTCCAAACGGCGTCTGTAAAGCGATCCAGGTCGTCCTCCATTTGCACGCGTTCCGGCTCGCCCGAAAAGGCGGGAAGGGGAGAGCCGTCGCCTTGATAGGTGTGCAGGAAATGCCCCGTACCGGGGATCGGGGGATAGGCGAAGTGATACCGTGCGCAGGCAGTACCCGCTTCGTCCCCGCTCTTTAGGATGCTCATTTCATAGGAGAAGGAGCCGTCTGCGAAGGTCAATAGCCCGCTGATGCGCGGGGTGAAATTGGGCGCGTCCGGCTCAAAGGAGCGGACACGGAGGGCTTCCTCCAGAGATTGCCCGCGTTTTAGCCCGGAAAGCACGGTATCCGTCTGGTCGCCGTTGGTCACGATCAGTCGGTTTTGCCAGGGCCGGACCGCCGGATAGATGATCAGGCTGGGATCCTCAAGCCTGGAGGGGACGAAGGGCTCTGTGCGGACCACGCCGTCCTGCTCGACGAAAATACGGTTTCGGCTGTTTTCACTGCGGCCCATGATCATATAGGCGCTGACGGCGCAGCGCCCGTCCGGCGTCGTGCCGATCACGATCCCGCGCCCGGGGTAAGGGTTGTTTCGCAGCAGCTCGGTCAGGGAAAGGGGCATATAGGCGCTCATGTGCTTGCCTCCATGATAGATAAAACAAAGGCACACAAAACCAGGTCGGTTCTGTGCGCCCAGACGGTCGGCATAAATCCTCTCCTGCTCCCCTGTGGTCGTCCACATCATCCGTCAGTTACAGGAAGGAGCGCTTGTTACGCGCAGCCTGAGTGTAGCACCCACGGGGAGCGCTTGTCAAGCGCGGCTGAGAAAATGCTTTGGGAAAAGGCACAGCTGCCACTATTTCCAAATGAAAAAGAACGCGTCCAAGAAACGAGAGGGGGAGTGTCGAGGGGGAACACCCTCGACTGAAATCCGCAGCAGGGACGGAATCGGCCGCCGCCTGTGGCGGATGCAGGCCGATGAAGTCCCAATGAGCCACAGAGCGCCGCAAGCGACAGCGCAGCAGCGCGACAATGGCGAATTGAGGGCGGAGCCCATGCGCGGTGCGAGGACCAAATCGCGCCAGCGATTTGAACCTTGCGCCCTTTCCGCCCGGGAGGGCCGTAGGGCCGAGAGGAAAAGGTGTCAGGGGGTGGTGTTGGCGGGGGGAAGGATTCCCTCGCCAAGTTACTATGGAGCCGTCAGGCGGAATAGGAACGTCATGTTTCGTCATTGACGTTTTGCAGCTGGATATAATAGGTCGCGTCCTGGATGAGTTCCGACATATCGGTGGGCACGGTGCAGGCGGGATCCTGGAATACGGCGTAATCGGCGTCGCCGGCCCAAAAGGAAACCAGGAAGCCCTGCGCGCCGGTGGTGCTGAAGGCGCGCGCCCGCGGGGTGCCGGGCTCCAGCACGAAGGTAACGGTGCGCACATCGCCTTCGGTGGGCGCGTGATAATAGGAAAGCGCGTATTCAAGGGTTTCGATATCGTCGATTTTGGGCAGGTCATACAGCACCGTCTGTTCGGCCAATATATGCTCCTGGCCCTCCGGGCTCACGACGATGTCCAGCGTGCGGGAGATTTCCAGCGTATCCGGGTCGACGTAATATTCCATCCGGTAGCTCGTTCCCTCCGGATAACCGTCGTCGATCTTGACCAGGTCCTCGGCGCTGACGCGGGTGATGATCTTGAGGGTGCCGTCCGGCTGCGCTTCGGCGCTTTCCACGGTTTCATAGGCGGTGGCGACGGGGTCGAACAGGAAATCGGAGGTGTGCTCGGTTTCCGGCGTATAAACGTGCGGCCAGGTGAGGCCGACGTCGATGGTGTAATCATAGAGCGGGTATTCTTCGCCCGCCATGGCAATGTAATACACCATCAGGGTGTCCTCGGCGGTCATCAGTTGCTCGTAATGCGTCTGGTTGACGCCGCTGCCCTGGATGGTGATGGCGTAGCGCAGGCTTTGGTTTGCCCAGCTGGCGGACAGCATTTCATCCGCTTCCTGCTGGAGGGCGACGCTCTCGTGACGGGAAAGGAGCGCCTTTAAGGTATTGGCGTCCATGATGTCCTGAATGGTGGGCAGCGCCTCGGCGGCTGCGCCCAACGAAACGCTCAGGAGCGCAAGCAGCATCAGCAGGGAAAGGCCGCGTTTCATATCCGGGTCCTCCTTTGGGGCACGATCACTTGAAGATCAGGGCGTCGCTGACCTGGCGGCTGGGGCTGCTGGGCCGGTTGATGACGCCGTTATAGAAGTAGAGCTTGGTAGAGCCGCCGCCGTCCAGGTTGATGGCGGTCTGCGCGCCGTACTGCACGAACAGCTGCTGGAAGCCTTGGAGGGAAAGGCCCTCGGAATAGCCGTCCCGCCGTCCCTCGGCCACGATCACCACGTAATGCAGCGGGCCGATCTGGCCGATGCCGGTGCGGGGCTCCAGCTGGCTGGAGCGGGTGGAGATCACGTAGGTATTGTTGTTGTCCGCCTTGGTGGTAAAGGGCAGGGCCTCCCCGTTTTCCACCAGCGCGGGGCCGAATTCAATGGTCTGCCAGACGTTTTGGGCCGTCAGCTCATTGGCGAGGGCCTTGACGTCGTCCTTCTTGCGCGAGCCGGCGTGCAGATGAAAATCACCGCTCTCGTCGATGATCAGCATGTCCAGCTTATAGGTCTTTTCGGCCCGGTACAGCGTACCGTTTCGGATGATGACGCCCGAGTCGTGGTCACCGCAGAAGTCGCAGTTGATAGCCAGGACGGCCTGGTTGGCCTCCGCGATCTTTTCCATCAGCCCCGTTTTTTTGATATTCTTGGGGTTATAAAAGGCCGTCGTCAGCACATCCGGGCTTTTGACCTGGATGTCGCACACGTAATAAACGAGCTTGGGGCTATTGTCCACCATGGCGATGCTGATCTTGAGATGATCGCCGTCATCATAGGCGGCGTACAGCGGCAGGTTGCCAAAGCAGACCGGGTCTTGGCCCCAATCCGCCAGCGCGGCCATGGAAATGGACAGGCAGAGTGCCAGAGCAAGCGCGAACGCAAATCGTTTCATGATCCTGTATTGTCTCCCCTGATGATTTTGATGAGGGCCGTCAGCCGTTGCCAAGGCCGTCGCACCAGAACGCGTTGCGGATGATCTCGCCGTAGAAGCTGAACTCGTCCTGCCGTTCCGCGGGGAAGGAGAGGGTCAGCAGCCGGACGGTATCCACGCCCTCGGGCGCAAAACAAATCGTGTATTCCCCGCTCGTTTCACCGGTGAACAGGTTGACCTCGCCCTGGTAGACGATGCGCGCGCCGGGATGGGAGGCAGCGTAGTCGTTGCGGGCTGCCTGCAGGCGATCGCCGCCCGCGCCGTTCAGGGTGCGGATGACGAGGGAAGCGGAGCCGTCGGCGGTGGCAAACGTATCCTCCGCGCCGCCGAGCGAGTCGACCGTCAGGATCGAGGGGATGCTCGCTTCATAATCGGCCCCGCTGACCGTGCGCCACTCGACCAGCGCGCCGTCCAGCCATTCCGGGGAGAGGCGGTAGCCGATCAGGCGATAACCGAACTGGGAGTCGCTGTTTTTTTCGAGGGTGATCTGGGCGGTATATTCCCAATTGAGGCCGTCCTCGGGCAGCGTTTCGATGGGCTCCCCGGCGAATGCGACTGAGGTAAACAGGTCGGCCAGCACGGTCACCGTGCTTCCATTATCGGTCACGGAAAAGATGTGCGCACCGACGGAGCTTTCGCTCTCCAGGTCGGTAAAGTCAAAATACAGCGCGCCCTCCTGCCTGGTGATGCAGGGGCAGGTGGGCTGAGTGGGGATGGGGGCGGGCGCGGCAAACAGCTCGCTCAGATAAATCTCCGTTACGTCGTCGGGCACGGTTTCCGTGCCGTCGGCATAATCCCCGTCCACGCTGGGCAGGATGCTGCGGCTGAAGCCCAGCAGCAGCGTGCCCTCGATCAGCGCCTGGGAGGGGGATTCTCCGGCATTCAGGCCCTCCACGCCCCGCAGCAGGCTGGCGCCCATGAACAGGCTCACAGCGTCCCGCAGGGCCTGATTGCCGACCGACGTGCGCTCGTCCCGGCTCGGGGCGGCAAGGGCTGCGGCGGACAGGCTCAGCACCGTCAGCGCCAGCAATACGCTCAGGCAACGTTTGATCATGTTTCATCATCCTTTCCAAAAGCGATCATCTATATAACGAAACGGCGGGACGATTTTATCCCGCCGACGGGAAATGATCCAGGTCGTTTTCCGTATATACGGGTATGCCTGCGGCCAGGAGCGCCTGGGCGGTCACGCCCGAGCCCTCCGTCAGCGTCCCCGAAAAGGTGCCGTCATAGATCCGTCCCAAGCCGCAGGAGGGGCTCTTGGCCTTGAGCACGGCGGCCTCGGCGCCAAGCGTCCGTGAGATTAGCGCCGCGTATTCCGCGCCGCGGCGGAAGGCTTTGGTATTGTCCTGCCCGTTTTGGTCGATCACCCGCTCGCCCCGGCACTCGGAGGGAGCGCGGGGGGTGGACAGGCCGCCCAATTGCTCAGGGCAGATCGGGATCAGCTCGTGCCGGTCGCGAAGCGCCAATACGCGCGGGTCGGTCTTGCTTTGGCCGTCATAGCGGCAGGGGACGCCCAGCAGGCAGGCGGAAACCAGAATCTTCACGCGATCTCCAGCGCGATTTCCATCATCTGGGTGAAGGTCTCGCGCACCTCCTGCGGGGTGCAGCTTTCCCCGGTGTAAGGGTTATCGGAAATGGTCAGCAGGGCCAGGGCGTTCTTGCCGGCGCGGGCGGCGTTCAGGTACAGGGCGTAGGCCTCCATTTCGATCGCCAGCACGTGCAGCTTCTGGAGCACCTCCAGCTGGCTGCGCTCGTCATAGAAGGTGTCCGAGGAATAAGTGGGACCCACGGTCAGGGTGACGTTCAGCCGTTTGGCGGCCTCCACGGCGCGGCTCAGCAGGTCGTAGGAGGCGCAGGGTCCGAGGTTGCCCCGGAAGCCGTACTGATCGCCATAGGCGGAATTGGAATACGCGCTCATGGCCGCCACGACCGAGCGGATCTTCAGGTCCTTATCGATCAGTCCGGCCGAGCCGACGCGGATAATATTGTCCACATCATACATGTTGTACAGCTCGTAGGAGTAGATGCCGATGGAGGGCATGCCCATGCCGCTGGCCATGACGGACACCCGCTTGCCCTTGTATTCGCCGGTGTAGCCCTGGATGCCGCGCACGTTGTTGACCAGCTTGGCGTTTTGCAGGTAGGTTTCGGCGATGAATTTGGCCCTGAGCGGGTCGCCGGGCATCAGCACGGTCTTGGCGAAATCGCCTTTTTCAGCGGTGTTGTGCAGCGTAGACATTCGATCCGTTCCTTTCTTTTGTCAGGCCTGCCGCGAGGGGCGGCCCAAAGTGGCATTGCGTCAAAGCGTCTTTATTCCGCGAGGATGATATCGTCCCGCAGGCGATAGATCGTCGCGCCGTATCTGTTTCGGCAGAAGGCGTCGACAAACCAATCGATCTCCTTGTTGGCGTTGAACTGCACGTAGCCGTAGCGCACGCCGTCCACCTTTTTGCCCTTCATATTGCTGTCGCACCAGGTCACGGTGTCGGTTTCCGGGTCGTAGGGGGCGGTAAAGATCATGCTGTGCGCCCCGATCCCATAATAGTAGTTGGCGCGCATCTGGAAATAGTCGCCCCGCTGGGCCAGTTTCAGGAATTCGCGGGCCGCTTCCCGGTTCTCGGCCTTGGTTTTGCCTGTGTCATAGATGAATTGGGCGGCGATGTAAAACGGGTTCCCGTCGGAGGCGGCGACCTCCTTCCATTCGACGCCGTAATCGGTTTTTTTACATTGCTTGGCCGGCAGATTGTCCGGGATCACCAGCTTGACGTCCGGAAATTCACCGATGCGGTATTTGCCGGCGTTTTCCCGAAATACATGAACGGTGAAGTTCTTACAAACGTAAATATCACCGCTTTTTTGGGCCCGCATGGCCTTTTTGCCGGAATTGGTTTTGAGGTACAGCTGCTCGGCGGTGCCGATGATATCCTCGATGAACTGCTCGCGCGGGGTGAGCGACTGCGTTTCGTCCCCGTGCGCGAAAGAAGCCCCTGTCAGAGGGAATAGGATCATGATGAACAGTAAAACGCAAAGCTTTTTCATGGAATAAGCGCCTTTCCGGCGGAACGGGTTCCGCCTCCTTTTTCATTATACCGCGAAAGCGCCGCTGTTTCAAGGATTGTTCTGCCGCCGACGGCCTTTTCGACGGCTTTTTCCAATCTTTTACACTAAAATAAATCGCGATCTAAAAAATGCTTGACAATAAAAATAAATCATGATTTAATTTATGCAACAGGAGGTGACGCGCATGGCGGGGTTGATGCCGCATGAGGAAAAATCGCTGAAGACCAAACGGAGCATCCTGGACGCAACGGAGGAGCTGTTGGCGGACGGCGGCCTGGAGGCGGTGACGGTACGCGGCGTGTGCGAAAGGGCCGGCGCGGCCTACGGCTCCTTTTATCATCACTTCGGCAGCAAGGAACGGGTAGTGGCCGCCTGCTGTGAACGCCAGTTTGAGGCGTGCATGCAAAGCAATCCCTGTCCTTCAGAGATCGCCGAGGGGGATTATATTGCCCGATGCCTGTGGTACGGGCTGGTCTTCGGCGCGTTTTGCGAGGGACTGGGGCGTGGCGTCGTGCGCTATTTATACCTGAATGGGCCGGGAGCAAATGGATTGTTTCCCGAGTTGTTCACGGCGGGGCTTTTTCCCGCTGTGGGGGAGGGGCTTGCCGCCGGCTTTGTGCGGACGCATTTCTTCGGCGCGGACGACACAGAAAAGGTGGTCGGCAACATCAAAAAGGACCTTCGGATCACCTGCGTCGGCGTAGTGCTTTGGTGGTGCTGCCTGCCGGAGGACGAACGGGAGGAGACGCTTGCGGACACGCTTGAGCATCACATTTTTCATCAGCTGATCCACACGGTGTCCGACGCTTACCATGAGGCGGGCTTTCCCCGCGCCCTTTTAACACAGCGTGGGCTTGACAAAAAAGTGCGGATGTCCGCGCTCGGGACAACCGGACGGAAGGAGGAAAACCAATGATTTGGACGGTATCTCAGGTGGCCGGGATGATCGACCATACCAATCTGAAGGCCTTTGCCACGAAGGAGGATTTCAGAAGGCTCTGCGAGGAGGCGGTGACATACGGCTTTCGGTCCGTGGCGATCAATCCTTATCCCGTCGCCCTGTGCCGGAAGCTGCTTGAGGGAAGCACAGTGCTGACCGGCGCGGCGATCGCCTTCCCCCTTGGGCAGACGACCGTCGAAACCAAGGTGGCCGAGGCCGAAAACGCCGTGCGGGACGGCTGCCAGGAATTTGATTATGTGCTCAACGTCGGCAAATTAAAGGAGCACGATTACGATTATATAGAGCGGGAGATGGCGGCCATGACGGCTGTAGCCCGGCGGGCGGGCATCTGCTGCAAGGTGATCTTTGAAACCTGTTATCTGACGGAAGAAGAAATCATCGAGGCGGCCAGGATCGCCTGCCGGGTGAAGCCCGATTTTGTAAAAACAAGCACGGGCTTTGGCACCGCAGGGGCGAAAAAGGAGCATGTGGCGCTGATGAAGCGCTATGCCGGGCCCAATGTGCAGGTGAAGGCGGCCGGCGGCATCCGCACCTGGGCGGACGCCAAGGCCATGCTGGAGGCCGGAGCTACGCGCCTGGGCACCTCCGGTGGGATCCGGATCATCGAGGAGATGCGGGCCGAAGGACTGGAAGAATAAAGAAGGATTGGCAATAAATAGGAAATCATCCCGCGCCCACAGGCCGGGAATGAGATAGAAAGAGGAGGAACCAAGATGAAAAAGGTACTTGCATTGCTGCTGGCGGCTATGATGCTGCTGAGCGCCGCCGCCCTGGCGGAGGGCGCTTATACGCCCGGCGTATACGAAAAGACCGAGCCCGGTCTGTTCGGGGATATTACCGTCAGCGTGACGGTGGGGGACAGCGCGATCGAAGAGATCACCGTGACGAGCAACGAAACGGAAACCATCGGCGTGGCCGCCATGGATCATTTGTCCGCCCTGATCGTGGACAATCAGTCCCTGGCCGTCGATACCGTGGCCGGCGCTACCATTTCCACCGCCGCGTATCTCAAGGCCGTGAAGGCCGCGATCGCGGAAGCGGGCGGCGACATCGCCGCGCTCGAAATGGCCGCCGTGAAGGCGGAGGAGGCTGCCGTCGTCACCGAGGCCGACATCATCGTGGTCGGCGCGGGCGCTGCGGGCATGAGCGCTGCCATTGCCGCGGCGGACAAGGGCGCGTCCGTGATCCTGCTGGAAAAGTCCAGCCGTACCGGCGGCAATACCATCTGCTCCGCCAACGGCATCAATGCCGCCGATTCCAAGGTCCAGCTGGCCGATGAAAAATATATCGCTGCCAGCGCCTCCAAGGACGGCCTCAAATCCCTGCAGATGAACAACGAGGACGCCGTGGAAGCCCTGGTGGACGCTTTTGTCAGCAACTCCGGCGAGACCATCGATTGGATGAGCGGCCTGGGCGTGGAATTCGTGGTAGACATTGCCGAGGATAACCGCAACAGCCAGCAGAACTACTATATGCTCAAGGCGACCGCCGACGGCTCCACCGCCATCACCATGGTCAACGCCGTGACAGCCCGCCTGCTGGAAACCGATGTGAACCTGTATTACAACATGGATGTGACGACGCTGACCACCGACGAAAGCGGCAAGGTCGTCGGCGTTGTGGCCGTGAACGATCGGGGAGAGGAGATCGCCTTCACCGGCAAAGCCGTGATCCTGTGCACCGGCGGCTTTGGACAAAACAGCGAGCTGGTGGGTAAGGTCAATCCCCGCCTTGCTAACGCCGTGACCGACGAGGTGTCGCCCACCACCGGCGAGGGGCTGCTGATGGCCCAGGCCCTGGGCGCCGCCGCTGTGAACCTGGACGCCATCCAGACCTTCCCCGCCGTGGTGCCCGGCTACGGCATGATCCTGCCCTTTTCGCTGCCCGGCGGCTTTACCCCCGACGCGATCTACGTGAACAACCAGGCCCAGCGCTTCACCGCCGAGGGCTTTGAGATCCCTGACGCACTGCTGGCCCAGGATAAGGGCGAGGTATATTGTGTATTCACCGAAAAGAATCTGAATGGCACCCTGGAGGGCCTGTACAACGCGGGCTACGCCGTGAAGGGGGAAACCGCCGCGGAGATCGCCGAACAGCTCGGTTTGGACGCGGAGGCGCTGGAGGCAACGATCCGGGCCTTTAATGAGGACATTGCCGACGGCACCGACGACGCGTATGGCCGCGCGCAGAACCTGAATCCCATCGAAGGCACTCTGTATGCCTATCGCTTCGGCGTCGGCGCGCATTACTTCATGGGCGGCGTGCTGATCAATGAGCGGACGCAGGTCGTCAAGGACGACGGCACGGCCATTGAAGGCCTGTACGCGGCCGGCGAGGTGACCGGCGGTTTCCACGGCACCTTCCGCGTGGACGGCTCGGGCCTGGGCGATTCCTTCACCTTCGGCCGCCTGTCCGGTACGGTAGCGGCGGAGGCAATCCAATAACAAAATACGATGCGCAGGCGAAGTCATGCCTGCTTGCGCGAAGCGCCCGTCCGATCAGCGGATGGGCGCTTTGACATGGAGAGGATGCAGCGTATGACGCCTCCTCATGACCGGCGAGAGGCCTGCGAGAAATCGCGTATGTGTACGCGTGACGGTGCGTTAATATATCGTCTTAGGAAACGGCGCGAAATCGGCGTTTCACGGCGTTGAAAACGAAAAAAACGTAAAAATAATTTGAAAATCCTATTGCATTTTTCGTGTACTTCCCGTATAATAGGCATGTTGTCTGTCTAAGGGATGAAGCGGTAAGTTGCCGTTCTGGCCGGAACGGGTAATTATCGTGGACCAGCTCGGAAATCGGGCGACGGACTCAAAGCCGCAAAAGAGCGGCGCCCGGCGGGTTTGCCGCATCGGGGCTTCGGCCCGGCGGACGCACCCTGCGAAGCGTCCAAGGATGACGGCGATATCTCCCCCCGCGGGGAAGAGTTACGACAAGGAGGAAAACCTATGGCCAACCAGAAGATCCGCATCAAGCTCAAGGGCTACGAGCACAATCTCGTTGATCAGTCCGCCGAGCGCATTGTGGAAACCGCCAAGCGCACCGGCGCCCGCGTGTCGGGCCCCATCCCGCTGCCGACCGAGAAGGAGATCGTGACGATCCTCCGTTCTCCCCACAAGTACAAGGACTCCCGTGAACAGTTCGAGCGCCGCACCCACAAGCGCCTGATCGATGTGTACAACATCAACCAGCACACCGTGGACGCGATGACCAAGATCGATCTGCCCGCCGGCGTCGATATCGAAATCAAGCTGTAAGGCAGGAGGGCAATCATGAAAAAGGCAATTATCGGTAAAAAGCTGGGCATGACCCAGATTTTCCTGCCGGACGGCCGTCTTGTCCCGGTGACCGTGATCCAGGCAGGCCCCTGCACCGTCGTGCAGAAGAAGACCGTCGAGAAGGACGGCTACGAATCCGTTCAGTTCAGCTTTGAAGAGCTGCCCGAAAAGCGGGCCGAAAAGCTGCTGACCAAGCCGGTTCAGGGCCACTACAAGAAGGCCGGCGTCAATCCGGCCCGCACCCTCCGCGAGTTCCGTCTGGACGATTCCGCTTCCTATGAAGTGGGCCAGGTCGTCAAGGCCGACGTCTTTGAAGAGGGCGAGACCGTGGACATCACCGGCACCACCAAGGGCCGCGGCTTCCAGGGCGCGATCTATCGCTGGAACCAGCACACCGGCCCCATGGCGCACGGCTCCAAGTACCACCGCGGCGTGGGCTCCATGAGCGCCAACTCCGATCCTTCCCGCGTGTTCAAGAACAAGAAGATGCCTGGCCATTACGGCGTAGAGCGGGTCACCATCCAGCACCTGTCCATCGTCAAGGTGGATGCCGAGCGCAGCCTGCTGCTCGTTCACGGCGCGGTGCCCGGCCCCGATAAGGGACTGCTGCTCATCCGTAATTCCTGCAAGGCCTAATCAAGGAGGAAACAGACATGCCTAATATCGCAGTGGTAGATATGCAGGGCAAGTCGGTCGGCACGCTGGAGCTCAAGGACGAGATTTTCGCCGTAGAGCCCAACACCGCCGCGATGCACCTGGTCGTCCGCTCCTATCTGGCCGCGCAGCGCCAGGGCACGCAGAGCGCCCTCACCCGCGGCATGGTCCGTGGCGGCGGCCGTAAGATCTATCGTCAAAAGGGCACCGGCAACGCTCGCCATCATGGCAACCGCGCGCCCCAGTTCCGTCACGGCGGCGTCGTGTTCGCGCCCCAGCCCCGCGATTATGTGGTCAAGGTGCCCAATAAGGTGCGCCGCCTGGCCATGAAGAGCGCCCTGACCACCCAGTTCAACGATGGCAATATCATCGTGGTGGACAAGATCGAGCTGCCCGAAGCCAAGACCAAGCACGTGGCCAAGATGCTGACCGCGCTGGGCGCCGACAAGAAGGTGCTGCTGGTCGTTGACAACGAGCAGAAGGACGTCATCCGCGCCGCGAAGAACATCGAGGGCCTCAAAGACGCCTATGTCAACACCATCAACGTTTACGACCTGCTGAACGCCGACAAGATCGTCGTGGTCAAGGGCGCGATGCAGGACATCCAGGAGGTGTACGCATGAAGGACCCGCATGATATCATCCTGCGTCCTGTCCTGACCGAAAAAGGTTACGATGGCATCGCGGACAAGCGTTATATCTTTGAAGTAGCGATCTCCGCCAACAAGACGGAAATCAAGAAGGCCGTCGAGGCCTGCTTCCCGGTCAAGGTCGCCCGCGTGAATACCCTGCGCACCATCGGCAAGATCAAGAGCCAGGGCCGTTACCAGGGCCGCACCGCCGAGGTCAAAAAGGCCTATGTGACCCTGAAGGAAGACTCCAAGCCGATCGAATTCTTCGAAGGCATGGCCGAATAAGGGAGGAGAAGATCATGGGTATCAGAGTTTATAAACCGACTTCGGCCGCCCGCCGTCATATGTCGGTCCTCACCTTTGAGGAGATCACCAAGAAGAAGCCCGAAAAGTCCCTGACCGAGCACATCAAAAAGAACTCCGGCCGGAACGCGCAGGGCAAGATCACCGTCCGCCACCAGGGCGGCGGCAGCAAGAAGACCTACCGCCTGATCGATTTCAAGCGCGATAAGAAGGACATCCCCGCCAAGGTCGCGGCGATCGAATACGATCCCAACCGCAGCGCCTTCATCGCCCTGCTCCACTATGTGGACGGCGAAAAGCGCTACATCCTGGCTCCGCTCGACGTCAAGGTCGGCGATACCATCGAGGCCGGCGAGAACGTCGACATCAAGCCCGGCAACGCGCTGCCCCTGGCCAACATCCCCGTCGGCACGCTGATCCACAATGTGGAGATCAAGCCCGGCCGCGGTGGCCAGCTGGTCCGCTCCGCCGGCATGAGTGCTCAGCTCATGGCCAAGGAAGGCGCCTTCGCGCAGGTCCGTCTTCCCAGCGGCGAGGTCCGCAAGATCCCGATCAACGCCATGGCGACGATCGGCACCGTGGGCAACACCGATCATGAGAACGTCCGCATCGGCAAGGCCGGCCGCACCCGCCACATGGGCATCCGTCCCACCGTCCGCGGCGTCGTCATGAATCCCTGCGACCATCCGCACGGCGGCGGCGAAGGCAAGTCCCCCGTCGGTATGCCTGCTCCTGTGACCCCGTGGGGCAAGCCTGCGCTCGGTTACAAGACCCGCAAGCACAAGAAGTATTCCAACCGACTGATCGTAAAGCGCGCGGGCAAGTAATCCTGCGGCAAGGAAGGAGGACATAACGCATGAGCCGTTCCGTAAAAAAGGGACCTTATGTCGAAGAAGCGCTGATGAAGCGCATCGTCGCGATGAATGAAAGCGGCAACAAGACGGTCGTCAAGACCTGGAGCCGCGCTTCCACGATTTTCCCTGAATTCGTCGGTCACACGATCGCCGTGCACGACGGTCGCAAGCACGTACCGGTGTATGTCACGGAGGACATGGTGGGCCATAAGCTGGGCGAGTTCGCCCCGACCCGCACCTTCCGCGGCCACGCTGGCGAAAAGTCCGCCGGCGGCAGATAATTAGGGAGGAAAGAAGCTATGGCAACCAATACGAAAACCAAAGGCGCGGCGCGCGCCGAAAAGCGCGCCAACGCGCTGCCGCAGGCAACTGCCCGGTATATCCGCATTTCCTCCCGCAAGGCCGGCATCGTGCTGGATCTGATCCGCGGCAAGGACGTGCGTGAAGCGCTGGCGATCCTGGAGTTCACCCCCAAGGCCGCTTCGCCTGTGATCTACAAGGTGCTCAAGTCCGCCATCGCCAACGCGGTGAACAACAAGAACCTGGACGAGAGCGAGCTGTACGTGGCCCAGGCCTACGCCAATCCCGGCCCGACCCTCAAGCGCTACGTAGCCCGCAGCCGCGGCAGCGCTTCCCCGATGCTCCGGCGCACCTGCCACATCACCGTGGCGCTTGACACCAGAAAGGCGAAGGAGGATTAATATGGGTCAGAAAGTAAATCCCCACGGTGCTCGCGTCGGCGTCATCTTTGACTGGAGCACCCGGTGGTACAGCGACAAGAAGGATTTCGCCAAGCAGCTGAAGGAAGACTATGAGCTGCGCGAAATGCTCAAGGAAAAGTTCTACAACACCGGCATCAGCCGCATCGACATCGAGCGCAGCGCCAACCGCATGACGGTCAACCTGTTCACCGGCAAGCCCGGCATGATCATCGGCCGCGGCGGCAAGGGCATCGAGGACCTCAAGGCCGAGATCGAAAAGAAGGTCGGCCACGCGGTCAACGTCAATGTGATGGACATCAAGTCCCCCGACACCGACGCTCAGCTGGTGGCCGAGAACATCGCCCAGCAGCTCGAAAAGCGCATTTCCTTCCGCCGCGCGATGAAGCAGAGCATCCAGCGCGCGACCAAGGCCGGCGCAAAGGGCATCAAGACCGCGATCTCCGGCCGTCTGGGCGGCGCGGACATCGCCCGCACCGAGCAGTATCACGAGGGCTCCATCCCCCTGCAGACCCTGCGCGCGAACATCGATTACGGTTTCGCGGAAGCCAAGACGACCTACGGCCGCCTGGGCATCAAGGTCTGGATCTACAAGGGCCAGGTTCTGCCGAACGCCAAGAAGGTTGTTCCGCGCAAGGCGCCCGCTACCGAAGGAGGCAGATAATTTATGCTGATGCCGAAGAGAGTCAAACACCGCAAGGTGTTCCGCGGCCGTATGAAGGGCGCCGCGCATCGCGGCAATTACATTGCCTACGGTGATTGGGGCCTTCAGGCCCTGGAGCCCTGCTGGGTCACCTCCCAGCAGATCGAGGCGGCCCGTGTGGCGCTGACCCGCTACACCAAGCGCGGCGGCCAGGTCTGGATCAAGATCTTCCCCGACAAGCCCGTGACCGCCAAGCCCGCCGAGACCCGAATGGGCTCCGGTAAGGGCGCGCCCGAATACTGGGTCGCCGTGGTCCGTCCGGGCCGTATCCTGTTCGAGATCGGCGGCATCGACGCCGCGATCGCGAAGGAAGCGCTCCGTCTTGCGTCCGGCAAGCTGCCGCTCAAGACCAAGATCGTCTCCAAAGAGCAAACTGCCAAAGAAGCGGGTGGTGAAAGCAAATGAAGGCCAGCAATTTCGAGTCCATGACCAATGAAGAACTGACGGCGAAGGTCGCCGAGCTCAAGGAAGAGCTGTTCAACCTTCGTTTCCGGCTTGCCACCGGTCAGCTGGAAAATACCATGCAGATTTCCGCTGTGCGCAAGGACATCGCCCGCGCGTTGACCGTGCAGCGCCAGAAGGAAATCAAGGCCGGGCGATAAGCCGCGATAAGGAGGAAAAGACCGATGTCTGAAGTCAAGGAACAGAGGGGCATGCGCAAGACCCGCACCGGCGTCGTGGTCAGCGACAAGATGGATAAGACCATCGTCGTCAAGCTTTCCACCCTGGTCAAGCACCCGCTCTACAGCAAATACATCAAGAAGACGACCAAGATCAAGGCCCACGACGAGAACAACGAGTGCGGCGTCGGCGACACCGTGAAGGTGATGGAAACCCGTCCGCTCTCCAAGGAAAAGCACTGGCGCCTGGTGGAGATCGTCGAAAAGGCGAAGTAAGCCGCGTTGTGGCTTTCAAGGAAAGCCCAAAAATCCTCTCACCCGGTATCCGGGTAAGAAATGTCCATTGTTGACGACCTCTCATGGGCAAGCGGGGAGACCCGCGGGAGCCGCATGAAGAGGAATCCATAAAGGAGGAAACCCCTATGATTCAGCCGCAAACGCGACTCAAGGTTGCCGATAATTCCGGCGCCAAGGAAATCATGTGCATCCGCGTGCTGGGCGGGTCCTTCCGTCGTACCGGCTCGATCGGCGACATTATCGTGGCGTCGGTCAAGAGCGCGACCCCGGGCGGATCGGTGAAGAAGGGCGATGTGGTCAAGGCCGTGATCGTCCGTCAGCACCAGCCCAAGCGCCGGGCGGACGGAAGCTACATCCGCTTCGACGACAACGCCGCCGTGCTTGTCAACGACGACAAGATGCCCACCGGCACCCGTATCTTTGGACCGGTTGCCCGCGAACTGCGCGAGAAGGACTTCATGAAGATCGTCTCTCTCGCTCCCGAAGTGCTGTAAGGAGGACAAAACGAAATGTTTGTGAAAGCAAAAGACACCGTCGTTGTCATCTCCGGTCAGGACAAGGGCAAGCAGGGCAAGGTGCTGACCGCTTATCCCAAGGCAAACCGCGTGATCGTGGAAGGCGTTGCGATGGTCAAGAAGCACCAGAAGCCCCGCATGCAGGGCCAGCCCGGCGGCATCATCGAAAAGGAAGCCGCCATCGATGCCAGCAACGTGATGCTGTACTGCGCGAAGTGCAACGCCGGCCGCCGCTTCGGCCGCAAAGTGACCGTCACCGAGAAGGACGGCAAGAAGGTTCGCACCGTGACCCGCGTCTGCAAGAAGTGCGGCACGGAGCTTGAGTAAAGGAGGGTAAGGCAAATGGCAACCAGACTGCATGAAAGATATGTCAACGAAGCCGTGCCTGCTCTTCAGCAGAAATTCGGCTACAAGAACGTGATGGAAATCCCCAAGCTCGTGAAGGTGATCATCAACATGGGCCTGGGCGATTGCAAGGACAACGCCAAGGCGCTGGAGTCCGCCGTCGCCGAACTCACCCAGATCTCCGGCCAGAAGCCCCAGGTCACCAAGGCGAAGAAGTCCGTCGCGAACTTCAAGGTCCGCGAAGGCCAGAACATTGGCGCCAAGGTCACCCTGCGCGGCGCCCGGATGGAAGAGTTCACCGATAAGCTGGTCAGCGTAGCGCTGCCCCGCGTGCGTGACTTCCGCGGCGTGAGCACCAAGGCCTTCGACGGCCGCGGCAATTACGCCCTGGGCATCCATGAGCAGCTGCTCTTCCCTGAGATCGATTACGAC
>JAFUHB010000136.1 GCA_017469085.1 Clostridia bacterium
ATCAACTCCTATGCGGAGCTGACCTCCAACGGCAAGTTCTCCTCCTCCAAGGGCGGCGAAAACATCTTCGTCGACATCATTGTGAAGGGCTACACCGAGGCAGGTCTCTCCAGCGCCGAGGAGGCCGCGGCCACCGTCAGCGGCGCTTGGCACGGCAAGCAGTACCTGGCGCTCAAGGGCCAGGCCTGGCAGCGCCTGCAGGCTTACTATGACAGCCTGAAATAAAGAATTGCGGCCCCGCCGCCTGACCCGGCTTTGCTCGGGCCGGGCGGCGGGGCGGACCAAAGCGGGGGTGGGTCATCATGTATAAAAAGCAAATGACGATACAGCGGGTCATCTGTTTTCTGTCGCTGGTCGCGAGCGTGGTCGTATTTTTGTATTCGCTCGGGCTGATGACGGATCTTTATGACAGCCTGTACCCCATGATGCGCAACCCGGACAATCTGCTTGAGACGGATGTCCCGGGCTCCATCATCTATTATGACATGCAGCCCTTCAACCGGCTGCTGCTCCGGTTCAGCATCGTGCTGATCCTTTTGTCCTGCCTGCTGTTTATCACCAATACCAGCACGCGCAGGAAATATTACGTGGGCAATTATGCCGTGGTCGCGCTGAATGTGATCGCCAACGTCGCGATCGCGGTGTGGGCGCACGGCCAGCTGACCGGTTTTAAGGCGCAGTATCTCCAGTTGGATTTTGAGTCCCTGGCGCTCTGGTCCTCCATATGGGAAACGCCGTATATCGGGCCGGAATCCACCTTCTGGTTTGACGCGCATTACGCTGTATTCGCGCTGACGCTGCTGGCGTCCGCGCTGCTGATCCTGAATGTGTTCTGGAAGAGGAAGCTCATGAAGGATGAACAAAGCCTGCTTGCGGCTGGAAAGGCGGCGAACGCATGAACGACGAACGCTTGATCAAGCTGGATCGCCTGCGCTATACCAAGAATACGACCTCCTCCCGCCTGGCGATCCTGGCCATCCTGTTTGATGTGCTTTTCTTTGTCAGTATTTATAAATCCGACGTAGGAACCTACTATTACAATATCCTGATCGGCGCCTCCATCATCTATAACCTGGTGTTCATGCTGGCGGTGTTCCTGGGCTCCGAGGGCGTCAAGAACTATAAGCAGGGCTATTCCTGGCTGCTGGTCGCGCTGGGCGTGATCCAGATCGTCCGCATATTCATCCTGCCCGCCGGGGCGCATGCGGCCACGGTGCGCGCGGGCGGCGTGCAGACGCAGGTCATGGGGGACGCGCAGTACATCCGGGTGATCGTTTACCTGGCCGTTTCCGCCGTCTGTCTCTTTGTGAGCGCCGCGGTCAACCTGCGCAAGAGCCGCGCGCTGAACGCGCATGTCGCCTCCCTGAACGGGCGGCAGGCATAAGGAGGGGTCAAGATGGCAGAGCTTTCCCTGCAGCATATCGATAAAATCTATGACAATAACGTACAGGCCGTCTTTGATTTTAACCTGGACGTGAAGGATGGCGAGCTGATCGTGCTGGTCGGTCCTTCGGGCTGCGGCAAATCCACAACGCTGCGTATGGTCGCGGGGCTGGAGGACATTTCGCGCGGCACCCTGACGCTGGACGGCCGCAACATCACCCAGACCCCGGCCAAGGACAGGGATATGGCAATGGTGTTCCAGAATTACGCCCTGTACGGTCATATGACCATTTACGAAAACATGGCCTTCTCCCTGACGCTGCGCGGCGAGGATCCCAATGTGATCCACAAGAAGGTGCTGGCAGCCGCCGAGATCCTGGGCCTGACCAATCAGCTGAACAAAAAGCCCGCCCAGTTGTCCGGCGGACAGCGCCAACGCGTGGCAATGGGCTGCTCCATCGTGCGCAGCCCCAAGGTATTCCTGTTTGACGAGCCGCTATCCAACCTGGACGCCAAGCTGCGCGGAGCGACCAGGCGGGAGATCCTGCTTCTGCACAAGCGCCTCCAGGCGACCATGCTGTATGTGACGCACGACCAGACCGAGGCGCTGACCCTGGCTGACCGGATCGTCTGCATGTCCATGGGGCGGGTGCAGCAGATCGGGACCCCCCTTGAGCTGTATGATACGCCCAATAACCTTTTTGTGGCCGGCTTCATCGGGCTGCCGCCCATGAACTTCTACGACGTGACCTTTGAGGAGGGCAGGCTCCGGGGCAACGGCTTTGAGGTCAGCCTGATCGACGAAGAAAAGGCTACGCTGGCCGATTACCTGCACAAGGAGATCACGCTGGGCGTGCGGCCGGAGGATATCGACGTCGGCAGCGATCTGCCAGTCAAGGTGTTCTCCAATGAGAACCTGGGCATGAATACGCTGGTGCACGGGCACATGGGGGAGGCGCTGAACAACCGCATTTCCGCCAAGCTGCGCGGCTGGACCAGCTATCACAGCGGCGACCTGATCCGCGTGGATTTCAAGAAAAAGCACTTCTTCGACAAGGAAACCACCAACGCGATCCGAAAGGAGGCCCGATAAGCATGGCAAATACTCCCTCCGGCTTCCGGGAATTCTGCCGTAAGCGCCTCGTTGGCCTGAAGCGCAAGCCGCAGACCATCGCGCTGCTGGCGCTGGCGATCGCCTTCCTCTATTACTCGCTCAACCTGACCAGCATTTCCAATACCACCGCCCGCATCCAGGCGCAGGGCATGGGGCTGGCTGGGTTTGCGACCATGCTGTTCTCCATCCTGCTGCTGGTCTGCTTTCTGAACGCCTTCCCGCACCGGAAAAAGGTGAACGTGCCCATGCTGGCGCTGATGCTGGTCATGGTCGGGGTCGTGCTGTACTGCGATTTTTATTACGGCCGCTGCATCACCAACGCGATTACGCGCGAGGAGAATCGGATCGATCCGACCGGCGTCAACAGTTTTATTTCCACAGCCCGTCATGTGCTGAACGTGCATACGGTGATGCTGTGGATCGGCGTGGCGCTGGTTGCCCTGCTGCCCTTCTATTCCAAGCTGATCAAAAAGATCAATACCTCCGTGGAGGTTGAGGGCAACGGCGGGATGGACGCGATCGACATCAGCGGCGAGGACGCCTGAGCTGCCCTATGGCCAGAAAAAAGGGGGCCGCTCCCCGGGATGAGGAGCGGGCGGCGGCCGATTATTACCGGCTGCACGTCAAGGCGGTCGACGACCTGGTCAACGCGGACCGGGACAATTCTCCCCCTGTCAGCGAGGAGGAGCTGCGCAAGTATCGCTCTGGGCCCAAGCTTCGCCTGTCCGATTGGGTGAAGGCGGTGCTGATCAAGGTCTGGTTTGCCGGTATGGTGTGCTTCTTCTTCCTGTGGGGGTTGGGCACTTATTTGCCCGATCAATTGGACCTGCTGCTGGTGGTCGGGTTGGCACTCGGCTTTGTGACGGATCTGCTGGTCAACAGCATTTACCGCTTCTACGCCAAAACGCCCGGCGCTAACGACCGATGGATGATGTTCCCTAAGAAAGGCTTTTCCTCCCTCCCAAAGAACGTCCTGTACGCCTTTCTGCTCCTGTTTTGCGTGGTGATGACGTACAACGCGATCAACGCCGCCGTGATCGCCCTCACTCATGCGGCGGATACGGTGCCGTTGGGGGTGGAGCCCATCCTGTTCGGCGTTTTCACCGCCGCGTGGGATCTGCTGTTCCTGCAAATGAAGCGCACGGGGAAACGGATTTGGGCGGACGCCAAAAAGGGAGCCCGGCAGGCTCCTAGGGAGTGAGGCAGGGCTTGCCGCCCGGCGCTCAGAGCATTTTTTTGACGCTGGTCGGGTCCTTGCGCGCCTGGTCCTCGGCGCTTCGCCGGGAGCGGTAGTAGTAGCTGGGCGCGACGCCGTACTTTTTCTTGAACATGCGGGAAAAGTAGAGCGGCTCCCGAAATCCGCACATGCGGGCGATGTCCGCCACGGCCGTCGCGTCGCTGGCGGTGTTGACCAGCAGCTCGGCGGCGATCTGCAGGCGCTTGTCGTTCAGGTATTGGTGCGGGGTCACGCCCAGTTCCTTCTGAAACAGCTTGCGCAGGTAGTCGTAGCTGAAGGGAAGGGACTTCAGGTAGGCGTCCAGCTTGAAATCGGCGTCGGCGTAGCTGTTGATGATGGTGAGCTCGATCTCCTCCACGACTCCGGAACGGGGCAGCCCTGTCTGATAGGCGGACAGATAGCAGCTGATCAGGTTGCCGTAAGCGGCTAAAAGGGCGGTGCGCTCCTTGCGGTCGGAGTAGAAATGGAAGAAGGCGGCGGTAAAGGCGTCCAGCAGGAAGTGGTTGCTGTCGTCGGTCAGGATGGTCGGCTCCTTGAGCTTGTGGGAGGGCTCCAGCATGTTGATGTGGATGTTCTGGAACCCCGTCTCGCTGGCGTTGGAATGGGGCACCATCGGCGGGATCACCACCACGTCGCCCTTTTTGTAGGCCACAGTCCGGTTGTCGAAGGTAAAGGTCCCAGCGCCGTAGGTGCAGTAAACGTATTCCCAGCTCTCGTGGACATGACGCGAAACGTTGACGATCAGGGGATGCTTTCCCACGTAGGTGATGTCGTTCATGACGGTCTCCTTTCCGCTGTTTTGTCCTGATTATAGCAAATCGTATCCGTTTTGTCCATGAACACAATGGAAAAACCGCCTGAATTACCAGGCAGGGGCGGCAAACGCCCGCAAGGAGGAAACACTATGGCGTACATCGCGCTGAAAAACATCAACAAAATTTATCCCAACGGCTTCCATGCGGTGCACAATTTTAACCTGGAAATTGCAAAGGGAGAGTTTGTGGTGTTCGTCGGCCCCTCCGGGTGCGGAAAATCCACCACGCTTCGCATGATCGCGGGGCTGGAGGATATCTCGAACGGCGAATTCCTGCTGAACGGCAAGCGCGCCAATGAGATGGGCCCGCGGGAGCGGGAAGTGGCCATGGTGTTTCAAAGCTACGCGCTGTATCCGCAGATGACGGTGTACGACAATATCGCCTTCGGCCTGACGCTCCAGGGCGTGGACGAGGATGTGATCGAGGAGAGGGTACAGAATACGGCCCGGATCCTGGGCCTGACGGATTATCTGGATCGACTGCCCCGGGCGCTGTCCGGCGGTCAGCGTCAGCGCGTGGCGATCGGCCGCGCCATCATCCGCAAGGTGGGCATCTTCCTGATGGACGAGCCTTTGTCCAACCTGGACGCCAAGCAGCGCGTGACCATGCGCTACGAGATCGCGCAGATCCACCAGGAAACCGGGGCCACTACCATCTACGTGACCCACGACCAGACCGAGGCGATGACCCTGGCGGACCGTATCGTAGTCATGAAGGATGGATATGTGCAGCAGATCGGCACGCCCTATGAGCTTTATTTCCAACCGGCCAATGTGTTTGTGGCGGGCTTTATCGGCGAGCCGCCGATGAATTTCCTGCGCGGCAAAGTGCAAAACGGCGCGCTGCGCTTTGGCGATAATCTCCTGGACCTCAGCCGGAAGCTGGGCGAAAGGGTGAAGGACTATGAAGGTAAGGAGCTGGTGTTCGGCTTCCGTCCCGAAGCGATCCGCCTGGGAGCGGCGGAAGAGGGCTATACCCTGACCGCCCAGGTCGAGCTGACCGAGATGTTGGGCGACAATACCAACGTCTATATCACCTCCGGCGGCGATCAGGCCATCCTGAAGGTGGATTCGCACGATACGCCTGAAACCGACGTCCCCATTACCTTTCACATCCCCATGGAAAGCGTATACCTGTTCGACGGGGAAACGGAGAACGTGATTTCCGTATAATATCGCCGAACAGGATAAGCCCAATCGTATAAGAGAAACCCCATGCCGGGACAGTGTCATTGCGGCATGGGGTCTTTGCTGTTATGGCTTATTTTTTAGCGGTACGTTTTTTGGGCGCCTTGTCCGCCGGAGCGTTTTCTTCAGCGACAGTTTTTTTGCGGGAGCGGGGCTTCTTGGGCGCTTCGGCCACCGGAGCGGCAGGCTCGATGGGGGCCACGGGAGGCTCCTGGGCGGGCGCTTCGGGGTGCAGCACGCTCTGGTACAGGCTCAGATAGGTATCGGCGGACTGGCTCCAGGAGTAATCGCCCTCCATGCCGCGGGTCTGCAGGAGATACCAGATATCCTTGCGGTTGTGATAGAAGTACAGCGCGCGGCGGATGGTGTACAGCATGTCGTGGGCATTGTAGTTGAAGAAGGTGAAGCCGTTGCCCGCGCCGTTGGCCTCGTTATAGCTCAGCACGGTGTCCCGCAGGCCGCCAGTCTCGCGCACGATGGGCACCGTGCCGTAGCGCAGGGCGATCATCTGGCTCAGGCCGCAGGGCTCAAACTGGCTGGGCATCAGGAACATATCCGCGCCGGCGTAAATGCGATGGGAGAGCTGGATGTCCATCTGGAAGCGGGCGGCCACCCGGCCGGGATAATGCTGCTCCGCCCAGGAGAAGAGGTTAAAATACTTGGCCTCGCCCATGCCCAGGACCACCAGCTGGATATCCTCCTGCATGAGCTCGCCGATGATATAATCCACCAGGTCCAGGCCCTTCTGATTGCTGAGGCGGCCCACCATGCCGATGATCGGAACGTCGGGACGCTGCTCGAGGCCCAATTGCTCCTGCAGAGCGCGTTTATCCTCCGCCTTGCCGGAAAGATCCTGCAGGGTGTAGGTGCGGGCGATCTGCGGATCGGTCGCGGGGTCGTAATCGACCATATCGATGCCGTTGAGCACGCCGCTCAGGTGATTGCGGCGGGCGCGCAGCAGGCCGTCCAGCCGCTCGCCGTAGTAGGCCGTCTGGATTTCTTCGGCATAGGAAGGGCTCACGGTGGTGATTTCGTCGGCGTATACGATGCCGGCCTTCATGCAGTTGGCCGCGCCGTAGTGCTCCAGCTTATCGGCGGTGAAGAACTCGTCGCCCAGGCCGAACACATCCTTGAACTGCTCGATGCCGAACACGCCCTGGTATTGCAGGTTGTGAATGGTGTACACCGTGCGGATGTTCGCGTAATCGGGCAAATGGGCGTACTGGATCTTGAGCAGGGCGGGCAGCATGCCGGTCTGCCAATCGTTGGCGTGGATGATATCGGGGATAAAGCCGATCAGCGGCAGGGCGTTCAGGACGCCCCGGCAGAAGAAGCCGAAGCGCTCATATTCGTCGCCGCCCAGGCCGTAAATGTAACTGCGGCCGAAGTAATACTTGTTGTCGACGAAGTAATAAACCACGCCGTCCTTTTTGAGCTGCTCGATCCCGCAGTACTGCCGCCGCCATCCAAGGTCCACCTCGAAATCAACGACGTGGGTCATTTGGCTGACCCAGTCCTCGGGGATCACGCTGAACATCGGGATGATCACCCGGACATCGTGGCCCTTTTGAGCGAGCACCGGCGCGAGGGCGCCGACCACGTCGGCCAGGCCGCCCGTTTTGACAAACGGCACGCATTCGCTGGCCGCAAACAGAATTTTCATGATCTGTCACTCCTTACGTTGGCGGGCGGGGAACGCGATGGCGTTTGGAAAGCGCCTCACTCCACCCGCATTTTGATCAAAACGGCCTCCCGGATCGCGGGAGGCCGGGGGATCATACGGTCAGGTTTTTGCTGACCAGCACCGGATAATTCGCGGCGCCGATCAGGCGGGTGGACTCCCGCACGGCGGATTGTTTATCCATGATCACATGGTTGACCTCCGCGAGCGGGCCGATCCGGCCGTCCTGCATGACGATGGAATTGCGGATGCTGGCGTCCTTGCCGATCCGCACGGAGCGGAAGAGGATGCAGTTTTCCACCGTGCCCTCGATCACGCATCCGTCGGCGATCAGGCTGTTGGACACCTTGGCGCCCGGCAGGTAGCGCGAGGGCATTTCATCGCGCAGCTTGGTCAAAATAGGCTCGTTGTTGGGGAACAGCGAGGCCCGGGCGTCCGGGTCCAGCAGCTCCATGCTGCACTGGTAATACGCCTCGACCGAGTCGATGGCCCAAACGCGGCTCTTGCACTCATACCCGTGTACGTTCAGGGATTTGTCGTTGACGCCGGTTTGCAGCATCTGGCGGGTAAAGTGATAGTGTCCGCGGCTGGTGGACAGGTCGATCAGGCTGATCAGCAGCTCGCGCCGCAGGCAGAACACCTCGAGCATGGTATTATCGAAGCGGGAGATCATGGGATCGACCTCGATCTGAGTGACCCGTCCGTCCTCCTGCACCTCGCAGTATTTGCCCTGGGAGCTGCGGCGAACGCCCTTGTCCTTGGTGTACATCAGGGTGATGTCCGCGCCGCTCTTTTCGTGCTCCTCCACCATGTCCTCAAAATCGGCGTGATACAGCATGAAGCTGTTGGTCAGCACGATATACTTTTCCTTCATGGAGCGCAGGTAGGGGAGATTGCTGTGCAGCGCGTCCAGGAAGCCTTCGTATACGCCCACGCTGTCCTTGGTCAGGAAGGGAGGCAGGATGGTCAGGCCGGCGCGCTTGCCGTGCAGGTCCCATTCCTTGCCGGAGCCCAGGTGATCAAGGAGGCTGCGATAGTTGCGCTGCATGATGATGCCGATGTTGCGGATCCCGCTGTTGACCATGTTGGACAGGGGGAAGTCGATCAGGCGGTAACGCGAGAGGATCGGCAGCGCCGCGATCGCGCGCATGGCGGTCAGCTCACGCAGGCGGGTATCCATTTCGCCGGTATAAATCAAACCCATTACATCGCTCATGGCTTTATCCTCCTACTTCATCAAGCGTTCGGCTCTTATTGCTCGCCGGCCGGGACGACCGCCCCGGGCG
>JAFUHB010000137.1 GCA_017469085.1 Clostridia bacterium
CGAAGAAAATGATACTTCATTTTCTTCGGGGGCATCGACTTTGTCGATGCCCAGACGGCCGGTGCCGGTAAGACACCTGCCGTCTTTTTAATTGGACCTGTCTTGCTTACGCAGCGCCGTCAGCCAGGGCTTCTTCCTCAAACTGATCGCCGCTTTCAATCACGGAATTCACCGCCCGGGGCGACAGCGCCGATGATCTGGAACAGGCAAGGCGCTTTGGTGACGGTGCAGAAATTGTCGGACCCGGATAAGGAACCGGGCGACCGGCACATGACTCCCACCAAGCGGCAGACCCCTCTTTGTCGGCCTATTGCTGCGATGCCATAAACGCCTGAATCTCCTGCATGCGTTCGCTTTGCCGCACGGAGAAGGGACAACGGCTGTCGCAGTGGCCGCACCGGACGCAGTCCGCGGCGCTCTTTTCCAGCGTTTTGTAGTGCTCCACCGCCAGCCTGTCCCCGGCCTTGGCCAGGTCGTAATACTTGTTCACCAGGCCGATATCGATGCCCACGGGGCAGGGCTTGCAGTGGTTGCAGTACACGCATTTTCCGCTGGCCTGGGGCGGGGCGAAGGAGCCGATGACGGAATAATCCAACGCCTCCTCCGGCTGGTTTTCATATTGCAGCAGCGTTTCGATTTCGCGGATGCTCTGCGCGCCGGGCAGCACGGCCAATACGCCCGGCCTGTCCAGGGCGTAGCGGATGCACTGGTATTCCGTCAGCGCCTGGCCGAAGGGCGATTGCCTGGCGTCCAGCAGCTGCCCGCCGGAGAAGGGCTTCATCACCGTGATGCCGATGCCCTCCATTTCGCACCGGCGGCGGACCGCGGAGCGCTCGTCGGCGCTGCCGTTGGCGTATTCCCCCTGGCCGTAATCATAGGCGGGATTGACGGAGAACATCAGCATGTCCACCTCCGCCTCGTCCAGGATGCGCTGGATGACGGCGGGCGTATGGGAGGACAGCCCCACGCGCCGCACGATCCCCTGGGCCTTCAATTGCAGGATGTAATCGTAAACGCCGTTTTTCCGGTAGGTTTCCCAATCGGAAAATTCGTCCTGGCAATGGATGAAGCCGTAATCGATATAGTCGGTGCGCAGCGCCTGCAATTGCTTTTCGATGGAGCGCTTGACGGTGTCCAGATCCAGCGACCACCCGTAGGCGCCCCTGTAATAGTCCGCGCCGAAATGGATCTGATACAGGATGCTTTTGCGCACGTCCGCAAAGGCCTCCCCATACATGGGAAAGGCTTTGCCGTCGCCCGCCGCCAGATCGTAATAGTTGATGCCGCCCTCGTAGGCCCGGCGCAGGGCGGGGATGGCCTCCCGCAGCGGCGTTTCCGGCATGTAGGCGGAGCCCAGGCCGATCTCGCTGATGTGATCTCCCGTTTTCTGATGGATTCTGTACCGCATTCGCTTCACGCTTCCTTTGCTTGTTTCCACAGTGTGTAAATCATTCATTCGCTTTTCCGTATGGTTTTTCCTTCCGGGGTAGTCCCCAAATTGCGGGCCCGGGGCGTTCTTCTTTTTGTGGCCACGGAGGACAGAATATGGTATACTTTGAAGGAACGGGTAAAAATGACGGAAAACGCAAGGCGGGAGGGACGGACGCATGGAGGATATCAACCGGGGAATATTGCTGTATCAGAGCACGCCGGGCGCGGTGCTCATCGATCTTCGGGACGCGGAGGATTACGCGGAGGGCCATATCTCGGGGGCGGTCAGCATGCTGCCCGAAAACATCCGGGAGGAGATCGCCGCGATCGCTCAAAAGGATACGCCCATCTTTCTTTACTGCTACGGCGGCATGCGCAGCTATCAGGCCGAGGCCCTGCTCCAGGCCCGGGGCTATCTGCATGTCAGCAGCATCGGCGGCATCGACCGGTACGACGGAGCCCTGGAGGAATGAACCTCATATCAGATAACAAACGAAAGAAGGAGTGACCCCCATGAAAAAGATCAGCCTGGATACCTTTATGGATTTTCGGATGCTTTCCTCCCTGACCTTTTCCCCGGACGGCAGCCAGCTGGCCTATGTGCTGACGGGCATCGACCGGGAAAAGAAGGAATACGTCAGCCGCCTGCGCCTGCGCGCCGGGGACAACGACCGCCCCATGGTCAGCGACGGCCGGATCGGCGAATTCTTCTTTGAGGATAATGCGCACATCCTCTTTGCCACGGACAAGCGGGATGAAAAGAAAAAGGAAAAGGACGCGGGGGAAAAAGGCGCGTCCACGGTGCTCTATCGCCTGCCCCTCACCGGCGGCGAGGCGGAAAAGGCCTATGAGCTTCCCCTGGACGCGGGCGGCTTCAAACTCCTGCCCGACGGAAACCTGCTGCTTGTCGGGGAAATCAGCACGGACAATCCCGATCTGTATCTGCTCACCGGGGACAAAAAGAAAAAGGCGCTGGAGAAGCTCGGCGAGGAGAAGGATTACGAGGTGCTGACGGAGTCGCCCTTCGTGTTCAACGGCCGGGGCCTGATCCAGGGGAAGCGCAGCGCGCTGTTCCTCTATGAGGTGAAGGAAAACAAGCTCCGCCGCCTGACCGGAAAATATATGGACGTGGGCTCCTTCCGCGTCCGCGGGCAGGACGTCTATTTCAGCGGCGTCAGCTTCCGCAGCCGCCGTCCCAACCGGGACTGCCTGTACCGGCTGAACCTGGAAACGGGCAAAACGGAGCAGGTGCTGGGGCCAAGGCTTTTGGTCTACGCCATCGAGTTCATCGGGGACGCGCTGGCGGTGATCGGCGCGGACGGCAAGCGCTACGGGGACAATGAAAACCCCTGCTTCTATACCCTCGATCTCCAGTCGAACGAGCTGAAATTGCTTTGCGAAGCGGACGAAAGCCTGGGCAACGCCATGCTGACCGACGTCGAATACGGCGCTTCCCGCTTCACCAAGGCGGAGGGCGAGCATCTCTATTTCCCCGCCCTGGACAGGGACGGCTGCAAGCTGAAGCGCATCGGCCCGGACGGCGTGATCGAAACCGTCGTCTCCACGGACGGCCTGCTCAGCGATTACGACGTGCACGAAGGCAGCGTTTTCTTTGCGGGCATGCTGGATATGAAGCTGCCGGAGCTCTACCGGGCGGAAAAGGACGGCAATCACTGCCTGACCGCCTGGAACGACGACGTGCTGAAGGACACCTACGTGGCCCGGCCCCAGCCCCTCACGGCGGAGCTGGACGGCGAGGAGATCGACGGCTGGGTGCTGCTGCCGGAGGACTATGACCCCCGGAAAAAATACCCCGCCGTGCTGGATATCCACGGCGGGCCCAAGTGCGCCTATGGCCCGGTGTTCTTCCATGAGATGCAGGCCTGGGCGGCCAAGGGTTACATCGTGTTCTTCTGCAATCCCCACGGCTCGGACGGCCGGGGCAACGCCTTCTCCTACCTCGACCTGCAGTGGGGCAGCATCGACTACCGACAGATCATGGCCTTTACGGACAAGGTGCTGGCCACGTATCCCGCCATCGACGCGAACAGGCTGTGCTGCACCGGCGGCTCCTACGGCGGGTACATGAGCAACTGGATCCTGGGCCACACGGACCGCTTCTGCTGCATCGCCACCCAGCGCAGCATCGCCAACTGGGTGTCCATGTACGGCATCAGCGACATCCCGCCCATTTCCAATTTTGAGGTATGCAGCGACGACCCCTATTCCGAAAAGGGCTTTGCGGAGATGTGGGACGTTTCCCCGCTCAAGTACGTGCGCAACGCCAAAACGCCCACGCTGATCATCCACAGCGAGGAGGATCACCGCTGTCCCATCGCCGAGGGCTATCAGCTGTACACCGCCCTGGTGTACCTGCGCGTCCCGGCCCGGATGGTGGTGTTCCACGGCGAAAACCACGAGCTCTCCCGTACCGGCAAGCCGGCCCACCGCCTCCGCCGCCTGGAGGAGATCACCGGCTGGTTTGACAAGTACACGGCATGATCTGTCGATGAGGGAGGAAATGCGGATGAGCGTACCGAAAACGGAATTTTCCTGCCAGCGGGATCATCTTACGATCCGCGGCTTTGTGTTCGGCGCGCCCGCGCCCGGCAAGCCTGCGGTGATCATCAGCCACGGCTTCCTGGCCAACCAGAGCACCGTGCGGGACTATGCCGCGATGCTGGCGGAGGAGAGCTTCCTGGCGTTTACCTTTGATTTCAACGGCGGGGGCCTGGGCAGCAGGAGCGACGGAAAATCCGTGGACATGACGCTGCTGACGGAAAAGGCGGATCTGCTGGCCGTGGTGGAAGCCGTGCGGGCGCAGTACCGGCCCGCCTCCGTTTCCCTGATGGGCTGCAGCCAGGGCGGCTTTGTTTCCGCCCTGGCCGCCAAGGCCCTGGGAGCGGAAGCCGTCCATAGGCTGATCCTGTTTTATCCCGCCCTCTGCATCCCGGACGACGCCCGGAGGGGCCATATGATGTTCTATCGGTTTGATCCGAAGCACGTGCCGGATGTGCTGGGCCGCGTCCCCATGAAGCTGGGCGGCGATTATGCCCGGGTCGTCATGGAGATGGATCCCTTTGAGGAGATCGGGGGCTACTGCGGCCCTGTGCTGCTCGTCCACGGGACGGAGGATAACATCGTCAACATCAGCTACGCCCGGCGGGCGAAGGACTGCTATGACCGCTGCGAATACCACGAGATCGTGGGCGGCGGCCACGGCTTTTCCGGGAAGCACGGCGAGGAGGCGGAGCGGCTCCTGCGCGCCTTCATGAAGGGGGCCGTGTGATGCTGTTCGGGAATATCATGAAGGGCCTGGCGGAATACGAATCCACCCCGGGCGCTCTGCTGGCGGACGTCCGGGAAGCGGAGGAGTTCGCCGCCGGTCACATTCCCGGCGCCGTGAATTTTCCATTGTCCGTCCTAAGCAATACAGCGCTTCCGCAGGACAGGCCGCTGTTCCTTTACTGCCTGCGGGGCGCCCGGAGCCGACGGGCGGCGGGCATCCTGAAAAGGATGGGGTATACAAGGGTGAAAAGCATCGGCGGGATCGCCGGGTACAAAGGATCTTTGGAGAGGTGAGGAGTATTTCTATCATGAAGAAGTGCGGAAATCCGCGAAGAAAGGAAAGTAACCATGCGTCACGAATGTAAAATCACCGTCATCGATAAGAAATGCTTTGCGGACTTCCAGCAGCAGTATCTGGCCGATCCCCAGTCCGGCCCCTGCCCGTTCTTCAACGTGGGGGATACCTTCCTGCTCAAGCGTACGCCCCAGCAGGACGATTTTTACCACCTGATGAACGGCAGGTTCTGCGGCGAGGCCTGGGACGCCGTCAGCCGGTACGTGTACGCGGCCCTGCAGGGCGGCTCCATCATGAAGGGCTGGACGAACGATGACCGCATGATGATCGCCTGCTGCAACGACGGCACCCGGCCGGTCATCTTCAAAATCGAGCGCATCGACATTCCGGAAAATGACGAGGAGGCCGCGTGGCTGGCAAAGCAGAATTTCAAAAACGCGGCGGAGGATGCGTATACGGGCTGATCTGCCCCGTTAAACTTTTGCCTCTTCCATACGCCGGCTTTAAGCTTTCTTTAAACTTTCTTTGATAAGATGCCGCTGTCAGGAGGAAAAAAGCCCCTGGCAGAGGAGGAAATGACGATGAAAAAGCTTCTTGCTGTTTTGCTTGCCTTGACGATGGTACTGACCGCCGCCTTCGCGTTTGCCGAGGGCAACCCTCCCGGCGATCCTCCTTCCGGCACCATGGGCACGCCGCCTGACGGCAATCCTCCGGGAGATCCGCCCTCCGGCGGCATGGGCGGCGGCTTTGGCGGCGGCACCCCTCCGGGCGGAAGCACATCCTCGTTTGAATATACCGCGGCTGCGGAGATCACCGCGGCTGCGTCCGTGTCCGGCGAAGCCTACGCCACGGACACCGCGGATGAAAGCGCGCTGATCGTGAACACCGACGAGGCCGTGACGCTGGATGCTGTCACCGTGTCCAAGACCGGCGATTCCGACGGCGGCGACAACTGCAACTTTTACGGCCTCAACGCCGCGCTGCTGGTGATGGGCGGCTCCACGGCCACCATCACCAATGCCGCCATCACCTCCGACGCCGATGGCGCCAACGGCGTGTTCAGCTACGGCGGCAACG
>JAFUHB010000138.1 GCA_017469085.1 Clostridia bacterium
TGCAGGCGCTTGCCCAGGAAGGTCGTGACGACGATCTCGCCCTTCAGGTGGTTAAAGCCGTTCATCGGCTCCTCGGAGAGGATGATATCGTCGGGCCGGCAGGCGGCCTTGAGCGCGGGCGCGTCCGTGCGGTCGGCGGAAAAGAGTGCGCCGGAGGGGGAACGGTAGCCGTCCTTTTCTTTGGATAGGGAAACAAAGTTTTCAAAGCCGACGAAGCGGGCGGTGAACTCGTTGATCGGGTTATTATAAATGTGGACTGGCGTGTCCATCTGCTCGATGCGTCCGTCATTCATGATGGCTACCTGATCGGAGATGGAGAAGCATTCCTCCTAGTCGTGGGTCACGTAAACGGCGGTGATGCCCATCTCCTGCTGGAGGCGACGGATCTCGACGCGCATCTCTACGCGAAGCTTGGCGTCCAGGTTGGAAAGGGGCTCGTCCAGCAGCAGGAGCCGGGGCTTGAGCACTAGGGCCCTTGCCAGCGCCACGCGCTGCCGCTGCCCGCCCGACATTTCGGCCGGGAGGCGTTTTTCAAAGCCCTTGAGGCCCACGCGCTCCAGCATGTCCAGGACGCGGGTGTCCAGCTCCTTTTTATCGGTCTTCTGACGCTTCAGGCCGAAGGCGACGTTTTCATATACGTTCAGATGCGGGAAAAGCGCATAGCTTTGAAACACGTACCCAAACCCCCGTTTATGGATGGGAACGTGCGTGTAATCCTTTCCGTCGTACAAAAACTGCCCTGCTTTCACATCGATAAAGCCGGCGATGGTGCGCAGCGTGGTCGTTTTTCCGCAGCCGGAGGAGCCGAGCAGGGATACCAGCTTGCCTTCCTCGATGCTGATGCAGAAATCGCGGAGGATAATATTTTTGCCGTATCCTGCGGATACGTTTTTCAGCTCGATCAGGGCCATGATAGGACCGCCTTTCTGCATCGGTAGGAAGTGGAGGGGATGCGGCTTACCGCCGGAGCTTGACGCCCAGCAGCCTTTCGGAGAGCACCATCAACAGCATTGTCATGGCCATCAGCAGCACGGAGGCGGCGGCAATCGTCGGATCCATGCGGCCTTGGATGTAGCCCATCATGGCGGTGGGCAGCGTCATGGTGCCAGGTGAAGTCACAAAGACGCCGATCGAGACGTCGTTGAAGGAATTGATAAAGGCCAGGATGAAAGCGCTCATCAGGCCGGAGCGGATATTGGGAAGCACGGAAAGGAAGAAGCCGCCGACAGCACCCGCGCCGAGGGAACGAGCCGCCTCCTCGATGGAGAAATCGAAATTTGCGAGCGCCGAGGAGGTGGTGCGGATAATGTAAGGGATCGCGATCAGCGTATAGCCGACGAACAGGCCGGTGTATATGGAGCCTCCGATGCGCGGGATAAAGGAGCGTAGCAGGGAAAAGCCGAGCACCAGGGCCGGGATCAGCGTGGGGGAAATGAAGAAGCCGTTGATCAGCGCCTTGCCCGGAAAACGGTACTTGTTCATTGCGTAAGCGGCGGGAATGCCCAGCAGCATGGCCAGCAGCGTACCGCCCAGCGAAACGGTCAGTGAGGTGACGAAGCCCCGCTGGAAGCTGGGGGAGGCAAAGGCCTTTTGATACCACTGGAAGGAAAAACCGGTCGGCGGGAAGGAAAGGGAAGCGGAAGCGCTGAAGGAGGTCGCGATCATGACGGCCATGGGCCCGATCAGGAAAACATAGGTCAGGAGCGTCAGCGCCAGGAGAAGCTTGCTTTTTTTCATGTCCTCGCCCCCCGATTCAGTTTGCCGGCCACTCGGGAAAAGATCACGTTGACCGAAACGGTCAGCACGATCATCACGGCGGCGACCATGGCGGCGCTGGGCCAATCGTACATGCTGTTGGCGTATTGATCCAGCATGGTGGAGAGCACCTTGGTCTTGGTGCCGCCCAGCAGGGTGGGCGTCGCGTAGGCGGTCATCGTGCCGGTGAACACCAGCATGCTGCCGGTGATCAGCCCGGAAACGCTCAGCGGGATCACGACCTTCAGGAAGCTGAGTATCGCGTTGCAGCCCAGCGTGCGCGCTGCCAGGATCAGCTCGTCGTCGATGGACTCCATCACGCCGATCAGCGACAGCAGCATCAGCGGCAGGAACAATTGGATGTAGCCGATCAGCATGGAGGTTTCGGTGTACAGGATGCTCAGCGGCTTTTGAATGATCCCAAGAGAGATGAGCAGATTATTGATGGTGCCCTTTTTGCCCAGCAGCACGATCCAGCAGATGGAGCGCACGATGGCCGAAGTAAGCAGCGGGAAGGTGGCCAGGGAGATCGCGAGCCCCTTGCGCTGTTCGGACATGCGGGAAATATAAAAGGAAACCGGGATCCCGACCGCCGCGCAGATCGCCGTCGTGATGACCGACAGCTTGAGCGTGCGCAGCAGCGAATTCCGGAAAAAGCTCAGGGAAAAAAGATTCAGGTATCCAGCGAAGGAGACGGTGCCCGTCTCGTCATAGAAGGTCTGGAGAACGACGCGCAGGACCGGATAGGTGCAGCACAGCACGATAAACGCGATGCCCGGCGCGCAAAGGATGAATGCCCAACGCTTGCGCATGTTGCCTCCCACAAGACGGTACCTGCCAGAAAAAAGAGAACGGAAATATCATAGCACAAACGCTTAAATGCAGTCAATCGGATTATTTGGTAAATTTTCGTTCGGATATATATGGAATATATAATTACTATATAAAAAAATGTTCGCATTTTTTGAGTCTGGTTACAGAAGGACCCGAAAAACGCCGAAAATCACAAATTTTCACTTGACAAACAGGCGCTGTTGGCGTATTATATTTTTCGTGCCAACGAAAGTATGGCGGGGGAGCATAGCTCAGCTGGGAGAGCATCTGCCTTACAAGCAGAGGGTCACAGGTTCGAGCCCTGTTGTTCCCACCATTTAGCGGACCATCCGCTCCACTATACGGAAGGCACACATACGGCCCGGTAGTTCAGCTGGTTAGAACGCCAGCCTGTCACGCTGGAGGTCATGGGTTCGAGCCCCATTCGGGTCGCCATATTTGCCTTGGTAGCTCAGTCGGTAGAGCAATAGACTGAAAATCTATGTGTCGGTGGTTCGATTCCGCCCCAAGGCACCATGATGCGGTAGTAGCTCAGTTGGTAGAGCGCCACCTTGCCAAGGTGGAGGTCGCGAGTCCGAGCCTCGTCTACCGCTCCA
>JAFUHB010000139.1 GCA_017469085.1 Clostridia bacterium
ACCCCGACCTTCTCCGCCTGCTTCGGCCAGGCCTTCCTGGAGCTCCATCCCACCAAGTATGCCGAGGAGCTGGTCAAGAAGATGGAAAAGAGCGGCGCGAAGGCTTACCTGGTCAACACCGGGTGGAACGGCACCGGCAAGCGCATCTCCATCAAGGATACCCGCGGTATTATTGACGCCATCCTGAACGGCGATATCAAGAACGCTCCCACCAAGACGATTCCCTATTTCAATTTTGAAGTTCCCACCGAGCTGCCCGGCGTAGATCCCGCCATCCTTGATCCGCGGGATACCTACCAGGATCCGAGCGAGTGGGATGCGAAGGCCAAGGACCTGGCCGGCCGCTTCATCAAGAACTTCGTGAAGTACGAGGGCAACGAAGCCGGCAAGGCGCTGGTTCCCGCCGGTCCTCAGCTGTAAACCAATCTAAACAGAAAACAAGGACGTGAGCCACTTTCGGGCCCACGTCCTTTTCTGTAAATGCTGCTTTTTTTAGGAAATCCAGCCCATTTCCAGGCAAGCGTTGAACAGGCGCACAAAGTCCTGAATGGACAATTCCTCCGCCCGCACGGTTTCCTTGATTGGAAGGGAACGGAGCAGGTTGACGGTTTCTTCGCGCGGGCGATGGTAGGCGTTCATCAGGTTGTTGACGAGGGTCTTGCGCTTGAGCGCGAAGGAGGCGCTGATCAAGCGGAATAATTGCTTTTCGTCCGTTACGGCAGCGGGCGGCGTTTCACGCCGGATCAGCGCCAAGAAAGCGCTGTCGACCTTGGGGGGAGGCGTAAAGGCTTCGGCGGGCAGACGCAGCGCGATATGCGGTTCATAGCGCCATTGGGTGCGCAGGGTCAGGGGACCGTAGCCGCTTTCTCCGGGAGAAGCGCATAATTTTTCGGCGCTTTCTTTTTGCAGCATAATGTGCATAGAGAGGATGGGCAGCGAGCTGCTCACCAGCATAGTGATGAGCTCCGTGGTGATATGGTAGGGGAGGTTGGCGACGATCTTAAAAGGGCCGAGCTCCTTCGTGAGAAGGGGTAGGTTCAGCCTGGTCGCGTCGCCTTGAATGATATCCACATTGTCGGCGTTCAGCGTGGCGGCCTTCAGCCAGGGAATCATTTCCCGGTCGATTTCGATGGCCATCACCCGGCGGCATCGTTTGGCCAGCTGTGCGGTCAGCGCGCCGGAGCCGGCCCCGATCTCGAGCACGTTGTCATCCGGGCCGATCTCAGCCAGCTCAACCAGCTGGGATTGGATTGACTCGTCCAGGATGAAATTTTGCCCGAGACCGTGCTTGAGCTGGATCGAGGGCCCTTTTTGAGATTGTTTCACATTTTCTCTCCCAAGTGGTGAATGTATTTCGCGACATATTCCCGATCCTCCGCGCGGAAGAAGGCGGTCCCGAGCACCAAAACGTCGGCTCCTTTGTCGGCCAGCATAGCGCTGTTGTCCAGATTGACGCCTCCGTCCACCATGATGCAGCCTGAATAGCCAAGCTGACGGAGCGCCGCGATCTTATCCGCGCACTCCGGCATCAGCTTCTGCCCGCCATATCCCGGCTCGACCGTCATGATCAGGATCAGATCGGTCAGGGGTAATAAAGCCTTGACGGTTTCGACATCGGTTTTCGGACGGATCGAAAGGCCGCATCGGACCCCGTTTTGGCGGATCAGGGAAAGCGCGCGGCAGACGTCGGCGCTTTCCGCATGCACGGTGAGAGCGTCGGCTCCAGCCGTGGCAAATACCGGTATGTAAGCAAGCGGATCGGACAGCATCAGGTGTACGTCCA
>JAFUHB010000140.1 GCA_017469085.1 Clostridia bacterium
GCGGAAAAGTCCAATCCAAAATCATGACAGTCTTATTTGTATGCCCATTTTCCATGGTTATGTGAAAGATATTGGTCTCTATTTCTCTCTTTTTCTAATGTAAAAGAGGCTGCTGCACTTTTTGTTAGTGCAACAGCCCCGTCTGCCTGCTTCCCTGTGCCCAGAGCTGCTCACCGGCGTCCTGCGGGACAAGTTTGGCTTCAATGGTGTCATCGCCACCGATGCCATCGCCATGGGCGGTTACACGATGGCCATGGAGCGGAAAAGAGCCCTACCTTGGTCCATCGCTGCGGGATGCGATATGCTGGTGTTTAGCACCGATTTTGAGGAGGATTACAACTACTTGCTCTCCGGCATGAAAGAGGGAATCCTGGGGCCGGAACGTCTGGATGAGGCAGTGACCCGCATCCTGGCTTTGAAAGCAAAGGTATGCTTTGCGCCGCCTGCCGGTGCGTTGATTGATGCGCTGGCCTGGCATCGGGAGGCAGCGGAAAAAGCAGTCACTCTGGTAAAAAATAAGCGGCCCGATGTGTTCCCGGTCACGCCAGATCGCTATTCTCAAATCCGCCTGATCGTGCTGGGCAAGGATCAAATCGGGGACGGCAGCATTCAGAAGCTTGCCGCGGAAAGTCTGCGCAGGCACGGTTTTTCGGTGGGATGCTATCAGCCTGGCAATGACAGCATCCATGGTACGAAAAGCTTACCCAGGGATCGGCTGACGCTATACTTGGCCAATTGCGAACACGCCAGCTATCAGACATCGGTGCGTGTTGAGTGGAACAAAAAGCACGCAGTGGATCTGCCTCGCTTTCCCAATGAAGAAGCAAGCATCTTTGTTTCCTTGGCCAATCCATATCTGCTCCAGGATGTGCCTCGGGTGAAAACCTACATCAATGCCTATACCGCCACCCGCACGGTGATCGAGGTGGTAATCGACCAGATAATGGCAGGCGGACCATTCTCCGGCGTCAGTCCGGTGGATGCGTTCTGCGGCCTGCTGGATGCCCGGTTGTGACCGGATTTCTCTCCGCATTTCTTTGGGCACAGGCGTCACGGAATAGACGCTGGCTATAAACAACCCAACTAAAGAAAGGAAGGTACTTTCAATGAAGAAGATTCTGTCCCTCATTATGGCGCTCGTCATGGTTTTGGCGATGGCCAACTTCGCTTCTGCCGAGCAGGGCGACACAGTGATCGTCGGCATTCCCGCTGATCCGGGCAACATCAATCCGTTCCAGGGTATGAGCGTGGGCCGGATCGGCATCCTGTTCTCCACCTATGAATTTCTGGTTACCAAGGTTGGACAGGACTATCCAGGCGTGCTGATGAAGGGATTGACGCAGGTGGATGATCTGACCTACGATGTGGAAATTTATGATTACATCCATGATCAGGATAATAATCACGTTACCGCCAATGACGTCAAATTCTGCTATGATTACTGCAAAGAACAAGGGAACCAACCCAAGCTTGAGGCTATTGAGAGCATTGAAGTCCTGAGCGATTACGTGGCGCGTTTCCATTTTGACCATCTGGATTCCGGCGACCTGTACACGCTGCTGATGACCTGCCCCATCGTTACGCAGGCAGCCTTTGAAGCGTCCGAGGATCAGATGGCCACAGACCCCGTTTCCACCAGCCCCTATCGCGTGGTCAAATACCAGACCGGCTCCACCATCGTGATGGAATACACCGGCAATTACTGGCAAACCGATGAAAGCCTGGTACAGCTGACTTCCAAACACAACGTAAACCAGATCGTCTTCTCCGTCATTCCGGATGCCATGCAGATGAGCAATGCCCTCAAGGCCAATGAAATAGATATCACGGCTTCCGTGGATGCATCCTATGTGAAGGATTTCATGGATGTGGAAAACTATCAGGTCGTGCCGATTCCCGATAACAACACCAAGTACCTGATCTTCAACAGCCACGTGTTCAGCGACGTCAATCTGCGCAAGGCCTTCGCCTATGCCATTGATACGGAAGAAATCGCCCAGTTTGCTTATGACGGCGTGGCCCTGCTGGCTAAGACCATCGGAAATTATAAGTATCCTGATTATGTTGACTCATGGAATGATGAAGAATACTATGAGTACGATCCGGAAAAGGCTGCCGAATACTTTAAGGCGGCTGGCGTGACCGGCGGCACCTATCGTCTAATGTACAATATAGGCGATCAACCCTCTGCTATCCCGACCACCATTCAGTCCGATCTGCTGCAATTCGGCATCAACATTGAATTGGTTCCCTATGAAAACGCCCTGTTTGGCACCTACAAGGCGGCCAGCGACAGCGGGGAATGGGATCTGATGCTGGATCAGGGAGGCTCTCCCTCCCTGCTGACCAACGTGTGGAAGCTATCCATGGATCGGCGTGAACAGGTGCATGGAACCACCATTGGCTATGTGGATGATGATCAGCTTCAATCGCTACTGGAAGCAGCTATAAGTGATAATAGCCCGGAAAATATGGATGCATTCCATCAGTATCTGAAAGAGCAGTGCTATGAATACGGTTTGGTAGCTGCGGTCAATAACATGGTGCATACCTCCAAGGTGAAGACTGCTGTTACCTGCTACCGTGGCCAGATTCTACCGGGGGCATGTGAATATTAAAAAGCTAACCTAAAAAACTGACGCCATTCATGCCGGTAATGAAACAGTAACATCTGCACCTGAATAACTAAGGGTAATCATATTATAAGCCCCCTGTTTTCAAAAGAAAGCAGGGGGCTTTATGTACTGGGCAGAAAGATAAAGGCCTCAGTTCCGCAGCGAATGCAGCGGCGCGGGGATGCGGCCGCCCCGGGCGATGAAATCGGCGCAGCTGTATCCGTTGACCGGCATCACCGGTGCGAAGCCCAGCAGGCCGCCGAATTCCACTCGATCGCCGGCCTTTTTGCCGATAGCCGGGATGATGCACACGGCGGTGGTTTTGCTGTTTACCATGCCGATGGCGGCCTCGTCGGCAATGATGCCGCTGATGGCTTCGGCCGTGGTGTCGCCGGGCACGGCGATCATATCCAGGCCCACGGAGCACACGCAGGTCATGGCCTCCAGCTTTTCCAGCGTCAGCGCGCCAGCCTGGGCGGCTTCGATCATGCCGATATCCTCGCTCACCGGGATAAAGGCGCCGCTCAGCCCGCCCACATGGTTGCTGGCCATTACGCCGCCCTTTTTCACGGCGTCGTTGAGCAGGGCCAGCGCCGCTGTGGTGCCTGGGGCTCCGGCCATCTCCAGACCCATCTCGGTGAGGATATGGGCCACGCTGTCGCCCCGGGCTGGGGTGGGGGCCAGGGAAAGATCGACGATGCCGAAGGGGATGCCCAGCCGCTGACTGGCTTCCCGGGCCACCAGCTGGCCCACGCGGGTGATTTTGAAGGCCGTGCGCTTGATGGTTTCGGCTACCACGTCAAAGGGCGCGTCCTTTACCTCTTCCAGCGCCGTCTTTACCACGCCGGGACCGGAAACGCCCACATTGATGGCGCATTCAGGCTCGCCCACGCCGCAGAAGGCGCCCGCCATGAAGGGATTATCCTCCACGGCGTTGGCGAACACCACCAGCTTGGCGCAGCCCAGGGAATCCCGATCGGCGGTGCGGGCGGCGGTTTCCTTGATCACGCGGCCCATTTCACGCACCGCGTTCATGTTGATGCCGGCGCGCGTCGAGGCTACGTTCACGGAGGAGCAGAGCAGCTCCGTGCGGTCCAGCACCTCCGGGATGGAGCGCACCAGCGCTTCGTCCGCCTTGGTCGCGCCCTTTTGCATAAGAGCGGTGTATCCGCCGAGAAAATCGATGCCGACGGTGTGGGCGGCCCGGTCCAGGGCGAGCGCGATGGGCATCGGGTCTTCTGCTTGGATCAGCATGGAGACCGGCGTGACGGCCACGCGTTTGTTGACAATGGGGATGCCGAGCTCCCTTTCGAGTTCCTCGCCCGTCTGCACCAGCTTTTCGGCCGTTTTCGCGACGCGGTCGTACACGCGCTCGGCAGTGCGGGCGACATTCTCAGAGGCGCAGCCCAGCAGATTGATCCCCAAGGTAATGGTGCGAATGTCGAAATGATCCTCCCGGATCATTTGCATGGTCTGCAAGATGTCCTGTGTGTTGATCATGGGCTTTTTCTCCGCTCAGACGCGATGCATCGCGTCGAAGATATCCATCCGCTGCACATGGATTTCCATGCCGATTTCCCGGCCGACCGGCGTCAGCTCGTCCGCCACTTCCGAAAAGGTGAGGCCGCAGGAGGTCAGGTCTACGACCATCATCATGGTAAAGCAGCCGCTCAGGATGGTCTGCGAGATATCCAGGATATTGATGTTCATTTCATACAGCTTGGTGGATACGCGTGCGATGATGCCGGTGGTATCCGCGCCGGTGACGGAAATCAATGCTTTCATCATATTCAGTTGGCCTCCTGTTGGGTCATCAGTCGAATGACGGCGTCGACACCGCTGACGCTCAGCACTTCATGCCGGATGCGTCGGCAGGCCTTGGGCACCGCCATTTCCGGATACTCGGCCTCGCCCATCTGATTGTCGTAAGGATCGTAGCGCATAAAGCGGGGCGGTGTTTCAAAATCATGCTGGAATTCGTTGTTGGCCGGCATGCGGAAGGGATCCAGGTTGCAGAAATAAAAATCCCAGCGTTCCCGATTGCCCTTGCGCAGCGCTCCGCCGCCAAAGGAGCAGTCGCAGAACAGCCAGCCGTAAGGGGCTACATAGAAACGCGCCCAATCGTGGATGCCCTCGTCCCGGGGCTCAGCGTATACGCCCGATTGCCATGTGGCCGGAATGCCTTCGATGCGGCAGAGGGTGATAAAGAGCAGGGCCTGCACGCCGCAGTCTCCCTTTCCGCCGGCAGCCAGGAATTCGGGGATCATGGGCATGGTTTGATAGGCACGCATGTAGGAATATGTGATATTTTGAGTGATATAATCATAAATACGCCGGGCCTTGAGCAGCGGATTGGTTTCGCTTCCCACGATCTGTCGCGCCAGGTCCTTCAGAAAGGGCGTAAACCGGATGTGGGGGAGCAGCTCTTCGGTATAGAAGGTGGGCTGCGCCTTGGTTACCCTGGCGGCATCCGGCTGCATGTAGGTCAGCTCGGTGTCAAATTCATATTCAACGGAAAATACGCTTCGATCCCGATCGCCGCGGAACAGGATCGTGCGCTGCGCGCTGTCCGGCCGGGAGATCTCGCCCCCTTCGGTCAGGATGCGCACGTTGCGGATCTGCGCCTGCTCGGCAGGGATCGGCAGCCAGACGTCGATCGGGGCGTTTTGGTGCGTTTCATCCCGTTGGATGGTCAGCGTCGTGCGCATTTTCATGTGTGTGCGCAGCGCGCCCTTTTCTTTCAGCTCCCGGATCGTTTCGTCCAGCAGATTGGGCCCGGCGGGCATCGGCGGGAGCTTTCCGCGTGCCCGCGCCTTTTCCGCATATTCGGCGCTGACCTTGAGCAGGTTGGATAAAAAATCGTCCTTATAGCGGACCTCTCCGTTTACATAGATCCAATCGATCCGGTTGTCGAGCCGCAGATCATGAATTCCTCCACGGACACGTCGCCTACGGCCTCCCGCAAGGCCTTCAGCGCCTCCTCTTCCGAATAGGGATATTCGCGGGGAAGCTGCTCGAGGATCATTTTTTCCAGCTCCAGGCGCTTTTTGATCGCATCCGGCGTCCGGTCGGAGGCCAGCCTTCGATCGATGATCGCGTTCGCCAGATGAAAATCACCGTAGCCCTTGGCCTTGAGCACGTCCTCGGGCAGCGGTACGGCCAGATAGGTGAGATCGGAATACTGCATACTTCGCTCCGTTTCTTGGGTCATTGGGCTTCATGATATCCGTTGGGATTGTTTTTCTGCCAGTTCCAGGCGTCACGGCACATATCGGCCAGAGAGCGCTTTGCCTCCCAATGCAGCAGATTCGTGGCCTTGGCGGGGTCGGCGTAGCAGGTGGCGATGTCGCCGGGGCGGCGGGGGGTCACGCGATAGGGAACACGCACCCCGTTCACTTCCTCAAAGGCATGCACCAGCTCAAGCACGCTGTAGCCGACGCCGGTGCCCAGGTTGAACACCTCGGTGCCTGCGTGCTCCCGCGCATAGGCGAGCGCGGCAAGGTGGCCCTCGGCCAGGTCCATCACGTGGATATAATCGCGCACGCCCGTGCCGTCCCGCGTCGGATAGTCGTTGCCAAAGACGGAAAGCTCCTTGCGCCTGCCGCTGACCACCTGGCAGATGAACGGCATCAGGTTATTGGGGATGCCCGACGGGTCTTCCCCGATGCGTCCGCTCTCATGCGCGCCGACGGGGTTGAAATAGCGCAGCAGCACAACGTGGAAGCGCTCGTCGGCGTGGGACAGGTCGCGCAAAATCTGTTCGCTCATGAACTTGGTCCAGCCGTAAGGGTTGGTGCAGCCCAGCGGGAAGGTCTCGCGCAGGGGCATTTCCTGGATGGTGCCGTAGACGGTAGCAGAGGAGGAAAAGACCAGGTCAAAGCATTGATGCGCCTGCATGACCTCACAGAGGGTCAGCGTCGCGTCCAGGTTGTTGCGATAATAGCGCAGCGGCTGGGCGACGGATTCCCCAACGGCCTTGAGGCCGGCGAAGTGGATGACCTGATCGATTTTATACTGATCAAAAACCCGGTTCAGGGCGTCCTTGTCGGCACAGTCGCCGACGAAAAGGGGAACGTCCTTGCCTGTCAGTTCGGAAACGCGGCGAAGCGCTTCGGGGCTTGCGTTGCTCAGGTTATCCAGCACCACCACATCCTGTCCCGCGTTCAGGATGCAGAGCGCCGTGTGGGAACCGATATACCCGGCGCCGCCGGTCAATAAAACGGCCATACGAAAAACCTCCCGGTTGAATTCATCTCTGTAAATATAGTATAATCAAACTGCTAAGTCAATGGAAATGACGGAACTTTTCGCTTTGTATTTCGTCTGTTCAGGAAGGAGCTTTTCGGGGGGATCGAAGATGATCATTCCATTCAGAAGGACCGCCTCCTTTGAGACGGCCGCCGCGCAGGAGGAGAAGGGCGTATATCTGACCTGCCTGGGCATGCTGGGCAATCGGGAGGATGCGAGCGACGCCCTGCAGGAGACCATGCTGCGCGCATTCCGCGCCTGGAATACCTTTCGGGGAGAGGCCTCGGCCAAGACCTGGATGCACCGGATCGCCGTGAACGTATGTCTGGACATGCTGCGCGCCCGAAAGGCGGAGGCCTCGCTCGACGCCTTACGTGAGGATGGCTTTGAACCGTCAGGAGAAGCCGAAAGCGTTTATTTGGCGCTGGAGCGGTCGGAGCGGGAGCGGCTGCTTCAGGAGGCGATCGTGGCCCTGCCGGAGGATCAGCGCAGTTTGGTCGTGCTTCGGGATCTGAGGGGTCTTTCCTATGAGGAAATCGCCGGCGCGCTTTCGCTGCCGCTTGGGACGGTGAAAAGCCGCCTGAATCGAGCGAGAGAAAAATTAACGATGCTTCTGTTAAAAAACGCGGAACTTTTTCAGCAATCATTCGTCAGTAAAAGCGAGAGGAGGCGACAAGGATGACCTGTCAGGAATTTGAAGCCCTTCTCAGTCAGCAAAGGACGGACGGATCGGCGCTTGAACAGCTGCAAGCGCATGCCCAGACCTGCGCCCGGTGCCGGATGCTGATGGATTGTCAAAATCTGTATGCGGAGGAGGAGGTGCCGGAGGAAGCGGCGCAGGCATGGCGTCGGGCGGTCCGGCAAGAAGAAAAAATGGAAGGAAAAGCCACGAAGAATAAGTGGGCGCGCGTCGTGGGGAGCGTTGCGGCGGCGCTGGTCGTCGCGGTCGGCGCTATCGCGGTGGGGCAGATGGATTTGTCTTCCGGTCCGATCGCGCAGCCTACGGTCGTCCCGGCGACCGGCCTGGCCTCGTACAAAGCGGCGGAGACTACCCGTTCACTCTCCCCGGAGAACGGGCTGATGTACGCCGCCGAGAGCATGGCGGACATGGCCACCTATGATGTCTACGATTACGAAGCGGCTGATGAAGGCTACTACGCGGCAGAGGCCGAGAATGGATCGGACGCGCAGACGCGGACGGAAAAGATCATCCGCAACGCATCGCTGACGGTCAAAACCCGTTCCTTTGATAAGGATCTGACTGCGATCGAAACGGGCGCGGTCGCGCTGGGCGGCCGGGTGGCAAGCTCCTCCGTCAGCGGGAGCACTTATCGCAGCGCCAGCCTGACCTTGCGGATCCCGGCAGAGCGGCTGGATGAATTCTTGGAGAGCATGGGCACGCTGGAGGGGCGGATCGCCAACCGGCGGATCACGTCGGAGGACGTGTCGGACAGCTATTACGATACCGAGACCCGCCTGAACACGCAGCGCGCCAAGCTGGAGCGCTTGCAGGCCCTGATCGCGCAGGCACAGGACGTCGAGGCGCTGATCGAGCTGGAAGGCGCGATCAGCGATACGCAGTACCAGATCGACCGGCTGACCGGAACGCTCCGCGGCTATGACAGCCGCGTGGCGTACAGCACGGTGGATATCTCTCTGCAGGAGGAAAAGCCGGAGGAGGTTGCCCAGACGCCGGATCATTCCTTCTTTACCCGGTTGGGCAATGGGATCAAGGCGTCCTTCAGCGGGATTGCGGGCTTTATCGGGAACGCGGTGATTTTCATCGTGATGGCTCTGCCCTGGCTGTTGATCGCGGTGGTCATCGTCCTGGCGATTCGCTGGATCGTGAAGAAAAAAAGGAGGAAGAATCAATGAATCAGAAGTGGAAAGGTTTGATCGCGTTACTTTGCGCGATGATGCTCCTGTCTATGGGAACCGCGCTGGCGGAAGAAAGCCGCCGGGTCTCCGTGACCGGGACGGCGACGGTCAGCGTGCCCGCTGATCAGGCGACGTTGCATATCGGCGTCCGCGTGCGGGAGGATACGGTATCTGAGGGCCAGAAGGAGGCCGCGGAGCGCATCGACGCCGTTCTGGCCGCGCTTTATGCAGCGGGGCTCGGGCAAGACGATATCAGCACGGAAAGTTACAGCATCTACACCGTGACCGAGTGGATCGATCAGACACAGACGGAGCGGACGCTTTATCAGGTGTATCATATGCTCAACGTGCGCGTCAAGGACTTGGAGCGCGCGGGCGAGATCCTGGATCTTGCCGCGCAGGCGGGCGTCAACGAAGTGGGATCGGTGGAGTTCTCCACCTCCCGCTGGCAGGAGGCCTATCGGCAAGCGATGCAGGACGCGGTGGCGGACACCCGTTCCAAGGCGGAGCTGCTGTGCGCCGCCGCGGGGGTAACCGCCGGCGACGTTCTGGCCATCGAGGCAACCGAGGGCGGCTACGCTTATGCGGGCAGCCGAAAGCTGCTGGCCGCGGAGGCGGCGTCCGCCGATGTCGGCACCGCTTTACAAGCCGGTGAAACGAGCGTGACCGCCTCTGTGACCGTAGTGTATGAGATCAAGTGATGAGCCTGTCGGACTAATCATATATACGAAAAGACGATCGGGAGGCGTGAACCGCCTCCCGATCGAAAATGATAGGGATAGAAAGCGTATGGATGGATCCTGACTAAATCTGGACTTCTCCGCGCAGGATCGCGCGGTAATCCTCCAGATTTTTTTTGAGCAGGGAGGGGATCGGCAGCTCGTAGGGGCAGCGCTTTATGCAGGCGCCGCACTGGACGCAGCGGTCGATCTTTTCCATTTCCTTTTGCCAGGCTTCTGACAGCCAGCCGGCGGAGGGGGAACGGCGGATCATCTGCGACATGCGCGCGCATTGGTTGATCACGATGCCCACCGTGCAGGGTGAGCAGTAGCCGCACCCACGGCAGAAATTGCCGAGCAGCTCGCCCCGGTCGCGCTCAATCACCTCGCGGAGGGCGTCGGTCATTTGGGGCTCTTTTTCAAAAAAGGAGAGCCATTCGGTCAGTTCGCTGTCCCGCTGGATGCCCCAGATGGGCAGGACGGGGTATTGGCTCATGAACGCCATGCAGGCGTCCGCGTTGTTGAGCAGCCCGCCCGAAAGGCCCTTCATGGCGATAAAGCCCATGCCTGCCTCTGCGCATGCCTGTACCAAAGCGATATCCCGATCGGTAGCCAGATAGGAGAAGGGGAATTGCAGCGTCTCGTACAGGCCGCTTTGGACGATTTCCTCGGCGATCCCGATCTTGTGTGCCGTGATGCCGATGTGCAGGATCTTGCCCTGGCGCTTGGCTTCCTGCATGGCCTCATACAGGCCGGTGCCGTCGCCCGGCGCGTAGCATTGCTTGACGCAGTGGAATTGATACAGGTCCACATGGTCGGTCCGGAGGTTGCGGAGCGTGGTATGCAGGTCGTTCCAGAATTTTTCGGGCATTTCCGACATCGATTTGGAGGCGATGTATACCTGGTCCCGGATCCCGGCGAACGCTTCCCCAAGCTTTTCCTCGCTGTCCGTATAAGCGCGGGCGGTATCAAAGAAGGTCATGCCGCCCTCGTGAGCACGCCGGAGCAGGCGGACGGCTTCCGCTCGCTCGACCCGCTGGATCGGCAGCGCGCCGAAGGCGTTTTGCGGGGTTTGGATGCCTGTGCGGCCAAGCGTAATGGTTCTCATATCGTTTTCCTCCTGTGACCAGAAAAGCCACCGTAGCGTCTGATGCGGTGGCTTTTCACAATGCGTTTGTTACAGATTCAGTTCCCGACGATATCCGTCCAGCTCTTTTTCGTTGCCGTAAACGAAGTGATCGGGCAGGATCTCTTCCCATACGGGCGGGTCGACGCTGTAATCGTGGATATCAGGATTGTACACGAGCAGCTTCTTGGTGCGCTCCAGATAAGGGTTGGGGTTGGGCACCGCCGAAAGGAGTGCCTTGGTGTAGGGGTGCAGCGGGTGGAGGAACAGCTCCTCCGCCTCGGCGAGCTCTACGATGCGTCCTTTGTGAATGACGGCGATCCGGTCGGAGATAAAGCGGACCACGCTCAGATCATGCGCGATGAACATATAGGTCAGGCCGCGCTTTTTCTTGAGGTCGTTCAGCAGGTTCAGCACCTGAGCGCGGATGGAAACGTCGAGCGCTGAGATCGGCTCGTCCGCCACGATGAACTGGGGCTCCATGATCAGCGCGCGGGCAATGCCGATGCGCTGACGCTGGCCGCCGGAGAACTCGTGCGGGAAGCGGCTGGAAAACTCGGGCAGCAGGCCGACCTCCTCGAGCGCCTTCTGCACCTTATCCTGACGCTCGTGCTCGTCCTGATAGAGGTGATGGTTGATGAGACCCTCGGATACGATGTAGTCCACCTTGGCGCGCTCGTTGAGGGAGGCCATGGGATCCTGGAAGATCATCTGGCAGCTGCGGATCACGTTCAGGTCCTGCTCCTTGCTGATCTTGCCGTTGATCCTTTCCCCGTTCAGCAAAACCTCGCCGCTCGTGATGGGGTTGATCCGCACCAGGGCGCGGCCGATGGTCGTTTTGCCGGAGCCGGATTCACCGACCAAGGCGAAGGTTTCGCCCTTATAGATGGTGAAGTTGACATCGTTCACGGCCACGAATTTCTTGCGGCCGGAGCCGAAGGTCACCTGCATGTTCCTGACCTCGATCAGGGCCTTTCGGTCAGGATCCAGGTGCGGGTGGTAGGCGTTCGGATCAGTCCCCTTGCTTTGCCCATCCTGGGATTCGAGCAGCTTGATGGCCTGCGGCTGGTCCACATGCGGGGCGCGGGGGTCGCGCAGCCAGGCCTTGACCTGGTGCGTCGCTGTGACCTCGTACATGGGGGGCTCTTCCAGGAAATCGATGTTCAGGGCGTGCTTGTTGCGGGGGGCAAAGGCATCGCCCTGGATGTGGTTGAACAGGTTGGGAGGCGTCCCGTCGATGGCGGGCAGCTTTTCGCCCTTGACGCCCAGCTGAGGGAGGGCGGAAAGCAGGGCCCAGGTATAGGGATGCCAGGGATCGAAGAATACCTCGTTGGCCATGCCGATCTCGATCACCTGACCGGCGTACATCACGGCCACGCGGTCCGCCACGTTGGCAACGACGCCCAGGTCATGGGTGATATAGATGATGGTCATGTTCTGCTCTTTTTGCAGGCGACGGATCAGGTCCAGAATCTGGGCCTGAATGGTCACGTCCAGCGCGGTGGTCGGCTCGTCGCAGATCAGGATCTGCGGCTTGCAGGCGACGGCGATGGCAATGACTACGCGCTGGCGCATGCCGCCGGAAAATTCATGGGGATATTGCTTGTAGCGACGCTCCGGGTCCTGGATGCCGACGGCCTCGAGGATGCGGATGGTCTCTTCCTTGGCGGCGCGGCCGTGCAGCCCCTGATGCAGCTCGACGGATTCCTGGATTTGCCAGCCCACGGTTTTCAAGGGGTTCAGGCTGGTCATGGGGTCCTGCGTCACCATGGCGATTTTCCGGCCGCGGATCTTCAGCCAATCCTTTTCGCTCAGCTGGGTCAGGTCCTGGCCGTCGTACATAATGTTGCCGTGGGTGATGCTGCCGTTTTTGTCCAGCATACCGACAAAGCACTTGGTGAATACCGATTTGCCAGAGCCGGATTCGCCGACGATGGCCAGCGTTTCACCCTCGTAGAGGTCCAGGGAGGCACGGCGGATGGCGGTCAGCTTGTTCCCGCGCAGGGAGAAGGTGACCTCCACGTCCTTGGCGGATAAAAGAGGCTCCTGCGTCAGCACCTGCTGCGCGCGGGCGTCAAAATCGAGGGCCTGGATGTTTTTCGCTTCGCTCATACTTCAGCCCTCCTTACACGTGATTGCGGGGATCGCAGGCGTCCGAAAACGCGTTGCCCACCAGATAGAAGGTGATGGTGATGATGGAAACGATGGCCGCCGGGAACCACAGCGTATAGCTGGCGCGGGGGAATACCGAGCGGTCGGACGCCAGCAGATTGCCCAGGGAGGGCAGCATGATATCCATCACCCCCAGATAAGTGA
>JAFUHB010000141.1 GCA_017469085.1 Clostridia bacterium
AGGATTCGATCGAAAATCTGTCGAGAAGCCGCCTTCTCGAAGCCCTGCCCATGCGCTCCCTCAGCGCCGCGTCGTCGAGCAGCCGCATGATCTTATCGGCAAGGTCCTCCGGCTCTCTCACGTTGGCCAGCAGCCCGTTCACGCCGTCCTCGACAATTTCGCATACGCCGCCGTGGCGATAGCCGACCACCGGCTTGCCCGTAGCCATCGCTTCCAGGACGACCGTAGGCAGCGGATCCGGATTCGTACTGGGCAATACAAAGACATCGTAGAGCCTATAGATGCCCTCGCTGTCCGTTCGATAGCCCTGATTGATGATTCGATCCCGGTATGGCGACTGCGCGATCGCCTCCGCCAATTCCTTCTCGCGCCACTCCTCTCCTTCAAAGGCCGCTCCGACAAACACCGTATACACGTCCGGACACTTTGCCATCACAATATTCGCGGCCTTGAGAAAGTCTCCCTGACCCTTCCAGCTGTTGACTCGCCCCATCATGCCGATGACGCGCGCGCTCCGCGGAATGTCCCACTCATCGTAGAGATAGGCGCAGTCGTTCTCCGGCTTAAACCTCGCCGCGTCGACGCCGTTGTATATCACGTGAATATCCTCGTCCTTGAATCGCCCCGATCCCATCAAATGCCGCTTCACCGCGCCGGAATCCGTCACGGTAACGCTGGCATACTTCGATATCCATCGGGAGGTCAGGCTGAACATCAGCTTCGGGCTGACGATGATCTCGTGAATGCTCCACAGCTGCGGCAGTCTGAGCCTCCTGCTGACAAAGCAGCCCTCCAGCGTCGCCGCGGTGTTGGTGTGCACAAGGTCGATATGCCTCTCCTTGGCAAGCCGCGTGAGCGCTCTGGAATACTTCATCAGGCCCAGGCCATACTGCAAAATCCCCTTCGGGGTAAAATATTTCCTTCGCATGATCGGGTAGGGAAGCACCTCGACGCTTATGTTTTCCTTTTTCAGCGCATCCACCAAAACCCCGTCGCAGGGAAGGACGACATGCGCCGAAAACCTCTCCTTGTCGAGATTCCGTATCAAATCAAGCATGACCTTGTCTGCGCCATACATCTCTGCGCCCGCGTGCAGGAAAAGAATATTTATCATCGCGTGTCTCTTTCTCTCAATTCTCCATAATTTCTACAGAGCGTACTGCTCTTTCATAAATGCCGCCGTCTTTTGAATGCCTTCCTCAAGGCTCAGCGGCTTCAGACCGCCATAAGCGGCCTCATATCGCTTGATATCCAGATAATTGACGGGCACGTCCACCTTCCGAGCCTCGGTATACCTGACTTTCAATTCTATGTCGAGCACCCGGCCGATCGTCTCAAGCACTTGCTTGATGCTCGTTCCATAGCCGCAGCCGAGGTTGAACGTGCGGTGGGAATCGCTTCCATTGACGATGTTCAGCACGCCCCGCACGGCGTCGTCGATATAGATATAATCCCGAACCACCGAACCGTCGCCATACACCTGGATCTCTTCCCCCTTCAACGCCTTATAGGTGAAGGTGGTCACGGCGCCCAGCACGCCGTTTGGCCGCTGATAGGGCCCATAGGGATTGGCGAGGCGGACGATCCGATAATCGAGACCGTGCATATAATTGTAGAGATACAGAAGCTTCTCGATCGTGATCTTCTGTACGCCGTATGCCGTAATCGGATTGGTCGGCGTCCTTTCGTCCAGCGGACAAGCCGCTTCCTTTCCATAGACGGTGCCGCCAGAGGAAAAATAGACCACTTTTTTCACCTTCTGGCGAACGCAGGCCTCAAACAGATTCGCGGAGAGAACCGCGTTCACCGCCAGCTCCTGCGCGATATGCTGGTTCGAGGTCGTCGGCACGGTGGTACTGACCAGGTGATAGACGATCTCCTGGCCCCTCAGCAGCCCGTCATAATCCGCGTCGGCGGTCAAATCAGACGC
>JAFUHB010000142.1 GCA_017469085.1 Clostridia bacterium
GTTGCGGACCGCAACAGGATGCTGATCCTCTCCGGCACCGGCGAGGTCATCGAGCCGGACGGCGGGGTCGCCGCGATCGGCTCAGGCGGCAATTTTGCTCTGGCCGCGGCGCGCGCCCTATATGAAAACACCGATCTTTCCGCGCACGACATCGCGCGTAAGGCGTTGGAAATCGCCGCCTCGATCTGCGTTTATACCAATGACAACATCATTGTCGAGGATATCTGACAGAGGCCCCGACCTTTCCGTGACCATAACATCAACATGAAGGAGCAGACATGAACGAGCTTACCCCCCATGAGGTCGTCAAGCAGCTGGACCGATATATCATCGGCCAGGACGAAGCCAAGCGCGCCGTTGCCATCGCGCTGCGAAACCGTTATCGCCGGGCTCAGCTTTCCGAGGAGCTGCGCGAAGAAATCACGCCAAAGAATATCCTGATGATCGGCCCGACCGGCGTGGGCAAGACCGAGATCGCCCGTCGACTGGCCAAGCTGGTGGAGGCCCCTTTCATTAAAGTGGAGGCCACCAAATTTACTGAGGTCGGCTACGTCGGACGAGACGTCGAATCCATCATCCGCGATTTGACGGAAAACGCCGTCCGCATGGTGCATGACGAATACGCCGCCCGCGTCCGCACGCGCGCGCAGGTGCTCGCGGAGGACCGGCTGCTCAATATGCTGGCCCATCCGCAAAAAAAGGCGGCCAATCCCTTTGACTTCCTGCTGGGCAAAAGCAGCAATCAGGAGCCGCAGCAGACCGACGAGGAAAAGCAGCAGTTGGCCCGCCGCAAGGATGACCTGCGCGAGCAGCTGCGCCGCGGCGAGCTGGAAAATAATGAAATCGAAATCGAGGTGGAGGAGCAAGCGCCCCAGCTTGAGGTGGGCGGTCAATCCATCAGCATCGGCGATATGATGGGCGGTATGATGCCTCGCAAGACCAAGCTGCGCCGTGTCAAGGTGCGCGAGGCGCGGGATATCCTGATCGCGGAGGAGTCCGATAAGCTGATCGACGAGGACGCCGTGCGCGAGGAAGCGGTGCGCCGCACCGAGCAGACCGGCATCGTATTCCTGGATGAAATCGATAAGGTCGCCGGGCATGGCGGCGGCAGCGGGCCCGACGTTTCCCGCGAGGGCGTACAGCGCGATATCCTGCCCATCGTGGAGGGCAGCACCGTCAATACCAAGTACGGGCCTGTTCGGACGGATTTTATGCTGTTTATCGCGGCAGGCGCCTTCCATGTGTCCAAGGTGACCGACCTGATCCCCGAGCTGCAGGGCCGCTTCCCGGTCCATGTACGGTTAAAATCCCTGACGGAGGACGATTTCGTCAATATCCTCACCAAGACCGATAACGCGCTGACTCGTCAATACGCCGCTTTGCTGGAGGTGGATAAGGTCCACCTGACCTTCGAGGAGGGCGCGCTGCGCGAGATCGCCCGCATCACGCTGCGCGAAAACGAGACCCACGAGGACCTCGGCGCCCGCCGGCTGCACGCCGTGTTCGAGGAATTGCTGGAGGACGTTTCCTTCAACGCGGGGGGCGGCGATATGCCCGACGTCTATCTGAGCATCAGCGAGCAATACGTTAAGGATCACCTCCGGGCGGAAAAAACGCTGGATACAAAAAAATATATCCTCTGATGAAAACAGGAGCCGGGTCCGCAGATCCGACTCCTCTTTTCATCAGCCCAGCTTTTGCCGATACAGGCCGTGACGATTGCAGTAAAAGTACAGCCAGCCCGGCCCGCGGGAAAAGAAACGCGCCTCCGCATTTCCTTCGGGATAGAGCGCCTTCATTTCAAAGCGGTCCGACGTCACATAAGCCAGGAAGGAGATATAGTGCTCCTTCGTCATTTCATGAGGCAGGGTCACATAGTATTCCCCCTCGGTTTTCTCGACAGCGGCCATGTGCTCCCCTACGGCCTCCTCCGCCTCCAGCGCGGGAAGCTCAATGCCGCAGCAGGAGATCAGGGCGCTGCCCTTGGCGCGGATCACGTTACCGCACACGGGGCAGACATAGATTTGGGAGCGCAGCAGGTTGGAAGATCGGTTTTGATTGATGATCGCTCGGCCCGCCAACAGCTCCGGCACCGAAATATGCAGCGCGCCGGCCAGCGGCTCGATCAGGGATATATCCGGCAGGCCTCGGCCCGTTTCCCATTTGGATATGGTTTTGTCGCTGACGCACAGCTTTTCCGCCAGCGCGTTCTGTGTCAGGTGTTGTTTTTCCCGAAGCTCCCGGATCACAGCTCCGGTTACGTAATGATCCATGTTCGATCACTCCTTTCGGGAAACAGGATAACAGACAGGCGGTCGGTTGACAACCTACGCTTCGTAGAGAGACAGGGTTCACGCATAAAGACGTGAACCCTTGGCGGGGAAATTCTTTCCCCGCCAATACCACCCCTTGGACGCCTTTTCCTCTCGGCCCTCTGGGCCTCCCGGGCGGAAAAGGCGCAAGGAATGAATTTTCGCTCTCGGGTGGCAAGCTAACCTTCGCGAAAATTCTCCTCGGGGCGGCAAAGCCACCCCTGCGGATTACACTGAAGGGGCTCCGCCCCTTCAAATCCCCGGAAGTTAGTCTGTTTTTCTAATTTATTTTTCATTCATACATTTGCTGTGCGCAGAAGATACCGGCCCCGACGCCAGCACCGTTGCCTCGTAGGGCCGGAGCTGACCGCTTAAATGCGTATCGTAATTGGATATCAGGATCTCCCGTTCCGTATCCATCGGGGAGCAGAGCACCGTCCTGTCTCTGAAATTGCAGAGCACGGTCAGCATTGCTTCCCCCAGCCGCCTTTCAAAAGCGTAAACATTGGGATCATCCGCCAACAGCGGACGATATTCGCCGTATACGATCACCGGACAGGCATGCCGCAGGGCAATCAGACGGCGAAAATAGTGAAGCGCGCTGTTTTCATCCTTCAGCTGGGCTTCGGCATTGACGGCGCGGTAATTGCCGTTCACCCGGATCCAGGGCGTCCCCTCCGAAAAACCGGCGTTGGGGCCGTCGCTCCACTGCATGGGCGTGCGCGCGTTATCCCGGTTCAGGCGGGCATGCCGCAGCAGCACGTCCTGAGGCGGCACCAGCCCGCCCAGCGCATATTGCTTCCATTCATTCAGCGCGCCGATATCCCGGTAATCCTCCATGCGTTCAAAATAGGCGTTGGTCATGCCCAATTCCTCGCCCTGATAGATAAAGGGCGTCCCCCGCATCATATGCAGCAGGGTAGCGAGCATTTTGGCGCTCCGCTCCCGAAACAGCGGCCGGTCGTCCCCAAACCGGGACACCGGACGGGGGCGGTCATGATTGCTCAGATACAGGGCATGCCAGCAATGGCCCTGCAGGTCCGTTTGCCAACGGTCCAACGCAGCGCGAAGCTCCGGCAGGCAAAACCTCGGGTCGGCCCAGCGATCGTCGGACAGTCCTGCGACGACGTGATCAAAGGAAAGGCACATATCCAGCGCCCTTTCCTCCCCCTCGCAGTAACGGCGCGCCAGTTTGGTGCTGACGCCGCCCGTCTCGCCAACGATCACCACGTCCGGATCGGTGAACGCCGCCTGACGCAATGCGCGCAAATGCTCGTTGGTACGCGGCAGGTTGCTGACCACCGGCCAGATCCAGCCGTAGAGCTCGCCGGGAAACACCTCCGCGTCCCGGTAGCTCTCCTTGCCCAAGGTATTCACGCTGTCCAGCCGAAAGCCGTCCACGCCTTTGTCCAGCCAAAAGCGGGCGACCTCGGCAATTTCCTGCCGTACAGCCGGATTTTCCCAATTCAGGTCGGGCATTTTGCGGGAATAGATATGAAGATAGTATTGCCCGGTCGCTTCGTCCCATTCCCAGGCCGGCCCGGTAAAGCAGGAGCCCCAGTTGTTGGGCGTTTTTCCCTCCACCGGATCGCGCCAGATATAGTAATCCCTGTAAGGATTTTCACGATTCGCCCTGCTGGCGACGAACCACGGATGCTCGTCGCTGGTATGATTGAGCACCAGGTCCATGAGCACCCGGATCCCTCGGGCGTGCGCCTCGCTCAGCAGACGCTCAAAATCGGCCATCGTTCCGAATTGCGGCAAAATGGCCCGATAATCCGATACGTCATAGCCGTTATCGTCATTGGGCGAAGCGTAGATCGGACAGAGCCATATCGCGTCCACGCCCAAATATTGCAGGTAAGCCAGCCGCTTCGTAATGCCGTTCAGATCGCCGACGCCGTCCCCGTCCGTATCCTGGAAGGACCGGGGATAGATTTGGTATATAACGGCTTCCTTCCACCAGCGGCGTTCTTCCTGTCTCATGCTGCTGTCCTCAGTTTGTTTTAATAAACCAGCGCACCGCGTTGTAGCAGAACACCATCAGCCATCGGCCGAACGCGTTGTCCAGCCCCGCGGCCCAGCCCAGGGGATTGCGGCGAAGGACGCGGTACAGGTCGGCGTCAAAATCCCGGATCGTATCCCACATGCGGCGATGCAGCCGCAGGCTTTCCTCCGTGCCGACGATGTACTGCTGGGAGCTGGCCGTGCAAAGATTGCCGCAGGCATTGCTGACCATATAATCCCGCAGGACCGTCGGCAGCGCGTTCATTTCCGTCCAATGATAGGAGCAGGTCATCTGCTCGGCGATAAAGGTCACGTTCTCGATGCGCTTCAGGATCACGGAATTGTTGGTGGATTGGTCGGCCCGCCCCACGAAATAGCCGTATAACGGCTCGGGATAATAATAGACGCGCCTGGTATTGGGCAGGGGGCGGTATATATAAAGGTTGTCCTCGTAAAACACATGCTCCGGCAGCTTCAGCCCCATATCCCGAAGCATCTGCGTGCGGTATACCAGCGCGTGGATCATGAACTGGTTGGACGAATGAAACCGCTTCATCTGGCTCCAGCTCACCTCCCGCCGCTCGGGGATCACGACCCCGTAACGGATCCGATGGACCGCCTGCCGCTCGGGCCGATCATATACATAATCATGCACGATCAGGTCCAGCCTATCCTCCCGATCCGCCTGACCGCGCAGAACATCCAGCAGCCCGGGCAGATAGGCGGGGTCCAGCCGGTCGTCTGAATCGACCACCTTAAAATACAGCCCCAGCGCCTCCCGGATACCGGTGTTGATACCGGCGCCGTGCCCACCGTTCGGCTGATGAACGACGCGCACGATGTCCGGATATCGTCTGACATATTCATCCGCGATCGCGGCGGTTTCATCGGTCGACCCGTCGTCCACGATCAGGATGTCCATTTCCTCACCCCCGGGCAGCATGCTGTCCACGGCATGGCGCATATAAGCCGCCGAATTATAGCAGGGAACGGTCACGGTCAAAAGCTTCATGGTGTTCCTCCCTCGACTTGCTGGCTGCTATTATACCGAATTTTCCGTTTGTTTGCAATGACGAGAACTTTCCCTTGACGAAAGCAGGATATACTGCTACATTGTATGGGTTCATCCCGCGAAACAACCCGATTTTTAGGAGCAAACGCACATGCAAGGCAGCCTTTCCGAACGTTCCAAAATGCTGGGCTCCATGCCCATGCGGCAGCTGGTGCCCAAGGTCAGCGTACCGATCATGATCTCCATGGTCGTGCAGGCGTTATATAATGTGGTAGACAGCATCTTCGTAGCCCGCTTTAACCCGGACGCGCTGACCGCCGTCTCCCTGGCTTATCCCGTACAGATGCTGATGATCGCGCTTTCCACCGGCATGGGCGTCGGCATCAACAGCCTGATGAGCCGCAAATTGGGGGCGGGCCGGGCTGACGAGGCGCGGCGCGTGGCATGGAACGGCCTGCTGATCGAGCTGATCGGCACGCTGATTTTCCTGATGATCGGCCTGTTCCTGACGCCCGGCATCATGCGCGGCCTTGTATCGGACAATCTGAACCGCGCCGATGATATCCGCCGGATGGGCGAAAGCTACCTGTCCATCGTCACCACCTGGAGCCTGGGCATTTTCATGACCATCCTCTTTGAGCGGATGCTCCAGGCAACCGGCAATTCCCTGAACGCCATGATGACCCAGCTGGCCGGCGCGATCACCAACATCATCCTGGACCCGATCATGATCTTCGGTTACCTCGGCTGCCCCCGGCTGGGCATCTCCGGCGCGGCCATCGCCACGGTGATCGGCCAGTTCGTGAGCGCGGTCCTGGGCCTGATCCTGAATCAGCGAAAGAATCCGGAGCTCAAGCTCCGCCTTTCCGAATGCCGAATCGAAGGAAGGCTGCTCAAGGGCATCCTGGCCGTCGGCCTCCCCAGCACGGTGATGCAGGCCATCTCCTCCGTGATGAACCTCGGCATGAACCGGCTGCTTTCCGGCTTTGCCGATCAGGGCAACGCCGCGGTCAACGTGCTCAACGTATATTTCAAGCTCCAGTCCTTTGTCTTTATGCCGGTATTCGGCCTGGGCAGCGGTATGCTGGCGATCGTCGGCTACAACTACGGCGCCCGCCTGAAGCAGCGCGTCTATGAAGCGATCAAGGTCTGCCTGATTTACGCGCTGGTGATCCTGGGCGTAGGCATGCTCCTGTTCTTGAGCATTCCCTCTCAGCTGATGAGCGTATTTGAATCCGACGTTGATCCGGCGGCCGCCGCGCAGATGCGCGATCTGGGCGTAGTGGCGCTGCGCGTCATTTCCACGCAGTTCCTGCTCGCCGCGGTGGGCATCACCCTGTCCAACGTATTTCAGGCGGTAGGCAAGGGCATATACAGTATGGTGATCAGCCTGTGCCGCCAGCTGCTGGTGCTGCTGCCGGTCGCCTGGCTGCTTAAGCAGAGCTTTGGCACGGTGGACGCGGTCTGGTGGTGCTTCCCGATCGCGGAAGGCGTTTCGGCCCTGATCTGCGTGCTGCTTTACCGGAAATGTGACAGGGAATTGATCGCGAAGCTATGAAGATTTCAAAAAAGGACGCGCTGCTTTGGTTCCGCTTTTTCGCGGAGCTGCCGGAGGATGAGCCGCTGATGCCCCGCCAGCAGGAGCTGGCGAGCGCCGTTTTCGCCCAGCTGGAGACTGCCGCTGAGGCACGCCGGGCCGCGCTGGAAAATGAGATACCGCACCTGAAAACCCTGGCCGGACGGACCCGGTATGTGGGCCCTGACGAGCGCTTCCCCCAGGGGTGCAAAAGCTGCCTGCTGGGCACCGGGCTGTCCGCGGTACGAAAGACCAACCGCTGCGACGCGCGCTGCCCGTTTTGTTACGATTACGGCGTGCTCGATCAGATCCCGCCCATCGGGGAGGGGCTGTGGGAAATCGGCGGGACCCGCTTTTATGAGCGCGATCTGCCCCTGCTGCTGGCGGCCAGCAAGCGGCCTACGGGGATCGCCTACGTCTATCTTGAGCCCTTTATGGAAATCGAGAAGTATTACGGCGTGATCCGCGCCTTTGCCGACGCCGGGATCCACCAGCATCTGTATACCAACGGCATCCGCGCCACGGAAGAAACGCTGCGCGCCCTCGGCGAGGCAGGCCTGCCGGAGATCCGTTTTAATCTTGGCGCGTCCCGTGCCGCCGATCGGGTGATCGACAACATCCGCATCGCGAAAAAATACATCCCCCTGGTCGGCATCGAAACGCCGATGACGCCCGATTACTACGAGGTATTCCATCAGAAGAAAAGCGCCATCCTGGCCACCGGCCTGGATTTCATGAATTCCGCCGAGCTGCACCTGAATGAAAACAACCTGCCCAACTATCTGGGCGAAACGCTGTACGCCTGCCGCATGGGCTATGTTTCTCCCGTTTGGAGCCGGGAGCTGACCCTGCGCCTGATGGCGGAGGCGGACCGGGAGTCCTGGGACGTCGTGGTGCACGATTGCTCCAACATGACCAAATTTGCCCGGGATCTGAACCTGAAAGCCAAGGAGGGCGGCTGGTTCGGCGCCAGCAGCTACGCATCCGAATTCGACCGGATGCCTTATGAGGCCTTCCTTCCCGCCCTGGAGGACGACGCCTTCCCCTTTGTGGAGGAGGAGCCCCTGCCCGAAGGCTACCGGCCCGGAGACATCGTGCTTTGAGGCAGTGATTTCCTATACGAATAAAGAAGCGATCAGGAACGCCGCGCAGCAGAACGCATCCGCGCCCAGGATACAGATATCCTTTTCCCCGTCGTCCAGGTCCTCAAAGGCGATCTGGGGCTGCTCATCGATATAATCGATCATGTCTCCGTACATGCGCGAGGGCTTTTTGCGGGGATTGATCCGCAGCATCATCAGCTTGGGCAATTGGATACCGTCCAGCCGAAGCCAGGCGATGACCGCCAAGAGCGCGAAAAGGAACCCGACCAATAAAAAGGCCGTCTCCTTGAGGGACCTGCCCGCTCCCGCGGAAAAGAAAAAATCGATCAGCAGGGCCGCCGTCAGCGCCAATAAAAAACGGGTGAACGTCATATAAATCAGGGGGCGAAGCATATAGGGCTGCCATTTTTCTCGAATCTTCTGCATGATAATCCACCTCTTCCTGACTTATCA
>JAFUHB010000143.1 GCA_017469085.1 Clostridia bacterium
AAAAAACGTTTGGCTGCGCACTGATTTTTTTGATTTTGCTGCTGGTCGGCGCAACGGCGCTGGCTGATTATCCTTTCCTGCTGACGGCGGGAGGAAGCTTTGCGTACAGCCGGGATGATCAGGGAAAGCTGATGGTGTACGGCGATAATCAGTTCGGTCAGCTGGGCAAGGGCAGCAAGGCGCAAAGCAAAAAGCCTGCCGAGTTCAAAAGTAAAAATGAGAACGTGAAGGCCGAGGATATCCGGGATATTTACGCGGGGTCCGATTATTCCTTTTTCCTGATGAAGAATGGGGATATTTACGGCGTGGGGCGTAATTTTCATAACGCCCTGCTGGCGGGCAGCAACCGGACCTACATCACGACGCACCAGCTGATCCCGCTGGAGGATAAGACTGTGGTCAAGCTGGCCTGCGGCTTTGGGCAGACCCTGGCGCTGAACGAGGCGGGGGAGGTATGGACCTGGGGCTATAACGGCGACGGCCAATTGGGGACCGGCTCCACCAAGCAGCTCAATGAGCCCTATAAGCTGCCGCTGACGGATATTGTGGACATTGCCGCCGGCGGGAAATTCTCCCTGGCGCTGGACAAAAACGGCGTATTATGGGGTTGGGGCTCCAACAGCAATCATCAGCTGTCTCCGTCCAAGGAAGCAAGGTATCTTTCGCCGATGCAAATCGAGCTCGGGGATATCAAGCCGGCGTTTATCGACGCCGGCGGCGCGACGGTGGCGGTCGTCGATGAGGACGGCGCGCTGTATATGTGGGGCCGCAACGACGCGATGCAGATCGGCGTGGATACCAAGGGCAAGGATGTGACCGAGCCCAGGCGTTTTGACGAGCTTCCGCTGCCAGTCACCTTCCTGGACAGCTATAACTCACAAACCTATGTGATCCTGACGGACGGCTCCCTTTGGGGCTGGGGCAACAATCAATCCGGCCAGTTGGGCCTGGGTAAAAAGACGAAGCCGGGCTCCCCGGTCAGCATGATCTGGGAGAAGGACGTGATTTACGTGACCAGCTTTGACGTCAGCATGAATTGCGTGCTCAGCGACGGTACAGTACTGGCGGCCGGCAGCAATAAATTCGGTCAGTTCGGCGCTTCCCGGAGCGATTTCCACATCCCTCAGATACAGCCCAACGGCGTGGATCTGATCCTGGGAGACGGGGAATCATAAGCGGCCCACTTGACATATATATTTCATAGACAATAAAAAGCGGCCCGCAGGCGTTTGATGTCCTGCGGGCCGTGCCGATGGATCGGTTATTCTTCCGTCTTGAGAGCCGCGACCATGTCGATGCTGCGATTCTTGCGGGCCACCATCAGGCCAACGAGCAGCGAGGTCAGGAAGGTCAGCAGGACGGAGATCAGATAGGTGGCGGGCCCCAGCGTCAGCTTGAGCTCATATTCGGAGGCGAGGGCGTCCAGCAGGTATTGCAGCACGCCGACGCCCGCCGGGAGTCCGAGCAGGATGCCGACGATGGTAAGCCAGAGATTTTGGCTGATCAAAAGGCGAGCGATGCGGCGGTCGCGGAAACCGATCACCTTGAGGGTGGCCATTTCCCGGTAACGCTCGATATAGCTCATCACGCCGAGGTTGTACAGCACCACGATGCCCAGGATCACCGCCGCGGCCACCAGCAGGAAGATCATCACGTTCATCAGCTCCAGGAAGGAATCGAAGGAGTCCATGATGGCCTGCTTGCTTTGGACGTTCAGGATGTGGGAATCCGGCTCGATTTCGGTCGCGTCGGTAAAGACGGTGTTGATGGTGTAGGGGATATCGGCCTTTTCGGCATAGTCTTTTGTCATGACGACGCTCTCGGACAGGGAACGGAGGATGCCGGATACCGTTACGGTATAGGAGCGGTCGCTGCCGTAGGGGGAAAAGGTCAGCGTGTCCCCCGCCGAAAGGCCGAATGCCTTGGCGATCCGGGAGGAGATATAGGCGCCGTCGTCGCCGAGCGGGATATAGCGCATATCCTCGTCCGCGAAGCGGACCTGGTCGTGCGAGATCGAATAGATCTCGAGCCCGTAGCCCTTATCAACGATCTGGACGCTGCTTTGCGCGCACCAGTCGCCCTGATAGCGCTCGGCGAGGGCGAGCGCCTGCGCGTTGGTGACCGATTCCGAATCCAGGTTGATGCGGTTGGTGTAGCGGATCGCGTCTTCATAGAAGGTCGTGACGAAGGCGTTCATCGTATCCATCATCCCAAGTCCGCCCACCAACAACACCATGCACCCCAGGATGCCAAAGAGGGTCGTCAGCGACCGGGACAGGTGACGGAAGCAATCCCGCAGGTTCCACTTGGTGCCGAAATCCAGCGCCTTGAAGGCCCTGGTTTCTTCCAGCCGGAGGTGCTTCATGCGCCGGGGCGTATATGGGCGCAGCGCGTCGGCGGCGGTGCCCTTGAGCATCCGCTTGACGGACAGGTAGCCGATCACGGTCAGGAATACATTGATGCCGACCAGCGCGTACCAGCAGAAGCCGGGCACATAAAGGTCCCAGCGGGGCATATCGATATAGGTGCCCATCGCGCCGTTCGGGTTCATGATGAAATAGCACAGCCCATAGCCGATCGCGACGCCCAGCGCGCTGCCGATCAGGCCGATGAACAGCGCGTAGCAGGTATAGTGCAGCAGGATGCGCCGGTCGCGGAAGCCCAGCGCCTTCAGGGCGCCGATCTGCGTTTTTTCGCTGGCCGTGATGCGGTGCATGGTCGTGACCATGGTCAGGATGGCGATCGCCAGGAACAGCACGGGCAGAATGGAGCCCATGGTGATTCCTTCCTCGATCTCTCCCTGCGCCTCCGCCCAGGAGATCGTTTCATCCTTGGAGAGCACCAGCCAGGTTTTACCCAACGCCTCGTTGGCGGCGCGGACAAAGTCGGCCTTGGAAAGCTCGCTCAGGACGTTGATCTGAAAATACAGAGAGTTGCCGATCAGTCCGCGGAACAGGACGGGAACGACCTTCTCCAGCATGACGGGGGAGATATAGGCGTAGCCGTAGGAGCTGTAATCGGGCATCAATTGCGTCTCGTCCGGGACGCAGATCAGGTATTCGGAGGCCTTGATCAGGCCCTTCACCGTGCCGGTGACCGAGAGCATTTTGTAGCTTAAGGTCAGGCTGTCCCCGATGGATACGCCGTTTTTATTTGCGTAAGAGTCGGACAGCCAGATGCCGTCAGCGCTCTGCGCGTCGTAGGGCTCTCCCTCCATGACGAGCAGGCCGGATACGTTCATGTTTTCGCTGACCGTCAGGGCGATCACGTCGGTATCGCCCTGGACCGTGGTGTTGACCGAAAGAAAGCGCGTCGCGTCCCGAACGCCGTCGATCGCAAGCACGGCCTCCAGATCATCCGCGGAAAAGCCTTTTTCCGAATAGACGCGAAAGTCTGCGAAGCCGGTTCTTGCGTAGATATCGTCGGTATCGATCCGGAGGCTGTACCATTCCATGTTGAAGCCCAGGAATACGCCGACGCCCAGCGCGATCATCAGCACCATGGAGAGGAACTGCGCCTTATACCGCCAAAGCGTGCGGAGCATTTTTTTCAGCAGCATTACCAATCCACCTCTTCCACGCTCAGGGGGTTCGTTTGCTCCTCGCAGGCTTGGATGCGGCCGTTCTTGACGCGCACTACGACGTCGGCCATCTTGGCGATATTTTGGTTGTGGGTCACGATGACGATCGTTTTTCCCATATCCCGTGCCATGGACAAAAGGAGCTTGAGCACCATGACGCCGGTTTCAGAGTCCAGTGCGCCGGTGGGCTCGTCGCACAGCAGGATCTTTGGGTTTTTGGCCAGTGCCCGGGCGATCGAAACGCGCTGCTGCTCGCCGCCGGACAATTCGGAGGGGAAGCTGTGGATATGGTCCTCCAGCCCCACGGCACGAAGCATTTCGTGACTGCTCAGCGCCTGCTGCGCGATTTCCTTTACAAGCGCGACGTTTTCAAGCACCGTCAGCGTGGGGATCAGGTTATAGCTCTGGAAGACAAAGCCTACCGTAGCCGCGCGGTAATCCGCCAGCTCGTTGTTGGTCAGGGTGGAGATATCCTTGCCGTTTACGCGGATGACGCCCTCCGTCGGGCTGTCCAGCCCGCCGAGCAGGTTCAGCAGCGTGCTCTTTCCCGCGCCGCTCGGGCCCAGCACCACGACGAATTTCCCTTCCTCCAGCTGAAGGCTCACATGGTCGAGCGCTCGCTGACGATGCTCTCCGTTTTCATATACGCGGGATACGTCCTCAAATTCAACGATTTTCATAAAGGCGCTTTCTCCTTCCGGTATGTGCGATCGGTGAGTGGCATGTTAGTTAAATAGAACTAACATATACGAGTGTATACAATAAAGCCCGATTTGTCAACAGGAAAGTAAATGAAGGAGGCTGAAGTGAGGCTGAAGGAGGCTTTTGATTACTGTATAGTCAAAACTCTTTTCTCAAAAAAGAAATTAAGGGATAAGAGGGGAGTGTCGAGGGGGAACACCCTCGACTGTAATCCGCAGCAGGGGCGGAAGCCGTGCCCGCCAGTGGCGGAAAAGCACGGGTGGAGGCCCAATGAGCCACAGAGCGCCGCAAGCGATAGCGCAGCAGCGCGACAATGGCGAATTGAGGGCATAGCCCATGCGCGGTCCAAAGGGTGGTGTTGGCGGGGGAAAGATTCCCCCGCCAAGGGTTTTTCCTTGACAAACCGTTGCTTTTACGTTATTATTCCACAAATTCCGCTTTGCGGACGGTAGAAGGAGGACGCTTCCCATGGCGCATTATTACCAGGAGCCCTGTCACACCTTCAGCGAGTACCTGCTCATCCCCGGCTATACCGGCGAGGGCTGCGTGCCGCAGAACGTATCCCTGAAGGCTGCGCTGACCAAATACCGCAAAGGGCAGGAGGAGCCTGCCATCACGCTGAATATCCCGCTTGTTTCCGCCATCATGCAGTCCGTTTCGGACGATAAGCTTGCAATCGCGCTGGCCCAGGAGGGCGGACTTTCTGTTATATACGGTTCTCAGTCCATTGAGGACGACGCGGCCATGGT
>JAFUHB010000144.1 GCA_017469085.1 Clostridia bacterium
ATTTGAGCTCAAGTACGGCTGCAATCCCAATCAGCGTCCCGCCCGGATCCTCATGGCGGACGGCAGCGACCTGCCCATCGCCATTTTGAACGGGCAGCCCGGCTACATCAATTTCCTGGACGCCCTGAACAGCTGGCAGCTGGTCCGGGAGCTGAAAACGGCGCTCGGGCTGCCAGCGGCCGCCTCCTTTAAGCACGTCAGCCCCACCTCGGCCGCCGTCGGGCTGCCGCTGCCGGAGCGGCTGCAAAAGGCCTGCTTTGTGGACGACGTGGCCGGCCTGAACGATTCTCCGCTTGCCTGCGCTTACGCCCGGGCCCGCGGCACCGACCGCATGTGCTCCTATGGGGATTGGGTCGCCCTGTCCGACCCCTGCGATGAAGTCACGGCCCGGCTCCTGGCGCGCGAGGTATCGGACGGTATCATCGCGCCCGGCTATTCCGAGGAGGCGCTGGCCCTGCTCAGGACCAAGAAGAAGGGCAACTACAGCATCGCTCAGATCGACCCCGCGTATGAGCCCGCCGAACAGGAGCGTAAGCAGGTATTTGGAATTACCTTTGAGCAAGGGCATAACAACATCCGGATCGATCGCGAGATGCTTACCAACATCGTAACGAAGGAAAAGAGCCTGCCCGAAAGCGCGGCGCGCGATCTGATCGTGGCGCTGATCACGCTCAAGTACACCCAATCCAATTCCGTGGCCTATGCTTACGACGGTCAGGCCATCGGCGTCGGCGCTGGCCAGCAGTCCCGCATCCACTGTACGCGCCTGGCCGGAAGCAAGGCGGACACCTGGTTCCTCCGCCAGTCCGATCCCGTGCTGGGCCTGCCATTTCGGCCTGAGCTGACCCGTCCCGACCGGGATAACGTCATCGACGGTTACATCAACCAAAACGAGGAGGATGTCTGCGCCGACGGCGTCTGGCAGCGCTTTTTCACCCGCCGGCCCGAGCCGTTTACCCGACAGGCCCAGCGGGAATACCTGAGCGGGATCCACGGGGTAGCCCTGGGCTCCGACGCGTTTTTCCCCTTCGACGACAATATCGAGCGCGCGTTCCGCAGCGGCGTCAGCTATATCGCCGAGCCCGGCGGCTCCATCCGAGACCAGCAGGTGATCGACTGCTGCGACCGCCACGGCATCGTCATGGCCTTTACCGGCGTCCGCCTGTTCCACCATTGACGGGGAGGAAACATATGAAACAGCCTTCCGATATCGAAATCGCCCAGGCCTGCGCCATGCAGCCAATCACCGAGATCGCCGAAAATACCGGGATCGACGGCAAATGGGTCGAGCAGTACGGCCGCTATAAGGCCAAGATCGACCCGCGATTGCTCCAAGAAGACGGCGGGCAGGACTGCAAGCTGATCCTGGTCACGGCCATCACGCCCACCCCGGCCGGAGAGGGGAAAACCACGACCACGATCGGCCTGGCCGACGGCCTGCGCCGCATCGGCAAAAAAAGCGTCGTCGCGCTTCGCGAGCCTTCCTTAGGGCCGGTATTCGGCGTCAAAGGCGGCGCGGCGGGCGGAGGCTACGCCCAGGTCGTGCCGATGGAGGATATCAACCTCCATTTCACCGGCGACTTTCACGCCATCGGCGCGGCCAACAACCTGCTGGCCGCCCTGCTGGACAATCATATCCAGCAGGGAAACGCCCTGAATATCGACCCCAAGCGCATCACCTGGAAGCGCTGCGTGGATATGAACGACCGCCAGCTGCGCCACATCGTGGACGGTCTGGGCGGGCGTGTGAACGGCGTTCCCCGGGAGGACGGCTTTGACATCACCGTCGCCAGCGAGATCATGGCCGTGTTCTGCCTGGCCGAATCGATGGCCGACCTGAAAGCCCGCCTTACCCGCGTGATCGTGGGATATACCTACGATGATGCGCCCGTCACCGCCGGCGATCTTAAGGCAGTCGGCGCAATGGCCGCATTGCTCAAGGATGCCCTGTCCCCGAACCTGGTGCAGACCCTGGAGGGCACCCCCGCCCTGGTACACGGCGGGCCCTTCGCCAATATCGCGCACGGCTGCAACTCGGTGCTGGCCACCCGCCTGGCCATGCGTCTTGGCGATTACGCCGTGACGGAGGCAGGCTTTGGCGCCGACCTGGGCGCGGAAAAATTCCTGGATATCAAGTGCCGCGCCGCCGGCCTTTCGCCGGACGCGGCGGTGGTGGTGGCCACGGTGCGCGCCCTAAAAATGCACGGCGGCCTTTCCAAGGCGGATCTTGGCACAGAGGATCTTGCCGCCCTGGAAAGGGGCCTTCCGAACCTTTTGCGGCATGTGACCAATATCAAACAGGTTTACGGCCTGCCCTGCGTCGTCGCCGTCAACCGCTTCCCGACCGATACCGACCGCGAAATTTCCCTGGTCATTGAAAAATGCCGCGCGTTGGGCGTCCGCGCCGTGCTTTCGGACGTTTGGGCCCAGGGCGGCGCGGGCGGCGAGGCGCTGGCCCGGGAGGTCGTGCGGCTGTGTGAGGAAGAAGAAGCCCATTTCACCTTCAGCTATCCGCTTGAGCTCAGTATCGAGGACAAGATCACGGCCGTGGTGCGACGCGTATACCACGGGAGCGGCATCAGCGTATCTCCCGCCGCGAAAAAGGAGATCGAGCGACTGATGGCGCTCGGCTTCGACCGCTTGCCCGTGTGCATTGCCAAAACACAGTACAGCTTTTCGGACGACCCCCTGCTGCTCGGCGCGCCCGAGGGCTTCACCGTCCAGGTGCGCAGCGTTCGCGTTTCGGCAGGCGCAGGCTTCCTCGTCGTGCTGACCGGCGATATTATGACCATGCCCGGTCTCCCTGCCTCCCCCGCCGCCGAACGCATCGACGTGGATGACGACGGACGGATCACCGGCCTGTTCTGATCGCCTCATAAAAACACCCTCTGGCTTTCCGTATGATGGCCAGAGGGTGTTTCTATGAGGATTGAAGTAATCAGATATCCAGCAGCTCGCTGAACGCGCGCAGCGCGCCGTCCGTTTCATGGGCAAGCACCCGCTTGGCGAGCACCTTGCCCAGCTGTACGCCCTCCTGGTCGAAGCTGTTCAGATTCCAAACGAAGCCCTGGAACATGACCTTATTCTCAAAATGGGCCAGCAGCGCGCCGAGCGCCTCGGGCGTCAGCTGTTCGCCGACGATGATGCTGGACGGCCGCCCGCCCGCAAAGCTCTTGTTGGGATTTTCGTCCTGCTTGCCGCAGGCGAAAGCCATGATCTGCGCGGCCACATTGGCGCACAGCTTCTGCTGGCTGGTGCTGCCCTGGATATCGACGTCCATGCCGCACTGATTGCGCCTGAAGCCCACAAACTGGAGCGGCACGATATCCGTGCCCTGGTGCAGCAGCTGATAGAAGGAATGCTGGCCGTTGGTGCCCGGCTCGCCGAAAATGACCGGCCCGGTCGGGTAGTCAACAGGCTAGCCGATCCGGTTGACGGACTTGCCGTTGCTTTCCATATCCAGCTGCTGCAAATGAGCCGGGAAACGGCTCAGTGCCTGCGAATACGGCAGCACGGCCGTCGCGGGATAGCCCTGCACGTTGCGCTCGTAAATGCCGATCAGCGCGTCCAGCATGTCCGGATTCCGAAGCGGGTCCTTCTCCGTCGCCAGCTTATCCTCCTCCGCCGCGCCGGCAAGGAACCGCGCGAACACCTCCGGCCCAAACGCCAGGCTCAGCACGACGCCGCCCACGCAGGAGGTCGAGGAATATCGACCGCCGATATAATCGTCCATAAAGAAGGCCGCCAGATAATCGCTGCTCTTGGCCAAAGGCGAGGTCTCGCTGGTCACAGCCACCATATGCAGGGCAGGCTTCAGGCCGGCCTTTTCCAAGGCGTCCTTGACGAAGGCCTCATTGGTCAGGGTTTCGAGCGTCGTGCCCGACTTGGATACCAGCACGAACAGCGCGCGGGACACATCGATGCTCTTGAGCACGCTAGCCGCGTCGTCCGGATCCACATTGCTGATGAACTTGGCCTCCATGTGAAAGCAGCCGTTCTGCTTTGCCCAGTTTTCCAGCGACAGGTACATCGCCCTGGGGCCCAAATCGCTGCCGCCGATACCGATCTGCACAACGGTGGTAAAGGGCTCGCTCCACTCGTTTACGATCTCACCCGCGTGCACCCGATTCGCGAAATCAGCGGCCTTGGCCTGCTCGGCCTGGTAAAAGGCGCGTTTGTTGACTCCATCGGCCACCACGTCCTCCCCCAGCTGACCGCGGGTCAATTGATGGAGCACGAGGCGCTTTTCCCCGGTATTGATCACCGCGCCATGATAAAGCGCCTGATATTTTTCAGCCAGCTGCGTTTCCTCGGCCAGCGCTTTCAGCGCGTCCAGCACCGCGTCGTCCACCTGCTTGGCCGCATAATGGTAGGACAGGCCGCCCGCCATCGGCAGCGTGTAATCGTGCACGCGCTGTTCGCCCTCCGGCCCGGAAAGGACCTGGCGAAGGTCTACCCGCCCTTTCAGCGCCCGCAGCGCCTCATAAGCCTTGAGCTGATCCAAATTCTTCCATGCGATCATTTCTTTTCACTCCTTGCCGTCATCCCGATGGCTTTGCGCCACAGTTCGATTTATTATACAACAAAATCGCATTCCTTGTATACGCACTTTTGAGAAAAAGATCGGCTTCTCCCATTCAATACGGCACTGTCAAACTCGGTATCATTTCGTATAACGGCACGAAGTGCCCGGCAAGGGGCGCTTCGTTGTATAACGGGATCAAGATTCCCTTTGATCACTGCTTTTTCCGGTCGCGGCGCAGGTAAGCGGGCACGCCGAGATCATCCTTTTCATCCGCGGCAGCGGCGGGCTGCACGACGGGCTGCGGCTGCTGCTCGGGCACAGGCGCGGTATACTGCGGCGCGTTGTACGTCTGCGCGGCGTATGGCTGATAGCTATACGCGGGCGCGGGCTGCGCGGCGTATGGCTGATAGCCCGGCACAGGAGCCGGCTGCCCTACCGGAGCGGGCCGGGCGCTGGCGGCAAACTGCGCGGTCGGGTCGCTGTCATAGGCGGGAGCGGGCGCTTCAAAGGAAGCGGGCTGTTCCGCGGCTGGCTCGCTCACGCGCGCGCGGTTTTCATAAGGATTATAAGAGGGAATCGCCGCTCCGTAAGGAGTCGCGGTGGGGCGAGCCTTCTTCTTGGCGTCACGGGTCGGGAAGGGCGTCTTTTCAAA
>JAFUHB010000145.1 GCA_017469085.1 Clostridia bacterium
ACGGAGAAAAATCACGCTCAAGACAAACGGCGACAATCTACAGCCCGACGCAGATTTCAAGCGCGGAACCGGCCCTGGCGTCAATGGCGAAGGGCTGTGCGTCCGCCCGGTCGAGCTCAAAGACGAGGATGACTTGAGGAACGATGGCATTACATGGGAGGATCGTGAAACCATGCGTTTCGGGAAGGGCGGGGATCCGACCGTGATCTCCTGGGACGGCCTGCTTGAGCAGGGATACGAGCCCGTACCGGGCGCTCCGGCGGACGAGCAGGTTTATGCCAGGCTGGAGTACGAGGCCATTAGGAAACGGATGGACGCGGAGGACCCGCGTATTGCTGTGGCGCTTGAAGCAAAGGTGCTGGAGGGCTGGTCGGTTAAGGAGATCGCCGAGCGGCTCGGCGTTTCCGTGTCGCGCGCATATCGGCTCATCGATCGTGCCAGGGCCATCGGCAAGCAGTATCGGGAGGAGAATCCGTATGATTAAATGGAAGGGGATTAAAAAGATGATAGACAGTGAAAACGCGCCCGTGATCGCGGGCATCGGTGGTATCGTGATTATGGTCGGCCTTGACCGCGTCACGCGGAGCCGCTATCGCGTGGAGGGGTAGAGGGATTCAATCACGATCGAGCCGGTGAAGGAGTCCACGGCAGCTTCCGTGAAGAATAAGAACGGCGCGAGGCCGGCGGCAAAGAAAACCAAGGCGAAATGAACGCAGGGCGACATCATTTACTCTGCGCAAAGGAAAGCCGTTCAAAATCCCATGCACGGTTCCCCGTCCGTCAACCAACGTTTCGGGGAAACCTTTTTTTGCGGCGGAGCTCCCCCCGGAACATTCGGATTGAGCGGTATTACTACTCTCAGATTAAAACAGCAAAAGCTGTGGGATGGATTTTTTGCTCCGGCAAGGAAAGGCCCCGCAGGCTTGCTGGAGGCAAGTTAAGGGGGCTTGACGCAGCCAGAGCGGAAAAGACACCCTCAGAATTGCTGGGTTAATCTAAGAGTAGTATAAAGCCGCAGCGTGGCTTAACCGTGAAAATCATGTTCCGGGAGCTCCGCCGCAAAAAAAGGTTTCCCCGAAGCATTGGTTGACGGACTGGGAACCGTGCATGGAATTTTGAACAGCTTTCCTGAGCGCAAAGTAAATGATGCCGCCCCGGCGTATTTGTCAGCGCTTTTTGAAGGCGTCGACGGCACGAAAGCCGCCGTTCGCGCTCAAATTTAACCAATTCGGCTTGTATGCGGGCATGCCATATGATAAAATATTTTTGGTAAATTGGTATTTTTTATGGATGGGAAGGCCCACCGACCTCGGCGCCGCTTTCCCGCGCATCGAGGTAATTATTCTATGCAAAGCAAGCGTACCAACGCGCCACGGCGGGGTGCCGCCCCCCGGCAGGGTGCCACCCCCCGACAAAGCGCCGCCCCCCGGCAAAGCGCCGCTCCCCGGCAGGGTGCCGCCCCTCGGCAAAGCGCCGCCCCACAGCCGCCCAGGCAGCTGCCCGCGTGGCAGCTGATGCTGACCGATGTCGCGCTGATCGGCGTCTGTCTCGTAGTGTTCGCGCTGTTCGACCACGTGATCCCTGTGAAGCAGCAGGCGGTCGCCATCCCACAGGCGACGGTTCTGCCCACCGCCACCCCGCAGCCCGCGCCGGTTGAGGGAGATTCCGATTCAGAGGCCGCACCGTCGGCCGACGAAGAAGCGGGCCAGATCGCCTCGACAGAAGCGGAGCCCATGCAAATCGCGGGTGATTTCAGCGCAAAGTTTGCCGACAAGTTTACCGACGGCGAGGTGATCCAGACCGAAACCAGCTATCAGAGCGCCAATCTGAATATCACTCTCAGCCGCTATGAATTCAGCGTGGGCAGCTATGAGCAGGTGGCCTATGTCCAGGACATCTACGTCCGCTCCATCGACTGCATTCACCGCCGTTTCGCCGAGGATACCTTCGGCAAGGCCATCACCGAGGGCGTGTTGAACATGGCCAACCGCTCGAACGCCGTCGCCGCGGTCAACGGCGACTACTACGGCCACAACAACGGCGGCATCGTCATCTGCGACGGCGTGTTGTATCGCGACAGTTTCGGCGCGGACATGCAGACGCTGGTGCTGTTCAGGGACGGCACCATGAAGTGCTACCGGCAGGCTTCGGAGTTCAACGCCGAGCAGGTGATGGCGGACGGCGCCTGGCAGTCGTTCAGCTTCGGCCCCATCTATGTGAACGGGGGCAGCCTCAATCCCAACGGCTACAAGTCCTCCAACCACGATCCGCGCACCATCATCGGCATGGTGGAGCCGGGGCACTACATGTTCATCGTGGTGGACGGCAGGCAGAAGGGCTACTCCGAGGGCCTCACCTACACGGAAAGCGCCGAGTTCTGCCAGAAGCTGGGTCTGATCACGGCCTTCAATCTGGACGGCGGCAAGACCAGCCAAATGACCTTCCTGGGCCGGATCGCCAACCAGCCCTACAAGAACGGCCGCGAGATCAGCGACATCGTGTATGTCGCCGAGCCTTAGGAGGTGCCATGCATGCGTAGAGCGATACAGTGGATCAAGCGCGCGCGGCTGGGCGACTGGCTGCGCCTGCTGGACAAGCTGCTGCCTCATGTGGCAATCATACTGTCGGGCATGCTGGTGGTGTTCTTCCTGATCGACCGAGTGAACAAGCCCATGGCCTTCATGACCAACGAGTTCCACAAGCGCATCACCTTCGCGCTGGCGCTGATGGCCATCTACCTGGCCGTGCGCCGCATCAGCGCAATGCGCAGGGCCGAGCGCGACGCCTACCGGCGCAGGCTGCGGCAGTATAAGAGCGGCAATTCGGCGCGGTAAACGCCGCGGCCTCATAAGCTTGATATATCATTCAGAGCCTTCGCTCCGTCCAGGATGACACGGGAAGCAATGCTGTCCATCCTGAACGGAGCGAAGCATTTATACTAAAACCTGATTAAAAGAGGATAAGAATGCCGAGGGCTATTTCGTGCTGGCAAGGCGAAGGCCCGCAGGCTTGCTGGCAGCAAGTCAAGGGGGCTTCAATGCTGCCAGCGCGGAATAGTACCGGCAGGATGTCCTGTTTTAATCAGGGATTAGTATTATAGCTTTCATCTCTTCGCGCGGCGTGATCACGTTCCCAAGCCCCTATGCGCCCGCTCTCTTTTTTGGTGTCCGGGATTGACGGACGCGCGTCTGCCGGGTATAATATAGGCGACGCCGTCGGCGTTCATAAAGGAGGCGGTTGCGGCCATGCTGAACGAATATCTGATCGTGGAAAAGTCCGCGCTGCCGGACTACTTCATCAAGGTGGTGGAGGCGCGGCGTCTGCTGGAATCCGGCGCGTACGCGCAGGTGATCGACGCGGTGCACGCCGTGGGCATCTCCCGCAGCACCTACTATAAATACAAGGATAAGACCCTGGAGCCCAGCCAGCTGACCGTGGGGCGCAAGGCCTCGCTGATGCTACAGCTGAATCACCGGGCGGGCATGCTCTCCAGGGTGCTCAGCACGGTCTCCGACTGCAACGCCAACGTGCTCACCATCACCCAGAGCCTGCCCATCCACGGCAAGGCCAGCATCATGCTGTCCATCGACTTGAGCCAGCTGAACAAGAGCGTCGACGCCATGACCGACGAGCTGAGCGCCATCGACGGGGTGGAGAACGTGCGTCTGCTGGCGCCGGAATAATTCCCATTTGGAGGTAATCCATGAAAATCCGTATCACCGCGGACAGCACCTGCGACCTGAGCCCGGAATACATCCGGGCTCACGACATCACCATCATCCCCCTGACCGTCAGCATGGGCGGCAAGGACTACATAGACGGCGCGGACATCGCCCCGGACGACATCTTCCGCCACGTGGACGCGGGCGGCGACCTGCCCAAGACCGCGGCGGTCAACAGCGCGGCCTATCGCGAGCGCTTCACCGAGCTGCTGAAGGACTGCGACGCCATCATTCATTTCAACATCAGCGCCGAATTCTCCTCCTGCCATGAGCACGCCGTCCTGGCGGCGGAGGGCCTGCCGGTCTATTGCG
>JAFUHB010000146.1 GCA_017469085.1 Clostridia bacterium
CTCTGAATTTGCAAGTCACTCTTAAGCTCTTTACTCTTGGGGATCTTCGTTCCCTGAAATCCTCGCTTCACTTCTTCTGATTGCACTTACTAATTATTTTGGCTTTTTATGTCCCTGCTCCATAGCTGGCCTGTGTTCACTCATTTCTTTACTGGCAAAGTCGGGTTATAGCACAGAATCCGTCCAAGGCGCGACGCCCTTTGACGGAGCCGCTCCCGCGGCCCGATCGTTTTTCGTAAAAAATACCTGAAACAAACATTTTTTCACACAAAATGTTCGATTTTGCAAATCGATGCGATGATTATTGCGCAATTTGCACAAATATCATAAAATATTTTGGACAATCAGCCAAATTCAATGTGAATTCTTGATTGAGTTTGAGCGGAATATTAAAATCTTTCCCGAAAGATATCTTTTCAAACAAGGAAGGGCAATTGCATATGTTACCTGCGGAAAGGCTGAAACGGATCGCTGATCTGCTCGCGAGGGACGGCTCCGTGAAGATCGACGCGCTTGCCCGGGAGTTTCGCGTGAGCGAAATGACGGTGCGGCGGGACCTGGAAAAGTGCGAGCAGATGGGGCTCTTGGACCGCTGCTACGGCGGCGGCGTCATCAAAAAGGAGCTGACGCCCGAGCTCAGCGTGCTGGAGCGGCACACCTACAACATGGAGATCAAGCGCCGCCTGGCCGAAAAATGCGCCTCCTTCGTCAAGCCGGGGGACGTGATCTACCTGGACGCGGGCACCACCATGCGCTGCCTGGCCAGCCTGCTTTTGCAGGTGCCCGACCTGCAGATCGTCACCAACGACCTGTTTGTGGCGCATGAGCTGATCGAGTCCGACGCCCAGGTCTACGTGCTGGGCGGGCCGCTGCAAAAATCCTCCGGCAGCATGATCGGCGAGGCCGTCACCCGGGCCGTGGGCCAGATGCGCTTTGACATCGCCTTTACCGGCGCCGCCGCCATCAGCGACGAATGGACGGTCATGACGCCCACCCAGGAAAAGACCTTTTTGAAGCGGATGGTGTGCAACCGCGCCAACAGCTCCTACCTGGTGGTGGACGACTCCAAATTCCATTTGCAGGCCATGCACCGGGTCAACGGCCTGGAGGATTACACCGGCGTCGTGACCAACGCCACCTTTTCCGGCGAAGAGCAAATGACGCTGCGCAAGCGGCGCGTCAACATCATTTTTGTGGAAGGAATGTGATCGGACATGAGCAATAAGCCCGTCATCGCGATCCCGCTGGGCGACGCCGCCGGCATCGGCCCGGAAATCGTGATCAAGGCCCTGCAGGATCCGGAGATCCAGGCGTCCGCGCGGTGCATCGTCGTCGGCGACCGGGGCGTGCTGGAAAAGGCGATGACCTATCCGGGCATCCGGCCGATGCCTATCGACCAGGTGGCCGATCCGGCGGACGCTGCGGACGATCCCGCGGCCCTTCACCTGATCGACCTGAAAAATATCGATCTGGACAGGCTCGTGATCGGACAGACCTCCGCTATGTGCGGACAGGCGGCCTACGATTACATCGCCAAGTCCATCGAGCTGGCGATGAGCGGAAAGGCGGACGCCGTGGCCACCACGCCGATCAACAAGGTGTCCCTGCATGAGGCGAAGGTGCCCTATATCGGCCACACCGAAATCTTCGCCGCCCTCACGAATACCCCCGATCCCCTGACCATGTTCGAGGTCAGAGGGATGCGCGTGTTCTTCCTGACCCGGCACGTTTCCCTGCGGAGGGCCTGCGACCTGATCACCAAGGAGCGCGTGATCGATTATGTGCACCGCTGCAAGGCCGCGTTGCGCCAGCTGGGCGTTGAGGAGGGCACGATGGCGGTGGCCGGCCTGAACCCCCACAGCGGGGAAAACGGGCTCTTTGGCAATGAGGAGGTCGAGCAGGTGACGCCGGCGATCCGGCAGCTCCAGGCCGAGGGCGTGGACGTGGTCGGGCCCATCGGGGCGGACTCCGTGTTCCACCTGGCCCTGCAGGGCCGCTACAACAGCGTGCTGAGCCTGTATCACGACCAGGGGCACATCGCCACCAAGACCCTGGATTTTGAACGCACCATCGCCGTAACGGGCGGGATGCCCATCCTGCGCACCTCGGTGGACCACGGTACGGCCATGGATATCGCGGGCACCGGCCAGGCCAGCGCCGTCAGCATGATCGAGGCCATCCGCCTGGCCGTCAAGTATGCCCCGCACTTTCGCAAGGCAAAGGAGTGAGCGCCCATGAAGGTTTTTAAGAAATGGAACAAATCCCTCTGGACGGGCGTCGTATTCAGCCTCGTTGCCGTGGCCTACCTGATCGGCTCCTATTCGATCGGGCCGTCCGCCAAGCGCTTTGGCATCTTCGGGGCCGCCTTCATGCCCCGGCTGTATGGCGCAGTGCTGCTTTTATGCGCCGTGATCCAGCTGGTGGTGGGCATCCGACAATACCGTAAGGAGAAGGACAAGGAGATCCCCGAGCCCACGGAGGCGGAAAAGAAGGAAAAACTCCTGAACGCCCGCAACGTGGCCGTCGGCTTCGTGCTGATCTTCCTGTACATGCTGTCCATGAAAACGCTAGGATTTGTCATTTCCTCGGCGATCTTCCTGTTCTGCCTTTGCAACCTGCTTTTGCCCAAAACCAAGGACCGGAAAAAGGCCCAACTGGGCATCGTGCTGCTGGCCGTCCTGCTGCCCACGCTCTCCTATTTATTCTTCAAAAATGTGGTCTATATGGCCCTGCCCGCCGGCCCCATTTTCCACGGCGTGATCTGATCGGGAGGTAATAAGTTATGTTGGAATCCCTCGCGCTGGGCGTCCGCTCCGTCTGCACGCCCGTCGGCCTCCTGATCACGCTGCTGGGCACGGTGGTCGGCATCATTTTCGGCGCGGTGCCCGGTCTTTCGGCCACCACGGCCATCGTGCTCTGCCTGCCGCTGACCTACAAAATGTCCAGCATCAACGGCATGGCGCTGTTGATCTCCCTGTTCATCGGCGGCATTTCGGGTGGCCTGGTGTCCGCCATCCTGACCCGCATCCCCGGCACGCCCTCCTCCGTGGCCACCACCTGGGACGGTTATCCCATGACCCAGAAGGGCCAGGGCGTCAAGGCGCTGGGCATCGGCATCTGCGCCTCCTTCTTCGGCACGTTGTTTTCCATCATCGTGCTGATCTTCGCCGCCCCCTCGCTGGCTCGCGTCGCCATCCAGTTCGGCGCGTATGAATACTTCGCGGTCGCGGTGTTCTCCATCACCATGATGGCGACGCTTTCCGAAAAATCGATGTCCAAGGGGCTGATTTCCGGGCTGATGGGTTGCATCTTCGCCACCGTCGGCATGGACCCCGCCGGCAGCCAGAAGCGCTTTACCCTGGGCATCCGCAGCATGATGAGCGGCTTCAACATCCTGCCGGTGCTGGTGGGCCTGTTCGCGGTCTGCGAAATCATCACCTACATCGAAAAGGCCCGCAACGCCAAGGGCTTTGAGGTGATCGACGTGGACCTCAAGGGCGTCAAGGGCATGGGCTTTACCTGGAAGGAGTTCTGGGGGCAGAAATGGAACCTGCTGCGCTCCGCCGTGATCGGCTGCATCATCGGCATCCTGCCGGGCATCGGAGCCAGCACCTCCAACGTGATGGCCTATACCGTAGCCAAGAAAAGCTCCAAGCATCCGGAGGCCTTCGGCACCGGCATCATCGACGGCATCGTCGCTTCCGAAGCGGCCAATAACGCCTCCATCGGCGGCGCGATGGTGCCCCTGCTGGCGCTGGGCATTCCCGGCGACAGCGTGACGGCCCTCCTGCTGGGCGGCCTGACGCTCAAGGGCATCTCGGCCGGCCCCCTGCTGTTCACCGAGCATGTGGACCTGGTGTATTCCATCTTCATCGCCATGATCCTGGCCTCGGTGTTCATGCTGGTGATCGAATTCTACGGCCTGCGCATCTTCGCCAAGCTCTTAGGGCTGCCCAAGTATTACATGCTGCCCGCCATCTTCCTGTTCTGCGTGATCGGCGCTTACGGCGTACACAACAATATCTTCGACGTATGGACCGTGCTGGTGTTCGGCGCGGTGGGCTTCCTGTTCACCAAGCTGGATATCCCGGCCTCCCCCTTCATCCTGGGCTTCATAATCGGCCCGCTGGCGGAGGAAAACCTGCGGCGCGGCCTGATGCTGTCCAAGGGCAGCTTCCTCCCCTTCCTGCAGAGCCCGCTGGCCCTGGTGTTCTTCGGCCTGGCGCTGATCTCGGTCGTCGCCAGCACCGTATCCCACAGAAAGCGCATAAAGGCGCAGAAGCAAAGCAACGGTTGAACCCGCGTCAGAGCGCGCGGTGAAACAATATCCCCCATCTACTTTTTAACGAAAAGGAGAGACCACCATGAAAAAGCTCGCAACCATCCTGGCCGCCGTCCTGCTTGTGACGCTGGCGCTGGGCAGCGTTTCCCTCGCGGAAACCAGCTGGCCCGAAAAGACCCTGGAAATCGTCGTGCCCTATAAGGCCGGCGGCGACACCGACTTCCACACCCGCAAGCTGGCCGAATACCTGGAGCCCATCCTCGGCCAGACCATCATCATCACCAACATCGAGGGCGCTTCCGGCTCCATCGGCATGATCGACGTCATGGAATCCGCGCCGGACGGCTATAAGATGCTCTACTTCCACGAATCCATGCTGACCAATAACGTGGTCGAGATCTGCGAATTCACCCACAACGACCTGGACGTCTGCGCCGCCTCCGTGGTGGATGATTCCTACGTGCTGGTCGTCGGCGCGCAGACCCCCTACCAGACCCTGGACGAGCTGGTGGCCGCCGCTAAGGAAAACCCCGGCGACATCGCCTTCGCAGCGTCCTCCGGCGGCTATTCCTACTACTGCGGCCGTCTGCTCGAGGAAACCGCGGGCATCGACCTGAACGTCTGTGACGCCGGCGGCACCGGCGCGCGCAACAGCGCCGTGCTGTCCAACAAGATGCAGGTGACCGCGCACGTTTACGGCGGCCTCAAGCCCTACATCGACAGCGGCGAATTCCGCGTCCTCTGCGCCCTGGGCGCCGAGCGCAATCCCCTGTTCCCCGACATCCCCACCGCCCGCGAGCTGGGCTATGACATGGTGGGCGGCCGCGCCTACTTCCTGAGCTTCCCCAAGGGCACCGATCCGGAAATCATCGCCAAGATGAGCGCCGCCATCGAGCAGGTATGCCAGAACGAGCAGTTCATCAAGGAAACCCAGGACGCCTACATGACCACCCCCTCCTACCTGAACACCGAGGAGCTTCAGAAGCGGCTGGACGATAACCTGGCCTTCTTCTGGGCGCACCGCGACCTGCTGGTCGAAGAGTAAATCAAGCTTCCCGAGGGGCTGCTGCTCGCAGCAGCTCCTTTTTGATGCCAAAGGAGCCCGTTTATGTCTGAACAAAAACCCTTGATCGCCCTGACGCTGGGGGATATCTGCGGCATCGGCCCGGAGATCACCCTGAAGGCCGCCGCCGACCCGCGCGTGCAAGGCCTGTGCCGTCTGCTGGCCGTCGGAAGCCCCGAAGCGCTCATGAGGGCCAGGGAGATCACCTCTTCCCCCCTTCGCGTTCACTCCGTGCAAAGCGCCGCGGACGCCCAATTCCTGCCCGGCGCGCTGGATGTCCTGGACACAGGAAGCATCGACGTTTTGAAAGCGCCCATCGGCACTGTCTGCGTGGAGGGCGGGCGCTCCGCCTTTACGGCGGTGGAAAAGGCCATCGAGCTGGCCATGCAGGGCCAGGCCGACGCCACCGTGACCAACCCGCTCAATAAGGAAGCCATGAACTTGGCCGGGTATCATTTTGCCGGGCACACCGAGATCTACGCCCATTTTACCGGCGCGAAGCATTACAGCATGATGCTGGCCGACGTCGAGCTTCGAGTGGTGCATGTATCCACGCACGTTTCCCTGCGCGAGGCCTGCGACCGGGTCAAAAAGGATCGCGTGCTCGAGGTGATCCGCCTAGCGGACGACGCCTGCAGGCAGCTGGGCATCCGCAAGCCCCGGGTCGGCGTCGCCGGGCTGAACCCCCATTGCGGAGAAGGCGGGCTTTTTGGCCGGGAGGAGATCGAGGAAATCGCCCCCGCCATCGCCCAGGCGCAGGCCGAGGGTATCGACGCGCAGGGCCCCGTCCCGCCGGACACCGTATTCTCCAAGGCGCGGGGCGGCTGGTACGACATCGTGGTCGCCATGTATCACGATCAGGGCCATATCCCGCTCAAGGTGCTGGGCTTTCAGTACGACAGGGCGCTCGGGCGCTGGCAGACGGTCAGCGGCGTCAACATCACGCTGGGCCTGCCCATCATCCGGGTATCTGTGGATCACGGCACCGCCTTCGACCAGGCCGGCAAAAACACGGCCAGCCCCGAAAGCCTGATCAACGCGATCGACTACGCCGCCCGCTTCGCGAACGAAAAACGGAAGCGGGGCTGACGCGAAAGCGGCAAGCCCGCCGCCATCAGGGACGTCCGGACAGGGCGTCCTTTTTGCTCGGGACCGCGGCGGGGGGATTGTTTTCGTTTTGTATTTGCCGCGGCGTCGCCTTGACACAACCGAGCGTTTTGCTATAACCCGACTTTGCCAGTAAAGAAATGAGTGAACACAGGCCAGCTATGGAGCAGGGACATAAAAAGCCAAAATAATTAGTACGTGCAATCAGAAGAAGTGAAGCGAGGATTTCAGGGAACGAAGATCCCCAAGAGTAAA
>JAFUHB010000147.1 GCA_017469085.1 Clostridia bacterium
GCTGGGCAAATGCCGCGCGCGCTCGCGCAGGCCCACGCGGCCCAGCGCCTCCAGCGCCTCGTCCTCATCGGGCATGGAGTGATAATACTGCGAAACCATCACGTTTTCCACAGCCGTCAGGTAATTGACCATGTGGAACTGCTGGAAGATCAGCCCGATCTTATCCCGACGGATGTCGGTCAGCTTTTTGCTGGACTCCTTGGAAATGTCCACGCCGTCCAGCAGCACCTCGCCCAGGGTGGGCTTGTCCATGCAGCCGATGATGTTCATCATGGTGGACTTACCCGAGCCCGAGGGGCCCATGATGGCGACCCATTCCCCCTTGTCCACATGGATGCTGACGTTGTCGAGCGCCTTGAGGTCGCCGTAGATCTTGGAAATATTTTTGAGTTCGAGCAGGCTCATATGATCATTCTCCTTTCAGGACGAGCGCCGGATCGATCTGGACGGCGTGCTTGATGGGCAGCAGGCAGGATACTGCCGCGATGACCATCGAAACGATCACCGTGATGGGCAGCATCCAGAAGTTGAACTGGATATCCCCGCCAAACACATTGACGCTGACCACCTGGGCGAACAGGAAGCCCAGGCCGGCGCCCAGCAGCCCGCCCAGCAGCCCTAAGAACATGCCCTCCCCCAGAAATTCGGCGCGGATCCCGTTGTCCGACGCGCCGAGGGCCTTGCGCAGGCCGATCTCCCGGCGGCGCTCGGTGACGACCGCCATCATCGTGGTGGATACGCAGATCATGGTCAGCAGCAGCACGACCACCGTCACCAGGAACACCAGCGACTGCAGCTTGGACAATACCGCCGTCTCAGAGCGCGTAACGCGCTTGACAAGGCGGGCGATCACGCCGGGCTCCGCCTCCGATACGGCGGCCACATACCCCTCCAGCTGATCCTGGGCGGCCGAAACGCTGAGCTCGGCCACGTCCAGGCGGCCCGCCTCGCCGGTCAGCTCGCCCATGTCCTCCTGGGACAGGAACACGTAGGATTCCTCCTGCCCGCCGGTATCCAGGATGCCTGCCACGGTAAAGCTCATCGTGCGGCTGACCGCCGTCCCCCGCTCCGCGGCGCGGGCCGAGTTCAGCGCCGCCACAACGGCGGTCGAGGTCACGGTCGCGCCGCTTACAGCGTCCACATCCTCCCCCAGCGTCAGGGGCAGGGCCTTGCCGATAAACTGCGCCGTAAATTCCTCATCCGCGCAGCGTCCGCCGTACTCCTCTGTCTGCGTGGAGGCGTCCACCGTCAGGGAAGCGATGCGGGCCTCGTCGTCCAGCACGGCGGCCACGGATACCACGCCGCCGCTCCAACCCTCCGCGCTGCCGGAGAGGCTGGCCCCGGACTTCCAATCCTCCGAGGCGTTTCCAGACGCCGCGGCAACCGAAGGCTGATAGGTCAGCTCCATCACGCTGTTCAGGCGCACGCCGATGGTATCGGCGATCTCCTTGCCCACCAGCACCTCGCGGCGGTTTTCGGGGCACCGTCCCTTCACCTGGAAATAGGGGCTGGTCTTCTGCACCTGGGCAAAATCGGTGCCCGCCGAGGTAAAGGACTGCTGGCGGGACACCATGTCCAGCCGGACATAGCGATAAGGCGTCGCGCCGATCAGCTCGTCGGCGGGGATCGCCTGCAGGGCGGCGTTCATCTTATCTTCCGTCAGCTCTTCCCCGCTGTCCGCCAGCAGGAGCATATTTGCGCCGTAGCTGCGGAACTGAGCGCCCATCTGGCGGGGCACATCGTAATACACCGTCACCAGGCCGGAGAGCATGGTTGCCCCGACGGCGATGTACAAGAGCGCGCTCAGCATCCGCGACCGCCGCCTGAGCAGGGACGCCGTGATCATGCGCAGAAACATTTTGCGTTTCGTCATCGTATCATTTCTTTCATCGTCATGCTACTGAAAGTCTGTTTATCAATGTCCGCCGTGCAGCACCTCGGCCGGACGCAGACGCAGGACCATGCGAATGGCGGGCATACTGCCGGCGATGGTGACCAGGGCGATCAGCGCCGCCACAATGGGGATGACCGTGGGCTTCATTTCGACCGCCGAGCCGAAAACGCCCTGCCCGATCAGCTGCGCGAAGCCAAAGCCCATAAAATACCCCGCCACGCCGCCGACCAACGCCGTGATCAGGATCTCGGCCATGACCACGCCGGTGATCGCGCCGTCGTGCGCTCCGATGGCCTTGAGCAGGCCGATCTCCTGCGCCCGCTCCATCACAGAGGCCGTGACCAGGTTGGAGATGCCCAGCGCCGCGCCGACCAGCGACAGCGCCGTGATCAGGATCATCAGCAGCTGCGTTTTATCCAGGATCGCTCCCTCGGACTCCGCCACCTGACGGACCGCCGAGGCGACGGAGCCGGTGATGACCTCCTGGATCTGGTAGCAGATCGCGCTGACGTAAGCGGTGCAGTACCAGGTCTCATAGTCCTTGCTGGACAGGGCGGCCGGGTTGCGCGCGGCGCGCTTGGCCAGCTCGTTATCCGGCGTGGTCAGGGCGCTGACCTCGATGGAGGCCACCTTGTTGTCCCGGTTGCTCAAAAGCTGCGCCAGGTCCAGCGTGGAAAAAAGCTGGTCATCCTCATCCCCGCCGGCGTCATAGATGCCCACCAGCGTGACCTCCTGGGCGCCATGGGCGGTGGACAGGAGGATTTTGTCCCCCACCTGCCAGTTTTCCCGCTTGGCCAGAAGCGTTCCGGCCATCACCTCGTGCAGGGCGTCCGCGCCCTGCTCGTCGAGCCAGGCCCCGGCCTCCATATCCCACCAGCTGCGCAGGCCGGTCACGCCGGCGTCCAGGCTCTCGCCCGTAGGCAGGTCCAGGTGATGATTGAACCAGGTGCCCACCATCACCGCCGTATTGCCGTCGGGCAGGGTGACGGTGGTATCCAGGAAGGGCGCGAAATCCACAATGTTAAAGGCCCAGAAGATGGTCTTGAGCTTACCCAGCTCATCCTCCCGCAGATACGCGCTGTTCAGCGCCTCCGCTCCGTCGTCCTCCACGTTGTAGATATCGCTGAGCAGGGAGGAGTCCTTGGGCTTGACGGTGATGTTCGCGCCGTAGGTCTTGAGCTCCTGATTAACCGTATCGCCGACGTCCAGCATCACGTTGAGCATCCCGGTCGCCAGCGACGCGCCCAGGGCGATCGTGAACGCGATCAGGAGCATCTTCCCCTTCTGGCGGAACAGCGCCCCGCGGATCATCCGAAATAGCATGACGCTCCGCCTCCTTTATTTGAATTCCTTTTCTCCCGCGACGATATCCGCCAGGGAGAAAACCATCTGGCCGTCCGCCACGCTGTACGAAAGCGGGATAGGGTTGCAGCCGCCCTTAAAGCCGATGGTGTTGATATTCATGACCACGTCGCAGCGCTTGCACACGATCTGCCCGCTGCGCTCGTAATAGCCGGCGTTGCCGCAGACGTCGCAGGCGTCCAGGCCGACGCCGTAGCTGGCCGAGCCCGGCTTGCGGACCACGATCCAGCGCACCGCGATCCGATTGTCCGTCGTATACTCAAAGCGGTGCAGGTGGCCGTCGTTAACCTGCTCGAGCGGCACATAAATATTGCCGTCCGCCACCGTATACGTTTCCGGCGGAGAGAGCTCCACCTTCTTGGTGGCGATGCCCTTGACCACCGTCAGGCACACCACGGCCGCCGCAAAGCATACGCCCACCTTGACGGCCAGGCGGCGCAGCCTCCGGCCGTTGGCGCGCAGCTTGCGGTGCTGGGCGGGATTGTCGTAAGGCTCGGTCACCCGGAGGTTCTGCGCAAACAAAGCAGCGGGCACCAGCATGGCAAGCCCGGATACCACCAGAGAAAACAGGAGGATATTGCCGGACGCGAAGCTGACCAGCGGGAACGCCCAGGGGTAGTCCGCCTTTTTATATTTGACGGGCCAGTGAAGCCACTTGGCGCCCGCCGTCCGGAAGCGGAGCATCAGCCCGAAATAGCGGAACCCACACACGGCCAGCCCCAGCAGCAGAACGGTCAGCAGCAGCCGCGTCCCCTTTATTTTCAAAGCGCAGCGATATAAAAAGCGCGAATATACGATCATCAGGACCAGCGCCAGCAGCCAGCCCAGCAGCCTCATGCCGTATTCCTGGGAAATCACGCCGTTGCCCATAGTATCGAAGGTCAGCGGGCCCGACATGACGCCGGGAACAACATAAAAGATCAGCGATGCCGTGACAAAAGCGCCGGCCACGCAGGTCAGACACTCGCCTATGCCAAAGCGTTTCCCCTCCCGCCGCGCGAAAAACAGCGCCAGGACGATCAAAAGAAGGGAGGACAGCAGGATCGCGTAGATGGTGCGGACGTCCTGCTGGTTCACGTTCATCCAGGTATTCAGCCACCTGTTCCAGCCGATGTCATTGCGGATCACCGTCACCGCGGCGGAAAGGAAAACGCCCGCGCCGATGCCGATCCACTGGAAAAGGCGGCCCTTGCGGCCAAACAGCCGGGCCATCAGGGCATACATCAGCGTGACCAGCGTGACCGTGATCAGCAGATTTTCCGTGACCGAGTAGAGATATTTCAGCATTGGATCTTGCTCCGAGAAAATGATTCAGGCTTCGGGAGACGCTGATTCATCTGACCGCCTCGTTCCATCAGCGCTTCCTTAGACATGCAACGTGCTGACACACGATCCCCCGCGGATCGCGTGTCAGCATACGATAAACGCTTTTTCATTCCGCCCCGCCGCGCGATGAACGCGCGGCGGGGTCGCCGGGATTACCAGAGGGGCGCGAAATCCCAGTTGCTCCAGGTGGAGGTCAGGGGCTCGGTCCAATCCTCTTCAAAGTTGCCCTCGACGCCGGTTTCGGGGTCGATGTGCAGCAGATAGCCGTTCTCAGCGGGGCTCAGGATGCTCAGGGTCACGGAGTAGCCTTCGCCGGGCTCCAGGTAGATGTTGGCGCCGTAGTGGGGGCCGTCGGAGGCCGCCATGGGCATGAAGGAACCGTCGGTCACGGCCTTGCCATCCTTATCATAGATGGTGTAGTTGATGGTCAGGTAGGGCACCCAATCGCCGACGCCGTAGCCATAGGCGTTCTCGTTCGCGGTGATATCGGCCTCGATGTGCAGGTTGGCGTCTTCCTTGGCCAGGCTCATGCCGGCGGGCGCCATGTCAACGGGCTGGAAATACACCATGGAAATGCTCATGAAGCCAACTTCGCGCTCGTTTTCTTCTTCGGGTCCGATGTCATACTCGGGGAATTCGCCGTCGGCGGCTTCTTCCGCCATCGCCATCACGGAGACGGCGCACAGCGCCATCATCATCGCCAGAACCAGAGCCAGAAACTTCTTCATTAGGTTTCGTCCTCCTTAATAAACTTGTCTCTTCCGAGATTCTATGACCAGGGCCTTGCGCGGGGCAGACGGCCCGGACCACCAAACGGGGGATTATTTCGCGCCTTCGTACTGGGCCTTGACCGCGTCCAGCTTGCCGCGGTAATGCGCCACCAGGAAGGTGATCAGCAGGATGACGGCCAGGATCAGCTGGGGCACCAGCGTTTCAAGGTAGGGGTAGATGCCCAGAACCTGCAGCACGTCGTTCTCCGGGATGCCCGGCACCTGGAGCGTCGCGTCAAACACGCCGCCCTCGGCCAGCTCCTTGATGCCCGAGCCCAGGAAGCTGACGCACATGATCGCCATCAGGATGGAGGTGGCCGTAAAGAACACCTTGATGGGCAGCTTGATGGACAGCTTGGTGATCGCCAGGTATACGAACACCAGCACTACGCAGCCGACCCCAAAGCCGGCCCATACCATGTCCGGGTTGCCCTCAGACAGCATCGGCTGGTAAAACAGCACCACCTCGGCGCCCTCGCGGAATACGCTCAGGAAGGCCGTAAAGGCCAGCGCGAAGGCCGAGCCGCGCTCCACGGAATTCTGCACCTTGTTATCGATATACCGGCTCCAGGAGGCGGCCTCCGCCTTGGAGATCATCCAGTTGCTGACATAGAACAGCACGCAGACCGCGATCAGCGCGGTGATGCCCTCGATGATCTCCTGGCTCTGGCCCGCGCCGGCCCAGGCGCTCTTGACCATCGCCAGGATCCAGGCCGCGATAAAGCTGGCGATAATACCGGCGATCGCACCGATGTACACGTTGCGCAGGTTCTTGGCGTTGCCGGATTTGACCAGGTAGGCGATGATCGCCGCGATGACCAGGATGGCCTCCAGGCCCTCGCGCACGATGATGCCGAACGACGCCAGGAAGTTCAGCAGCCGCGGATCGCTGCCGCCGCTTTCCGCCTGGGCTGCCTCCAGCGCTTCGGCGGCCTGGGCCGCCTTGATTTCCGCCTCCTGCTGGTCCAGCGCGGAGGCCTTGGCCTTGACCAGGCTCTTCAGATCGCTGACGCCCGTCTTGAAGCGCTTCTTCTGGACGTTTTCGCGACCCCCGGCGATGATATCCTTCAGCTTGGCGAAGGCGGCGTCCACCGCCTCGCGGTCCTCCAGGGAAAGGTCGGTATACAGCTTATGGCTGAGGCCGCTCTCCTCATAGACCGAATAAAAGGCGGTATTGGTATTGTCCAGCGCGGCGGTAAAGTCCAGGCCGCGATAGCCGTCGTAGGCCGTATCCAGCAGCTCGTCCATGGCCTCGGCAGCCTCGGTCCAGCTGTTATAGTGAGCGGCGGCGTTGGGATCGGCGCCAAAATCGGCCCAGGGATCGTAATTGACCCGCTCGCCGTGCAGCCAATAGCTGATCTCGCTCAGACGGTAGCCGTCCTTGACGGACAGCTTATTGGCGTCCTCGCGGATCATGGCCTTGAGCTTGTTCAGCGTCGTGCGCACCTCGGTGCGCGTTTCGTCGCTGTCGTTGGCCTTCTTGACCGCGCCCTTGCAGGTGGAAAACTGCAGCTCGACCGCGTTCTTACGGGGGCCCGAGATGTAGCTCATGGTCTGCCGTTCAAAGCCGATGTCGTACACCTTGAAATAAGCGTCGTTGACGCAGGTGAACGCCTTGGAGGTTTCCCCCTCCATATAGTATTCAAAGGCCGTATCCAGATATTTGTCGATGGTATCGGCCTCCTGCTCCCAGCGGCCGGCCGTTTCTTCAGCCAGCGCCAGCGTGGGAAGCAGCAGGAACACCGTCAAAACGGCCAGCGCGGCGCACAGCGCCCGCGTCTTATGCCCAAACCGGGCCGAATAAAGCATGTGCTCAACTCCTTTTAGTTAGATTAGTTTAATCTAACGCGGATATGATACCCTATCAGGCACAAAACGGCTTTACTGAATTTGACATTCAATATTCCGAGTTTTTTTTCGATTTTGACTTGTTATATTTATCTAACGTGGTATAATAAGACGAACTTAGTTTTACTGAACTAACGAAGAGACCGACGGAGAAAACGCGCATGACCAAGGAGCAATGGCAGGCCATTCAGGAGCGGGACGCCCGCTGGGACGGGCGGATTTACTGCGCGACGCGCACCACGGGCGTCGTATGCCGTCCCTCCTGCCGGACACGGCTATGCAATATCAAAAACTGCGTGGTATTCTCCACCCTGGACGAAGCCCTGGCGCGGGGGTTTCGGCCCTGCAAGCGCTGCCGGCCCGACCTGCCCGCCTTCCCCGGCGAAAAAAGAGCGCTGGCCGAAAAGGCACAGCGCTCGATCCGCGAGCATTATCAAAACAAATTTTCCCTGAAAAAGCTGGCCGAGCAGCTGCATGTAAACGAGAGCTATCTGGACCGCGTGTTCATGGAGGCCTTCGGCCTCTCTCCCCTGACCTATTGCAATCAGGTCCGCTGCGAGGCGGCGATGGAGCTGTTGACCCGCCTGGAGCTTTCCGTCACCGAGGTCGGCTTTCAGGTGGGCTACGGCTCCTCCTCCCATTTTTCCCGGGTGTTCAAGAGCGTCGTGGGCATCGGTCCCTCCGCCTGGAGGCGGGAATGGCTGGCCAAGCTTACGCGGAGCGACCGATAAAGATCAGGACAAACGGACCCAATACCGCTCGATCCAGCTTTGGCTTTCCGGCTCGAGCACCTTTGATTCATATACGCCGCCGTTTTTTAAGATGGTCCTCCGGCTGGCCTCGTTATCGGCCAGGCAGGTGATCAGCACGTCGCGCAGCCCCAATTGCCGGCAGGCAGAGAGCGCCTGCGCGAGCATCTGGGTCGCGTAGCCCTTCCTCCGCTCCTCGGGAAGCACGCAGTAACCGATGTGCCCAGCATATTTTAGCAGGAATTCATTCGCCAGCCGATGGCGGATCTGAATGACGCCCACCACCCGGTCATCCGCCTCGCGGACGAAAAGATACTGCGTCGTATCGGGCTCGAGCTGGGCCAGCCACGCCTGCGTCCTCTCAAATTTCCGCAAGTGCGAGCTCCCGTCCATGGAGCCGCCGTCCTTCAGGTATTCCTGCCGAAACGCCTGAATCTGCCGGTCGTATGCCATGGTCGGCTCGATCAATCGAAAAAGGCTTTTTTCCGTCATTCTTTTTTATCGCTCACGCGCTCACGTTTTGGTTCGATCGGCAGCCTGATTTCCGTCGTATTTTTCGCCCGCATCTGATAGATCGTTTTCAGCTCCGCCAGCGCTTCATCCTTTTTGCGGATCAGGCCGGGGAAATGGCTGACCAACAGCCAGGGCGACTTCAGCGCGCTCAGGACCTCGATCTCCTCCTTGAGCAGCTGCGCGTTATAAAGATAATAACCGTCCCTTACCCTGCAGTAAAGGCCGTCGCCGACGAAGGCGTAGGTCTCCCCCACCTCCAGGCCCAGGCAGCCCTTGGCATGGCAGGAAGGCAGCGGAAAAATGTGCAGGTCGCCGAAATACAGATCGGCATCTACCACCGTCCCTTTGTGAACGTGCCTGAACGTCTCCCCGGACACATAGAGCTCCTTGGCCCGCACCCGATCGATGTTGCCGGTGTGATCCGCGTGAAAATGGGATAAAACGATATGATAGCTGTCCGTCAGGCCGGAGATTCTTTTTTCTCCATTGCCGACGTCGTAAAGCCATATCCCGCCGTCGGTCCGGATCATGCCGATATCCGCGGAAAGCGGGTCGTCCGACGCCACAATATAACTGATCCTGTCATCGATGGTCATCACGCTCATACAATGATCCTCCGATGAACATATTATCATGATCCTCAGTCACGATCAAGAACGCCTTCATAAAAAGAAAGGCGTTTTTTTCACTCCAGCGATTCCGCGTAGCGCACGCCCTCCATGGCGTCCGCGGCGTAAAAATCCGCGCCGATTTGATCGGCGTACTCCTGCGTGAGCACCGCTCCGCCCACGATCACCCTGCAGAAGGGCGCCTGCTCGTGAATCAGGCGCACGGTTTCCTCCATAGCGGGCACGGTGGTGGTCATCAGGGCCGACAGGCCGCACACCGGGGCCTTCAGGCGCAGCACGGCGTCCAACACCTGTTCGGGCGGCACGTCCTTGCCCAGGTCCGTCACCTGAAAGCCATAATTTTCCATCAGGAGGCGGACGATATTTTTCCCGATATCGTGGATATCACCCCGCACGGTGGCCAGCACGACGCGCGCCCGGACGGGCGTTTCCTCCCGGGCGGCGACCGCCGCGGCCTTGATTACCTCAAAAGCCGCCGAGGCGGCCTCCGCGCTCATCAGCAGCTGGGGCAAAAAGACCTTGCCCTGCTCATAGCCCTGCCCGACCCGGTCCAGGGCGGGAATGATCTCGCGCTGAATCAGCTGCATGGGAGGCTCTTCTGATAGCATCCGCTTCGCCTCGGCCGCGGCCTGCGCCCGCATCCCCTTTTCCACCGCGCGGGCAAGGCCGGCCTGCTCCGCCGTTTCCTTCGCCCCAGGACCTTCCGCGTTGGACGCGGGAGCCGCCAGCGGGTTCCGGGCGGCGAAGGCCACGTATTCCCCGCATTGCGGGTCCTGTCCGTTCAAAGCCAGGTAGGCCCGATAAGCGCCCAGCATCCGCGGAGAATCCGGGTTCATGATGGCGGCGGAAAGCCCCCGGGACAGCGCCATCGTAAAAAAGGCGGCGTTCACGTAATCCCGCTCGGGCAGGCCGAAGGACACGTTGGAGACCCCGAGACTGGTGCGGCAGCCCAATTCACGGGTGATGCGTTCCACCGTTTCCAGCGTCACCCGCGCCGCGTCGGGAGAAGCGCCGATCGTCATCGCCAGCGGATCGAACAGGATATCCTGGCAGCCGATCCCGTAGCCCTCCGCCGCCTTCAGGATGCGCCGGGCGATGCCCAGCCTTCCCTCCGCCGTGTCGGGGATGCCCGTTTCATCCAGGGTCAGGGCGATCACAACGCCGCCGTACTTCTTGACCAGCGGCAGGATCGCGCGCAGGGATTCTTCCTTGCCGTTGACCGAATTGACGATCGCCTTGCCGTTGTAAACGCGCAGCGCGGCGGCCATGGCCTCGGGAGCCGCCGTGTCGATGCACAGCGGCAGGTCCGTGACCGTCTGAATCTCCTGCACCAGGCGGGGCAGGACCTCTTTTTCATTCAGCTCCGGGAGCCCGGCGTTCACGTCCAGCGCCATCGCGCCCTTTTCCTGCTGACGTGCCGCTTCGGACAGGACAAAGGCCATATCCCCCTCAATCAGCGCCGCCTTCAGCCGTTTTTTGCCGGTCGGGTTGATCCTCTCGCCGATCAGCACCGGCCTGTCGTCCAGGCAAAGCGCGTTGGTGTAAGAGGATACGACCGCCTTCGGCTCGACCTCCCGCTCCGTAGGCGCCCGATCGCCGATCGCCTCGGCCAGCGCCCGGATATAGTCGGGCGTCGTCCCGCAGCAGCCGCCGGCGATGCGCACGCCCATTTGGACCAGGCGGGCGGTATCTGCCGCGAATTCGCCGGGCAGCACATCGTACACCGTTCGGTCTCCCTCCGCCCGTGGCAGGCCGGCATTGGGCTTGAGCAGCACCGGCAGGGGGGACAGCCGCAGATATTCCCGGACCACCGGCTCGAGCGCCTTGGGCCCCAGGGAGCAATTGACGCCGATCGCGTCGGCCCCCATGCCGCTGAGCAGGGCCACCATGGCCGCCGGGCTCGCCCCGGTCATCAGCTTGCCATCCACGCCATACGCGTTGGAGACGAACACCGGCAGGGCGCTGTTCTCCTTCGCCGCCAGCAGGGCCGCCTTGGTCTCGAGGCTATCGTTCATCGTTTCGATGAGGATCAGGTCGAAGGGAATATCCCTCGCCAGCCTGACCACCGTCCCGAACGCGCGCACGGCGTCCTCAAATGCCAGATCGCCATAGGGCTTCAGCATCCGGCCCGACGGCCCGATATCCAGGGCGATGAATTTGGGGCCCGGACGGCTGCTTTGCTCCGCCGCCGTCCTCGCGTTATCGTAGGCGGCGCGCAGGATCCCTTCGAGCTCTTCCTCCGAAAATTTGAGGGGATTGGCCCCGAAAGTATTGGAGCAAACCACATTGCTGCCCGCGTCAAAATAAGCCCGATGGATGTCTTTTACCACGTCCGGATGGGTCAGGTTCCACCGTTCCGGATATTCCCCAGGCCTCATTCCCCTCGCCTGGAGCAGCGTTCCCATCCCTCCGTCCAGCAAAAGGATCCTGTTTTTCAAATAGGAAAGCACGTCCGACATGGGTCACCTCCGAAATTCGCAGTCCTTCCTCCGACAACCGTCGCAGCCTGATTTTTCCTTCAGGATATCCCCCGTCCTCCTGATCCCGATGATGGCGGTAACGGATTTCGCGGGGGACATCAGCAGGCTCTCGTTCAGGACGACGCCGATGCGCTTGGGCGTATCCAAATAGGGAATGATCGCCGCCTGCAACTGAAGCGGCAGATCGCCGTAGCCTGGGCTAAAGCGTGGGGTCAGCCGCAGGCCCTCCTGCTGAAGGCGCCCGTTTTGCTCCCGCGCAAAGACATCCAGCAGGCTTTCCACGCGCTCGGTGCCGATCGCGCCGATCAGCAGCGCCTTGGCCGGCGCGAGCCTGCCGTAACGCGCCGCCAGGCGATCGGGGCCCAGTCCCACGGTGGCTGCCGTCAGCAGAAGCTCCTCGCAGCCCAAAAGGGCCCTTTGCAGGTCCCGCGAAGGGGTTTGGGCGAACGTCAGGTCCAGGACGTCCTCTTTCCTTTGAACGGGCAGCCGCGCCCAGCAAACGGAATAGCGAAGCGCCGGCGCAAGCAGCTCCCATGCCTCCTGAAGCTCCGGCGTCGGCGTGTCGCCCCGCCCGCCCGCATAGCGAAGCGCCTCTTTGACGTTCAGCGGCGGCGGGGCATATTCCTTTGTACAGATACAGACGCTCATCCCAATAAGCTGGACAGGCTGCCCAAAATGCCCTCCGCGACCTCCGGCTTGTTCATCGTATATACATGCACGTTTTGAATACCGCTGGCGTACAGGTCGACCGCCTGCCCGGCGGCGTAGACCACCCCCGCCTGGCGCATCGCGGCGGGATCGGAACCGAACCGATCCACCAGACGCCGGAAGCGCTGGGGCATAAAGGCCTGCGACAGGCGCAGCGCCCGGTCCAGCTGCCCGGCGTTGGTGATGGGCATCACACCGGGCAGCACCGGCAGGAAAACGCCCGATTCCCGAAGCCTATACAAAAAGCTGTACAGCACGTCGTTATCAAAAAACATCTGCGTCGTCAGGAAATCGCAGCCCGCCTCGGCTTTTCGGCGCAGGCCGGCGAGATCGTCGGCCTGGGAGGCGCTCTCCGGATGGATCTCGGGATAACAGGCCCCGCCCACGCAAAAGCCCTCCGCTTTGAGCTCGGCGATCAGGTCGGAGGCGTGGGGATAATCCCCCGCCGCCTGCTGGCTCGGGGTCATCCCGGCAGGCAGGTCGCCGCGAAGGGCCATCACATTTTCGATCCCCGCGTCCTGCAAGCGTCCGATCGCCTCGCGCGCTCCCGACTTCGTCATCCCTACGCACGTCAAATGCGCCAGCGCAGGGATCCCGTAGGACCCCTGCACATGGCGCGCGATCTCCAGCGTATACCGGCTCCCGTTCCCGCCCGCGCCGTAGGTGACGCTGATGAACGCGGGCCCGAGGGCGGCGATCCTTTCCGCCGCACGTCGCACGTCGTCCAGGCCCGTATCCGTCTTGGGCGGGAATACCTCGAACGACAGCGTCCGCCGGTTTTGCTTCAGCAACTCCGATATCTTCATCAATCGGCAAACAGCGGCGTGCTCAGGTAGCGATCGCCGGTATCGGGCAACAGGACCACGACGGTCTTGCCTTTGTTTTCCGGCCGCTTGGCCACCTGGATGGCCGCGTACACGGCAGCGCCGGAGGAAATTCCCACCAGCACGCCCTCGGTGTGGCCGATCAGCTTGCCGGTCGCAAACGCGTCCTCGTTGGAAACCGGGACGATCTCATCATAGATGCCGGTATTCAGCACGTCCGGCACGAAGCCCGCGCCGATGCCCTGAATCTTATGGGCTCCGGAGGGCTTGCCGCTCAGCACGGCGGAGGAGGCAGGCTCCACTGCGACCACCCGGACATCCGGCTTCTTGCTCTTCAGATACTCGCCGACGCCCGTCACGGTGCCGCCGGTGCCGACGCCGGCCACGAATACATCCACCTGGCCGTCGGTATCTTCCCAGATCTCAGGGCCGGTGGTTTCCCGATGCGCCTTGGGGTTGGCGGGATTGATGAACTGCCCCGGTATAAAGCTGTTGGGGATCTCCGCCGCCAGCTCCTCGGCCTTAGCGATGGCGCCCTTCATGCCCTTCGCGCCCTCGGTCAGCACCAGCTCGGCGCCATAGGCGCGCATCAGCTGACGGCGCTCCACCGACATGGTCTCGGGCATCACGATCAGGATGCGATAGCCCTTCGCCGCGGCGACGGCGGCCAGGCCGATGCCGGTATTCCCGCTGGTCGGCTCGATGATCACCGAGCCGGGCTTCAGCTTGCCCGACGCCTCGGCGTCCTCGATCATGGCCTTGGCGATGCGGTCCTTGACGGAGCCGGCGGGATTAAAATACTCGAGCTTGGCAATCAGCCTGGCCTCGAGGCCCAGCTGCCGCTCCAGATGCGTCAGCTCCAGCAGGGGGGTTTTGCCGATCAGCTCGGTCAGGGTGGTATGTACGTTTGCCATGTGATGCGCGCTCCTTTCAACCCATTGGTTTGAATTGAAGCCAGTATACATCCATTAACCTACTATGTCAATAGGTTATATCATCAATTCAGTCTATGGCCGACGATCGGTTTTGCCGATAACCGGCTCACGGGCTGCCTGCAAGAAGAAGCCAGGCCACCCGATCGACGGGGCTGCGGGAGGGGTTCGCCGGCTGCCTGTACGCCTGCGCGGCGGACTCAAAAGCCACATACATTTTTTCACCCGCCAGGCACAGGTTTTCGGTCATCGGCGGGCTGATCAGGCGCTCCTTCTGCCGAGAAAAGCCCAGCGCCCAGAGCGGCGCCTCCTGATCCGCAACCGTCACCTCCGCGTCCGACGCTTCATCCGGCGACCAGGCGTAGCGGATCAGCGTGGAGGAATTTTTGCGCCCGTAGGACTGGCTCAGCCACACGACGCCTCCGCTTACCACCGCGCCCTGGATCTTTTCCGGGATCGAAAGGATATAGTCGGGCGCGTCACCCGGCGCGCCGTCCGTCAGGCGGTAGCCGTACAGCCACGCCCGGTACAGCCCGGCGTCCGTCTGAAAGCGATGGGATTCGTCGGTCGGATAGCCGTCGCCATACTGAAACTCTCCCACCCAAAGCACGCCGTCCGACGCGCTGCAAAAGGAAGCGTTGACCGGCACGGGGATCTCGCTCTCAAAGCGGCAGTCCGCCCGCTCCGGCAGGCCTTGGTAGGTCGCCATGGACAGGTAGTACAACCGGTGATTGTTGGATATGTAAACGCCCGTTTCGGTAGCGCAGACGCCTCCGGCGTGCCCCGTGTA
>JAFUHB010000148.1 GCA_017469085.1 Clostridia bacterium
AGCTCTTTACTCTTGGGGATCTTCGTTCCCTGAAATCCTCGCTTCACTTCTTCTGATTGCACGTACTAATTATTTTGGCTTTTTATGTCCCTGCTCCATAGCTGGCCTGTGTTCACTCATTTCTTTACTGGCAAAGTCGGGAAACAGCTTGAAAACCGCAAGATTGTATTTCTTTGTCTGATGTGATAAAATCGAGCCGGACAGCATCGCTGTTTTATGCTCGTCCAACAGCTATCATGCATAGAAATGAGGGAACAACGCGTCATGAGTGAACCGATCCTGCTGATCATGGCTGCTGGAATGGGCAGCCGATATGGCGGCATGAAGCAGATCGATCCGGTCGGTCCGGCCGGAGAGGTCATTTTGGATTATAGTCTGTTCGACGCCTACCGCGCCGGTTTTCGGCGGGTCGTTTTTTTGATCAAGCATGAAATGGAGGAAGCCTTCCGTGAGCGTGTCGGCGCGCGGGCGGAGCGGCATTTCGAGGTGTCTTACGCCTTTCAGGAGGTCGGGATGCTGCCCGCGCCTTTTACCGTGCCTGAGGGCCGCGTCAAGCCCTGGGGCACCGGCCATGCCGTGTTGAGCTGCCGGGACGTGATCGACGCGCCCTTCGCCGCGATCAACGCGGACGATTATTACGGCGTACACGCCTTCCAGTCGGCCTACGATTTCCTGAAAAAAGCGGATGAAGGAAATCATTATATGATGGTCGCCTATGAGCTGTGCAACACCGTGACCGACCAGGGATACGTATCCCGCGGCATTTGCTCGGTCAGCGAGCAGGGCGAGCTTCTGGACGTGGTGGAGCGCACGCACATCGTACACTCCACCGACGGTCCCCTCTTTACGGAGGACAGGCTCCACTACCTCCTTTTGCCCGGTGAAACGCCCGTCAGCATGAATATGTGGGGCTTTACGCCCTCCTTTATGCAGGCGCTTGAGGAGCAGTTCGCCGTCTTTCTGCGGGATACCGTGCCCGGCAACCCGATCAAGGCGGAGTTTTACCTGCCCTTTGCCGTCAATACGATGATCCGCGAGGGGCGGGCTACCGTGTCCGTATTAAACAGCGCCGATCGCTGGTGGGGCGTCACCTATCAGGCGGATAAGCCCAACGTGGTTCGCGCCCTGCAGGCGCTGACCGACGAGGGGGTATATCCTTCTCCCCTGTGGAAGGAGTAAAAGCGATGCTGACGATCGAAGCCTTATTGGACCTGAATCATTCCCTGGCCGGGGATTACCTGAAGCGCTTTGCCTATCCCTGGGAGGCGCTGAGCGGCATATCCGACCTGATCCGGCGTCTGGGGCCGACGCTGGACCCCAATGAATACCGGGAAATATCCCCCGAGGTTTGGGTACATCTGACTGCCAAGGTCGCGCCGACCGTCTATATTGCCGCTCCGGCCATCATCGGGCCGGGCACGGAGGTGCGGCACTGCGCTTTCATCCGCGGCTCCGCCCTGGTGGGCACTGATTGCGTGGTTGGCAATTCGACGGAGCTCAAAAACGTGATCCTGTTTGATCACGTGGAAACGCCGCATTACAATTATGTGGGCGACAGCATCCTGGGCTTTCACGCCCATCTCGGGGCCGGGGCGGTAACTTCCAACGTCAAGTCGGACCGTGGGAACGTTGTGGTGCATGACGGGGGAACAGCCTTTGAGACCGGCCTGCGCAAGATGGGCGCGATATTGGGCGATTGGGCGGAGGTGGGCTGCAACAGCGTGCTGAACCCCGGCACCGTGGTCGGCCCTCGCAGCCGCGTTTATCCCACCTCCAGCGTGCGGGGCGTGATCCCTGCGGATTCCATTTTCAAAGCAAGCGGCGTGATCGTTCCCATCAGGCCATCGGAAAGGAGATGACAGATATGGGCAAGTATTTTGGCACCGACGGTTTCCGCGGTGAAGCAAATGTAGTGCTGACGGCGGATCATGCGTTCAAGATCGGCCGTTTTCTGGGTTGGTATTACGGCGATCTGCGCCGTCGCGCCGGTGAGGACGGCGCTCCCCGTGTGGTCATCGGCAAGGATACGCGCCGTTCCAGCTATATGTATGAGTACGCGCTGTCCGCCGGTCTTACGGCCTCCGGCGCGGATGCTTACCTGATGCACGTCACCACGACGCCCAGCGTATCCTTCGCGGCGCGCACGGAGAGCTTTGACTGCGGCATCATGATTTCCGCCAGCCACAACCCTTACTATGATAACGGCATCAAGCTGATCTCCGGATCGGGCGAAAAAATGGATGAGGAAACGATCCTAAAGGTAGAAGCCTACCTGGACGGCGTCACCGGCGAGGTGCCGTTGACGACTCGCGATCAAATCGGAAAAACGGTGGATTTCGCCGCCGGCCGCAATCGCTACATCGGCTATCTGATTTCCCTGGCCACGCGCTCGTATAAGGGGATGCGCGTCGGCCTGGACTGCGCCAACGGCAGCGCCTGGATGATCGCAAAATCGGTGTTTGACGCCCTCGGCGCCAAGACCTATGTGATCGGCGCCGATCCGGACGGCCTGAATATCAACCGCGGTTACGGCTCCACGCATATGGAAAACCTCCAGCGCCTTGTGCGGGAGGAAAAGCTGGACGTCGGCTTTGCCTTCGACGGCGACGCGGACCGCTGCCTCTGCGTGGATGAAAACGGCACGCTGATCACCGGCGATCATATCCTGTATGTATGCGGAAAATACCTGCGCGACCGGGGCGAGCTGCCCGGCGGCCACATCACCGCCACCGTCATGTCCAACTTCGGCTTTTTCAAGTCTCTCGACGAGGAAGGCATTTCCTACGACAAAACCGCCGTGGGCGATAAGTATGTATACGAGAGCATGTCCGAGCACGGCTGGCGGCTGGGCGGCGAGCAGTCCGGCCATATCATTTTCAAAAAGTACGCCACGACCGGCGACGGCCTGCTGACCGCTATCAAGCTGATGGAGGTCATCCTGGAGACCAAGCATTCGCTGGGCGAGCTGATCAAGCCCATGCATTTCTATCCCCAGGTGCTCAAGAACGTGCGCGTCACATCCAAGGAAGGCGCTTACGGCGATCCTGAGGTGCAAACAGTGATTGCCGAAGTCTCCGCCGAGATCGGCGACGCCGGCCGACTGTTGGTGCGCCAAAGCGGCACCGAACCGGTGATCCGCGTCATGGCGGAGGCCGATACGACCGAGGCCTGCGAGCGGTATGTGCGCCGCGTCGTGGAAGCGATCGAAAAGCAAGGCTGGTCGGAAAGCTGACCGCCTAAAAACTGTCCTACTGATTGAAAAACGTTCTGCCACCAGCGTCGCTGGTGGTTTTTTCTTGCCTTAATACTTAAAAAATACTTTTTGAAAATCATTTTTATCTTTCAAGGTTGATTCAAGATTCATCCGGTAAACTGGTCCCGTCGACAGGGAAGCTCGCTCGCTCCAACGCGCGGGAGCGAAACGACGCCCGGCTCGGCTTCCTATATATCACGAGCAGATCGAAAATGAAAACAGAACTTGAGGAGGAAAATACCATGAAGCATATCAAAATGATGACCCTGACGCTCGCCGGCCTGATGGCCCTTTCGCCAATCACCGCCCTGACCGCCTCTGCGGATACGACCAATGTGGAAGTCACTGTTACCGAGAGCGCCGATCGTAATCGGCAGGCCCCGGCCCAGCCCGGCGTCAATCAACAGCCGAATGGACAGAATCAGCAGCCCAACGCCCAGCAGCCGAACGGCAGGAATCAGAAATCGGGCGTCGGACGGGACCAAATGGGCCAGCGCCCCGGCAACGGTCAGCAGCCGAATAGGCAGAATCAGCAGCCGAGCGGACAGCAGCAAAATGACCAGACTCAGCGGCCCAATGCCCAGCAGCCGAACGGCCAGGCTCGGAAGGGCCAGCGCCCCGGCAGCAATCAGCAGCCCGACAGCCAGCAGCCCGCTGTTCCTGCCACCGGCGATACGCAGCCCGCGACCGGAGACTCCGCGCAGCCTGACACCGACACCGCCGGTCAGAATGCCCAGCAGCCCAAGGCCAATCAGAAGAGCTTTCCGGGCGGCAAGAATGCCCGCGTTCCCCGCTCCGCGCAGAACGGCGCGTCTGACGAGCTGTTCAAAAAACTGCTGGACCAGGGCGTGATCACGCAGGATACCTATGACAAGATCGAAGCGTACTTAAAGGATAAGGCGCCCGCCGCTGGTGCGAACGATGCTCCTGCGGCCCTCCAGAATGACCAGGCTCCGGAAGTCCCGGCCGACGGCCAGGCGCCAGAAATGCCGCAGGGCGACCAGGCTCCCGAGCTTCCGCAGGACGGTCAGGCCCCCGAATTGCCGGCGAGCGGCGCTGAAGCGGGTTTGTTGAATGAGCTGCTGGCCGACGGCGTCATCACCCAGACGGAGCTGGACGCCATCAATGCGGCGATCGCTGAAGACGCGCCAGCCGAAACTGTCGTTTCCTGAGATTTCTCCCTCCGAAGCGGAGGCTGGACATAGTTCGGGCGCGGTCCCTATGGGGCCGCGCCCTGATCGTTTATTCGATTACCAATGAAATCGGTCGGTGGGGGAGGTGTTGTGCAGGAAGGACCGTCCGCTCAGTTGACAGGCGTCGAGCGCGGAGCTTGGGTCGATCGGGCGCTCTTTGGCCCTGAATTTCTTCCTTCGCCGACGTTTGCTTTGTGGCGCGGGCCCTCGGCCCGATGCGCTTTCTTGCTTATGGATGAGTTTTTTCAGCCATCGCATACTGGGGAATTACTGGACCCGGATATCGCCCGAGGTGCTGTGCAGGCTGATCGGCACGCCGTTGTTCAGGCGGGCGCAATTGATGTCCACGTCGCCGGAGCGGGTATGGATATTTTCCCGAATCCCCGTGCCGAAGGGCAGGATGATATCGATATCGCCGCTGACGCTGCTGCCGTTGATCTGAAGGGGACGGCCCATGCGGAAGCCCGCGTCTCCGCTGACGGTTTTGAAGGAGAGGGAGCCGATATCGGCGTTGGAATCGATATCGCCGCTGACGGTTGAAAATGTTCCTTCGCCAAACCGTCCGCTCAGGTCGATGTCTCCGCTCATGGTCCGCACCTGGGCGGTTTGAGCACTCACGTTCAGGTCGATATCCCCGCTGGTCGTATCCGCGGTCAGGCGGCCGATGGCGTCTGCGGCCCCGGAAACGCTGCGGACATCGACGTTGCCGCTGACGGAACGGAGCAGCATCTCCCTGGCGTCCGCTTCCAGCTCGATATCGCCGCTTCCGCTGGACTCCAGGCGGATATAATCGGCCGGCTCGGACAGTCTCAGCCGCATATTGCCGCTGGCGCTGCGGGCGGTGATCCGGGAAAGCGCGATCCGCTCGGCAATCAGGTCGCCGGAGGTCAAGCTCAGCTCCAGCTCGGGCCTGCGGTCCGCCGGAACGGCCAGGGTCACGGCACAGCTATTGTTGTACTGGAAGGAAACCAGCTTTCCGAGCAGATTGATGGTATGCTTCCCGCTTTTTGGATCATCCCGCACGGTGAGCGTCCCGTTAATCAGCGAGACGCTGAGCCCGGGGTCCTCGGCACCGTCCCAGGAGATGGCGTATTGCCCGTCCGGAGACGTTTCCAGGCTCAGGTCCTCAAAGGTCAGGCACAGGTCGACGCGACGGACCTGGTCGGCCGGGAAGGCGGCGCGCTGCCCCTGGGCAAGGATTTGGCCCTTCGCCGGCTCGGGCTGCGTTTCAAAACGGTTCAGGTCGTCGATCGTGTTTTCCAGCCGGCTGTCACGTCCGGTGTGCTCAAAGCTCTCGAAGGGGAAGGGCTCTTCCGGCTGGGCTGCTTCCTCGGGCACAGGCGCCTGCTCCGGTTGTGCATTTTCCTGCGCGTCCTCGGGGACGGGGGTATCGCTCTCTTCATCGGTCGTCGGTTTCGAGGATACGGCGTCCCGGATGGTGCGATTCAGGGCGTTCAGGGCCTTGCCCATCGCGCCGATGGCGTCCTGCACCTCGGGGCGCTGGCGGAAGTGATCCAGGGAGGTCTTCGCGCTCCGCAGGGTATCTCCTACGCCCTCGATGGCCTTGCGGATCTCCGGGTTGCCGTTCAGCATGTCCTGCAGCTGCTGCAGGATGTCGTCGCTTTTCTTCTTGGGATAGGCGTCGATGACCTCCTTCATGCTGTTCAGGCTTTCGGTGACGGCGGCCAACGCCTCTTCCTCGCTGAGCCCGGAGCGCAGGAGGTCGTTCAGGCGGTCCTCGCTGTCGGCCAGCAGTTCATCGTGCAGGATGGTAGCGTCCTCCGTCATCTCGGTTTCAGCGAAAAGCCCGTCAATGATCTTCTTGATGCTTTCATTCATGACCTTCGTCCTCCTCGGTGTTCAATAATAAACTGTCCAGCGTGTGGCGGGTCTGCCGCCAAAGGGCCTGCTCCTGCGCAAGGCGGGCGCGCCCTTCATCCGTCAGCTGATAATAACGCCGCCGGGCGCCCGTCTGTTCGTCTCCCCAATAGGAGCGGATCAGCCCCTGGCTCTCCAGCCGCCGAAAGGCGGTGTATAAGGTGGGCTCCTTCAATTCCACCTGCCCTTCGCTAAGCAGGCTTACCTGCTTGATGATGCGATATCCATAGCCATCCTCCTGAATGAGACAGCGCAGGATGATCGCATCGGTATATCCTCGCAAAATATCTGCCGATAACGCCATCTTCCGCTCCTTTCCGTCCGGCATCTATCGCCTGACGAGTATGTTTATAACACAAGATACATCGCCTGTCAAGGTATTACTTTGAAAAAAGTATATAAATAATAAAAAGGAAAAGATATGTCTATTTTGCGTGAGGGTGCCGGAACATGCTTTGGACCGCGCGGCAGGCAAAGCGCGCGGCGTCCGGCTCTGCCAGCGCGGAAACCGCGAGGAAGGCCGGAATCACTGTCAGGCATAAAAGGATCGCGTGCTTCAAAAAGGCGGCGTAATCGGCGATGGAGATCAGGAGACGGTCTAACAGCAGACTGACCATCAAAAACACAGCGATGTTGACCAGCCACCGCCGATAGGTGATCCATGCGGAACGGTCGAGCAGGCGGGCGGTATACAAGACCATGTCATTGGCGCGATACAGCAGGGCGGCGATGGTGCCAAGCAGCACGCCGTAGATCCCGAATAAGGCCGCTCCTGCCAGGGAAACGGTCAGATTGATGCAGGATTCCAGCACAGCGCGTTTTTTGGTGTCCTCAAAGCGCTGCGCGTTGCTGATGACGTTGGCCGCGGGGACCCTGCCGACGTGCAGCAGATAATAGGCCGTGAACAGCCAGGACAACAGGGGATCGGCATAGCGGATATCCGTGATCCCGGCCGTATAAAGCTGCAAAAAGGGCAGGATCAGCCTCCGGCAAACACAGAACAGCCCGAAGGTCAACGACAGGCTGAAGGCCTCGTAGGCGTCGAACATGCGCAAAAAGCGGGCCCGATCGGTATGATACGTTTGCCCCAGGGCATATAGGTAGCTGTCCCCGAACTGGTCGGACACCGTTTTGACCATGCCAAATACCAGGGCGTACAGCGAGTAAACGCTGACCTCGCGAAGCCCGGCAAAGAGGGAAAGGATGAGAACGTCCGTGTTGGCAAAAATCAGCCCGGCCACCTGGTGCACCAGCACGGCGTTCTTCTGGCTGATGGCCTACCAATCGCGCTTGGCCGAGAGGTCGAGCCAGGCGTAACGCCGGCGAATATAAACGTTGATCAGCGCGACCTCCGCGGCGGTCAGCAATAGGGTGGCCGCCTGGAGGACCGGGGCGCGACAGCCGCGCAGCAACAGCAGAGCCTTGACAAGGCCGGTCAACACATGAGCGGCGGTGATCGCGTTAGTGATCACGTAAGCCCGCCCCTCTGCGGTCAGGAATACGCGGAGCCTGCCTTGCCAGGTGTGGCTGACGACCCCGCTCAGGCCGGTCAGCAGCACGACGGAGAATACCTCCGTATATGAAAGCTCGCTTCGGACCAAGAGGGGATAGAGGGTCGCGAGGAGGACCACGGCGAGCAGATACAGTCGGCCGGTTTTCCGATAAAAGCGGTCGGTGGCTGCCATGATCCCGCTGATCGCTTCACGATCATTGGTCGCGCAGGGCCGGTACAGCGCCTGCAGCGCCGCCGCGCCGACGCCGGCCTCCAGCAGGGATAGATAGGTGAGCAGGGAATTGACGGAGCTGATCAGGCCGTTCGTTTCGGAGCCCAGGGCGGTCATGATCATCCGGGGGAGCGCAATGCCGACCGCGAAGGTCGCCCCCTGCGCGATCAGCCCAAAGATCAGGTTTTTCAGGCCCCGCCGCTTTTCCAACGCTCCGCCTCCTCAAATTACATTGTTAATATTATAAATAATACTCGCCCGATCAGTCAAGATAACCGCAAAAAAGGGGGGGGCTGCCGTTTCCGGCAGCCCCTCAAGAGTCAGGAATGATATGACGCTTATCCTTCGATATGGATGATCTTGCGCTCGGGGACCTTGCGGGCCTCCTTCTTGGGTACGGTCAGCGTCAGCACGCCGTTTTCATAAGCGGCCTTGATATCCTCTTCGGTGAGGTGGTCGCCCACGAAGAAGCTGCGGCGCATCGTGCCGACATACCGCTCCTGCCGGAGCAGCTTGCCCTTGGGGCCGTTCTCGTCCTTATTCAGGGTTTTTTCGGTGGCGATGGTCAGATAGCCCTTGTCCAACTCGACGGAGATTTCATCCTTGGAGAAGCCGGGAAGCTCGACGGAGATCTCATAGGCTTCGTCCGTTTCGCGGATATCCGTTTTCATCATGTTCTGCGCCCGTTTGCCGTACAGCGCGCGGTCCACGCCGTTCATGCCGCGGAAAAAGCTGCGGTCGAAGTCGTCAAACATATCCATCATATTTTCGCCGAAGATCGTAGGAAGATAAGTACTCATACAAGACACCTCCAAAGTGTTTTTTGTGTAGGTTCAACCGGCTCTGTCGCCTTTTGGTTCATTCCTGAACCGTGACTATATGATAAAACAAAAGTCAAAGAAGGTCAATTTAATATTTGACCTTCTTTGATCTTAAATCGATATTTAGAATTGATTTATAGGAGATTATGAGCTCATTCTCATGATTTCATGAAAGTTCAGCGAAATTTGCGATTTTTCTTCACTTCGACATTCGTTACGATATATCCGGCTTGTTGGACTGCCTGGCGGAGCAGCGCTTCGTCAGGAGCGCTTTTCATCAGGACGCTGGCCCGGTGCGTGGAGATGCTGACCGACGCCCAAACGCCGTCCAGCCGGTTCAGCGCGTTTTGGACCTTCCGGGCGCAGTTTTCGCAGGTCATGCCGCCGATGTCCAGCATGGCTTCATAAGGATAATGGGCATGATTGTGATCCGCGACGCCGACCCTGGCATCCGCCGCCTCATGCTCG
>JAFUHB010000003.1 GCA_017469085.1 Clostridia bacterium
CGCTCTCCTCCTGGTCGGGCAAGATCGCGACCGGCGCGCTGCTGCTTCTGTTCATCGTCATCCAGCGCGCGGTGGTGAGCTACACCAGCAGGAAAAAGACGACCTGATCTTATGCCAATCCCCGACGAAGCGCTTCGCCGGGGATTTCTTGGTTGAGATTGGCACGATTAGCGGTTCGCCGAGGCGCGAAATCGAAGATTCTGGCGCCGCACCGGAGGCCGCAGGACTTCGGCGAAAATCGTTGCGCGAAATGGATGTATCGTGTATACTGTCTGCATTGAAGCGATGGGAGGAATTGATATGGACGCACGGGCGCTGATCGATTTTCTGCGGGTGATGGAGCGGCTGAAGGACGCGCCGCGCCATTGCTGGACCACCGGCGGACGGCGGGAGAGCGTGGCCGAGCACAGCTGGCGCGTATCGCTGATGGCGATGCTGATGGCGGACGAGTTCCCGGAGGCGGATATCGACAAGGTGATCCGCATGTGCCTGGTGCACGATATCGGCGAGGCCATTACCGGCGATATTCCCGCCTTTCTAAAGACCGACGCGGATCGGGCAACGGAGGGCAGGGAGGTGGACGCGCTGATTGGCGGCCTGCCCGCGCCCTGGCCTCAGACGCTGGGGGCGCTGTTTGCGGAGATGGATGCCCAGGAGACGCTGGAGGCGAAGCTCTATAAGGCGCTGGACCGCATGGAGGCGATACAGTCTCACAACGAATCGGACGTCTCGACCTGGCTGCCCCTGGAGTACGATTTGAACCTGACCTACGGCGAGGCCAACGCGGCCTTTCATCCCTATCTCATGCGCCTTCGCGCTGAGATGCGCAAGGATACCGAGGCGTTGATCGAAGCAGCCGAGGCAAAAGGGATAGTGCCGAGGGAAGGTTAGATATCGCCCTGAACCGAGCGCCGGAGGATGGAAATAGAACGCTCCTCCGCCTCGATCGGGATGACAGGCGAAGCAATTTCGTCATCCGGAGCGCAGCGAAGGAGCCGTGGGCAATGAGCGACCGTCTTATTGCTGGCGGTAAATCAAGGAAAAACCGACGCGGAGACGCGGCATGATCCATTCGAAACTGCATCTCCCGACATTTGGAAACACGTTCCTGCGCTGTTCGTCAGGCTTCCGCGATTTTCGCTCGCGTTGCGTCGATCGTAGCCTTTACCGCCGAAGGCGCGGGGCCGCCGGGCAGGCTGCGCTGGGATACGCAGGTCAGCAGGTCGATGGCGTCGTACACGTCCTCGTCGAATACCAGGCTGAATTCCCGGTAGTCCGTCAGCGGCAGCTCGTCCAGGGTCAGCCCCCGGTCGATGCAGTATTTCACCAGCTGCCCGGTCACCCTGTAGGCATCGCGGAAGGGCACGCCCTTGCGCACCATGTAGTCCGCGCAGTCGGTGGCGTTGATGAAGCCGCCCGCCGCGGCCTTTTTCATGTTGGCGGGATGGAAGTTGGCGGTACGCAGCATCGGCGCGAGCACCGACAGGCTCAGGTCGGCGGTATCGATGGCGTCAAACAGCGCCTCCTTGTCCTCCTGCATGTCCTTGTTGTAGGCCAGCGGCAGCGCCTTCATGGCGGTGAGCAGCGTAGTCAGGTCGCCGAACACACGGCCCGTCTTGCCGCGCACCAGCTCGGTGATGTCCGGGTTTTTCTTCTGGGGCATGATGGACGAGCCGGTGGAGAAGTTGTCTGCCAGCGTCACGAATTTAAACTCCCAGCTGCACCACAGGCAGATTTCCTCGCTGAAGCGGGAGAGGTGCATCATCATGATGGACAGGGCGCTGAGCAGCTCCAGCGCGAAATCCCGGTCGGA
>JAFUHB010000149.1 GCA_017469085.1 Clostridia bacterium
CAGGGCGAGCGCCAGGCTCAGCAGCTTCTTCATAACAGCTTCTCCTTCTATCATAAATAAGTTAGTTCGTATGAGAAAGGACTTATCCAAAGAACGCGCGGGGAGCGTCGAGGGGGCACACCCTCGACGATAAACCGCAGCAGCGACATGCGCTGTGCGAGGACCAAATCGCGTAAGCGATTTGCACCTTGCGCCTTTTCCGCCCGGGAGGCCCAAAGGGCCGAGAGGAAAAGGCGTCAGGGGGTGGTGTTGGCGGGGGAAGAATTCCCTCGCCAAGTTACTATGGAGCCGTCAGGCGGAATAGTAACGAAAAACGGAGCGAACAAGCGTCCGCTCCGCAGGATAGCCCAAAAGGTTCATTCCTTCTGACAGGCCAATGAACGGAACGGACGCCTGATACATTTACACATACGGCTGCAAGACATCCGAACACCTCCAATCAACCTACCGGAATGATAGGATTATAAGCCTGTTAGGAAACGATGTCAATAGCAAATCGCGCGCCGCGTTGTTCCCTCAGTGTTTTTTGGAAAACAGCGCGCGGTTGGTGGTCCTTTTCGCCAGGAAATTGCCCAGGGTCTGCAAAATGATGACCACCACCAGCAGGATGATCACGCACACGTTCACGATATCCTGGTGGTTCTGCCCCTGGCCGTAGTTGATGGCGAAGGAGCCGATGCCGCCCGCGCCGACCGCGCCGGCCATGGTGGTCAGGCCGATCAGGCTGATGGCGGTGATCGTGGTCACGCGGATCAGGTCTGGCACGGCCTCGTGCAGGTACACGCGGAAGATCAGTCCCATCGTGCCCGAGCCCATGCTGCGGGCCGCCTCCACCTTGCCCTCGTCCACGCCGGCCAGCGCCGCCTCCACCTGGCGGGTGAAGAAGGGCACCGTGCCGAACACCAGCGGGATGATCGCGCCGGTGACGCCGATCGCCGTGCCCACGATCATGCGGGTCATGGGGATCAGGAAGATCAGCAGGATGATGAAGGGAATGGAACGGAATACGTTGACCACCGTGTTGATCAGCAGGTGGATAAAGCGGTTGGGCTTGATGCCGTCGTCCTTGGTGACCGTGAGCACGACGCCCAGGAAGAGGCCCAGCGCGAAGGAGATCACCCCGGCGATGCAGAACATCTGGACGGTCTGGTCCACGCTCTGCCAGAAGCGGCGGCGGTAGGAATACAGGTTGGGCGCTACCCTTTTGAAGAAATCGTCCATGCTCAGTACCTCCTGACGCCGATGTGCGCCCGATCGAAATATTCAAAGGCCTTTTCCAGGTTCTCCGGCTCGCCGCTCAGGATGGCGACCATGCCGCCCAGGGGCGCGCCGTCGATGATGTCCACGTTGGCCAGCACGATGTTCAGGTTGATGCCGCAGTCCCGCGAGACGGTGGAGATCACCGATTCGCCCACGCAATCGCGGTCGAAGGTCAGCTTGACCAGGAGCTCGCCCGGCTTGGTGCGCACCAGCTCGCTGTCCGCCTCGATCATCTTGTGTACCCGGCTCAGGGGGGAGGCGGAGTTCACGAATTTCTGCGTGATGGGCTTCTGGGGATGGGAGAAGATATCGTATACGTCCCCCTCCTCCACCACGTATCCGTCCTCCATGACGGCTACCTTCTGGCAGATGGATTTGATGACGGCCATCTCGTGCGTGATCAGGATGATGGTCAGGCTCAGCTTCTGGTTGAGCCGGCGCAGCAGATTGAGGATGGATTCGGTGGCCTCCGGGTCGAGGGCGCTGGTCGCCTCGTCGGACAGCAGCAGGCTCGGGTTATTGGCCAGTGCGCGGGCGATGGCCACGCGCTGCTTTTGTCCGCCGGACAGTTGGGAGGGGTAGACGTCCGTCTTGTCCCGGAGGTCCACCAGGTCCAGCAGCTCAAAGACCCTGGCCCGGATCTCCGCCTTGCTTTTGCCGCTGTATTTGAGCGGGTAGGCGATGTTGTCAAACACCGTAGAGCGGTCCAGCAGGTTAAAGTGCTGGAAGATCATCCCGATGCCGCGGCGCATCCGGTTGAGCTCCTTCTCGGACAGGCTTGCCTTCCCGTCGCGGATGACGATCTCCGGGTTGTCGTTGATTTTGAGCACCCCGCTGTCCGGCGTTTCCAGCAGGTTCAGGCAGCGCACCAGGGAGGATTTCCCCGCCCCGGAATAGCCGATGACGCCGTAAATTTCGCCGTCGTGGATGGTCAGGTTGACATCCCGGACGGCGGCCACGTCCCCTGTTTTCAGGTGGTAGGTTTTGTTCAAGCCTTTGATTTCGATCATGAAAGCCTCGCTACTTGATAAACGTACAAAGGCGTACAGACGTTTCCGTCTGTACGCCGCGGAGAATTTGTCTTAGTCCAGCTTGCCGGCCAGCTCCTTGAGGGCCTCCACGGAATCGGCCTTCTTGGAATACAGGGTCAGGGGGGCGATCAGGGTGTCGCCGATCACGGCCAGGTCATAGCCGTTCGCGCCGGCGTCGGTGTTCAGGTAAGCCTTGTGCTGGAAGGCGTTCAGGTCGATCTCACCAGCGTTCAGCGCTTCGTTGGGCAGGTTGTAGGCGTCAAATTCCACCAGCTCGATGTAGATGCCGGCATCCTCATCGTCCAGCACCTTCTGCACAGCGTACCACTGGTTGTTGTTCGCGCCGCAGACGCCCACCTTGACGACGGTCTTGCCTTCGGCGGAGGATTCGTAGCTGTTGATCTCGTCCACGAAGGTCTCGCTCACGGTGTAGTCGGCGTCATAGGCGAAGGCGGGGTAGAAGGCTTCCTTGTAGTTTTCGAGCAGGAACTCGGCCACCAGCTGGGTCTGATAGGCGGCAACGACCTTGGCGTAGGTCTCGTTATCCTTATCGGCGGTGCGGGCGACGATGATGTTCACATAGGGGTTTTCGCCGCTCTCGTCCTGCTTTTCGATGATCAGGCCGTCCTTGGAGGGGATCAGGCCTACGGGGATCGCGTAAGTGCCGTTGATGGTGCTGGCGCCAAAGTCGTTCAGGGTGGAGGGCAGGGTGTTCGCGTCAACGGGGGTGATTTCAATGTCGTAGAGATACTTGGTGACGTCCTTGATCTCGGGGGAGTAGCCCACTGCAGGATCGACCTCGATCAGGCCGGCGGTTTCCAGCAGCTTGATGGCGCGGGCCTGGTTGGTGGCGTCATTGGGAACGCCGATCAGCAGGGTGTCGGCGGAGGCAACGGATACGATGGACAGCACGAGCAGCGCGGCCAGCAGGATGGAAGTCAGCTTCTTCATGATTCATAATCTCCTTTTTGATCGATTGAGTATCGTTATATTATGAGGATCGGGGATACAGGAACGCGGGCCGTGGCCTCACATTCGATCCAGGACGCCTCCGAAATGTTTCATCGCAATCTTCCTTTCCGACATGAAAGAAGGGCGTCTCTGCGACGCCCTTTTACTGAACAGGATCCGGAAAGATCACATTCGGCGGCAGCCGCAGGCAATGGAAAAACGGCGCATGCACATCTGCATGGCCCAGCGGCGCATCCCCATCATGGAAACGTTCTGCTTCATACGGCTGCTCCTTTCCTCAAGCGGTGATGGCATTTTAACATCCGAAAGCCAGCAAGTCAATAGCTTTTTTCGATACGCAGGGCGATTTGATGTTTTTCGGCTGTTTTTTCATTACTATTCCGCCTGCGGCTTCATAGGAATTAGGCGGGGGAATTTTTCCCCCGCCAACGCCACCCCCTGACGCCTTTTCCTCTCGGCCCTTTGGGCCTCCCGGGCGGAAAAGGCGCAAGGTACAAATCGCTGGCGCGATTTGGTCCTCGCACCGCGCATGTCGCTGCTGCGGATTTTAAGTCGAGGGTGTTCCCCCTCGACGCTCCCCTCTCTTTCCTTACCATTGTTCTTTCTCAATAGGTAAAGAATAACTTTTTTCCGGTTGCGGCGCGGCGCGCTTTCTCCTATAATAAGGGGGCGCGATCGCGCGTGGAGGGAGGGGCAAGGATGACCGGCAGCGAATACCAGCGCCTGGCGATGACCACGCTGAACCCGGCGCTGTCCAGGAAGGACGTGCTGATCAACGGCGTGATGGGCCTGTGCGGCGAAGCGGGAGAGGCGATCGACCTGGTCAAGAAGCACCTGGCTCAGGGGCATCCGCTCGATCGGGAGGCGCTGCTAAAGGAGCTCGGGGACGTCGCCTGGTATCTGGCCGAAACGGCCTACGCGCTGGACGCCGACCTGGACGACGTGCTGGCCGCCAACATCGAAAAGCTGCGCCGCCGCTATCCGGAGGGCTTTGACGCCGAACGCTCCCTGCGCCGAAAGGAAGATGCGCTGTGACGCCCAACCTGTTTTTGCAGGGGCTTACGGTGGATTGGCAGGCGATCGAGCCGGGCTCCTGGCTGCGGGCCATTCCGGCCCTCCGGGGCCTTGAGCGCCTGGAATTTCACCGGGGGATCACCTTTTTCTGCGGGGAAAACGGCTCGGGCAAGTCTACGTTGCTGGAGGGTATCGCCGGCGCCTACGGCTTTAATCGGGAGGGCGGCACCCTCAATTATCGCTTTTCCACCTATGAGGAGGAGGCGGGCCTGAGCCAGGCGCTGCGCCTTTCCAAGGGCTTTCGCAGGGCCAGGGCGGGTTACTTTTTCCGCGCCGAGAGCTTCTATAACGTGGCGACCGCCGCCAAGGAGCGCTACGGAGGCTTTGAGGATTATCACGCGCAGTCCCACGGCGAGGGCTCCCTGCATTTTTTACAGAGCTACGACCGCGAGGGGCTTTTCCTGATGGACGAGCCGGAGGCCGCGCTGTCCCCGCAGCGGCAGCTGGGCCTGCTTTTGCACATCCACCGTTTGGCGCAGGCCGGGGCGCAGTTCATCATCGCCTCCCATTCGCCCATTTTGCTGGGCATGCCGGACGCGGAGCTGCTTCGGTTCGGCGAGGACGGCATCCGGCCCGTCTCCTTTGAGGAGACGGAGAGCTATCAGATCACCAGCCTGTATCTGCGCAACCGCAGCGGCTTTCTGCGCGAGCTGCTGCGACAGGAGGACGACGATGACACCGGGGATTGAATGGCTGCTTGCCCGCCTGCGGGCGGTATATGGCGAAAACGCCGGGCGAATCATCGAGGGCCTGAACGCCGAGCGGGCGACGACCCTGCGGGTGAACACGCTGAAGGCGGACCGGGGCGAGGCTCTGGCCGCGCTGCGTCAGGCGGGGCTTCAGCCGCAGCTCGTGCCCTTTTATGAGGACGCCGCGCTGCTGCCGCCTCGCTCCGAGGGGATTTTACGCGGGCTGCCGCTCTACGAAAACGGCGGGATCTATCTGCAAAGCCTGTCCTCCATGCTGCCCCCGCTGTTCCTTCAGGCAAGGCCCGGCGAGGACGTGCTCGACATGGCGGCGGCCCCCGGCGGGAAAACCAGCCAGATCGCGGCCCTGACGGAGGGGAAGGCGTTCATTACCGCCTGCGAGATCCAGCACATCCGCGCCGAGCGCCTGCGGGCCAACATGAAGCGGCTGGGCTGCGGACGGGTCACGGTGATCGAGCAGGACGCCCGGAGGCTGGACGATTTCCTGCGCTTCGACCGCATCCTGCTGGACGCGCCCTGCTCGGGCTCGGGTACGCTGACGCTTTCGGACGAGCGCTCCGTTTTCGCTTTTTCAGAGCGCCTGGTCGAAAACTCCGCCCGGCTGCAGAGGGCGCTGCTCAAAAAAGGGGCGGCGCTGCTCAAAAAGGGGGGCGTCCTGCTCTATTCCACCTGCTCCCTGCTGCCCGAGGAAAATGAGGAGGCCGTCCGCGCGGCCCTGTCCTTGGGGCTTACGCTCGAGCCGCTGGACAAAAGCGGGTTTGAGGCGCTGCCCATCCTGCCCAACGGCCTGCCCGGCACGCTGACCGTCTGCCCGACCGAGGCCTACGAGGGCTTCTTCGTGGCCAAGCTGGTCCGGAAATAATCATCAAACGGAGAGAGAACGTTGAGAAAGCTGCTCATTTACCTTCGAGAGTTCCGCAAGGAATGTATCCTTGCGCCCTTGTTCAAGTTGCTCGAAGCCATCCTGGAGCTGTTCGTGCCGGTGATCGTGGCCACGATGATCGACGGCGGCATCTCGGGCGGGGACCGGGGCCTGATCCTGCGCAGCGGGCTCCTGCTGCTCGCCCTGGCTTTGGCCGGCCTGATCATGGCGGTCACCGCCCAATGGTTTGCCGCGCGGGCGGCCACCGGGTTCGCCGCGCGGGTCAAAACGGCCCTGATGCGGCGCATCCAATCCCTTTCCGCCCGCCAGCAGGACGCGCTGGGAGCGCCTACCCTGATCGGCCGCCTGACCGGCGATATGAACCAGGTGCAGACCGGCGTCAACCTGACCCTGCGGCTGCTTTTGCGCTCTCCCTTCGTGGTGCTGGGCGCGCTGATCATGGCCTTTACGGTGGACGCCAAGGCCGCGCTGGTATTCGCCGCGCTGATCCCCGTGCTGTCCCTCTGCGTATTTCTGGTGATGAAGGCCACCCTGCCCCGCTACCGGGATATCCAGGAGGCGTCCGACGGGGTGCTGGGCGTGACCCGCGAGAACCTGACCGGCGTGCGGGTGATCCGCGCGTTCGGGATGGAGGAAAACGAGGAAGCCCGTTTTGTCGGGCGTCACGACCGGCTGACCCGCCTTCAGATCGCCACCCAGCGCGTGGCGGCGGCTCTGAACCCCCTGACCCTATTGATCGTGGACATCGCTTTGGCGATCCTGATCTACGTCGGCGCGGTGCGGGTGGACGTGGGAGCGCTCAGCCAGGGCCGCGTGGTGGCCCTGACCAACTACATGTCCCAGATCCTGGTGGAGCTGATCAAGCTGGCCAACCTGCTGATCACCATCAGCAAGTCCCTGGCCTGCGCCGAGCGGATCTCCGACGTGCTGGCCGTCGAGCCGGATATGGCCTCCGGCTCGGAAACGCCCGATTGGGCGGCCCGTCCGCTGATCCAAATGGAAGGCGTCTCCCTTTCCTACGGCGGCGAGGGCAAGGAGGCCATCCGCGACGTCAGCCTGACGCTGGACGCGGGGGAGAGCCTGGGCATCATCGGCGGCACGGGCTCCGGCAAGAGCAGCGTCGCCGCGCTGATCCCCCGGCTGTACGACGCGACGGCGGGACGGGTGCTGGTGGGCGGACGGGACGTGCGCGCGCTCGACCTTGCCGCCCTGCGCGCCGGGATCGGCTATGTGCCGCAGAAGGCGCGCCTGTTCCGGGGTACGGTACGCGACAACCTGCTGATGGGCAACCGGCAGGCGACCGACGATATGCTGTGGGCCGCGCTACGCACGGCCCAGTGCGAGGACTTTGTGCGCGCGCTGCCCGAGGGGCTGGACGCGCCGGTCGAACAGAACGGGCGCAACTTTTCGGGCGGCCAGCGCCAGCGCCTGACCATCGCGCGGGCCCTGGTACGAAAGCCCGCCGTGCTGATCCTGGATGACAGCGCCTCGGCCCTCGACGCCAAGACGGACGCCGAGCTTCGCGCCGCCCTTCGCCGGGATCAGGAGGAGGCCGCCCTGATCGTCATTTCCCAGCGGGCCTCCTCCGTGATGGCGCTGGACAGGATCCTGGTGCTGGACGACGGCGTTGTCGTGGGGTACGGCACGCACGAGCGGCTGCTTTCGGACTGCCCCGTTTATCGGGAGACCTACGAGGCGCAGTTCCCGCCCGAAAAGGAGGCCGTATGAAACAGAACGATCAAAACCGCGCCGTCCTGCGCAAGGTGCTCCGCGAGGTGGGCAGGCAGCGCGGGCCGATCCTCCTTTCCCTGCTGCTGGCCCTGATACAGGCGGGGCTCCAGCTGACGATCCCCCTGCTGACCGGACAGGCCGTCGACCTGATCGTCGGCCCCGCCCAGGTGGATTTTGCGGGCCTGACGAGGGTGCTGACCCTGCTTGCGCTGGCGGCTGCCGGCGCGGCGCTCGCCCAATACGGGCTGGGCGTGCTGAACAACCGGGTGACCTGCGAAACCGTGCGCGACCTTCGCGCCCGCGCCTTTGAAAAGCTGCAGCGTCTTCCGCTGGCCTACCTGGACGCCCGGCCCCACGGCGAAACCATCAGCCGCGTCATGAGCGACGTGGATACCTTTGCCGACGGCCTGCTGCTGGGCTTTTCCCAGCTGTTTACCGGCGTCGTGACCATCGTCGGCACGCTGATCTTCATGTTCTCGGTGGACCCGGCGGTGGCCCTGATCGTGGTGGTGCTGACCCCCGTCTCCCTGCTGACGGCCTCCTTTATCGCGCGGCGGACGCACGATATGTTCGCCGCCCAGTCCGCCGCTCGCGCCGTGCAGACCGGGCAGATCGACGAGATGGTGGAGGGCAGCCAGGTGGCCGCGGTTTTCGGCGCGACGGACGTCTGGCAGGAGCGCTTTGACCGGCAGAACGAGGCCCTGCGCTCCGCCTCCTTACAGGCCATCTTCTTTTCCTCTCTGACCAACCCGGTTACCCGCTTTGTCAACGCCCTGGTCTACGCGGGGGCCGGTGTGTTCGGCGCGCTGCGGGCCGTCCGCGGGCTGATGACCGTGGGCCAGCTGACCAGCTTCCTGTCCTACGCCAATCAGTATACCAAGCCCTTCAACGAGATTTCCGGCGTCGTGACTGAGCTGCAAAACGCCCTGGTGTGCGCCGGGCGGGTGTTCGAACTGATCGAAACGCCCGCGGAAGCCGCCGATGTGAGCGCCGAGCTGCCCACCCCGGAGGGGCTGATCCGGGCCCAGGACGTTTCCTTCTCCTATGTGCCCGAAAAGCCCCTGATCGAGCATCTGAACGTCGTTGCCCGTCCGGGCCAGCGCGTCGCCATCGTCGGGCCGACCGGCTGCGGCAAGACCACGCTGATCAACCTGCTGATGCGCTTTTATGACGTAAACGGCGGGGGAATTTCGGTGGACGGGACGGATATCCGCCGGGTGACGCGCCATTCCCTGCGAAGGGCCTACGGCATGGTGCTGCAGGATACCTGGCTTCGGGCTGGGACCATCCGGGAGAACATCTGCTTCGGCCGTCCCGAGGCCACGGAGGAGGAGATGGTCGCAGCGGCCAAGGCCGCCCGGGCGGATTCCTTCATCCGCCGCCTGCCCAATGGCTACGACACCGTGATCGGGGAGGATGGCGGCTCCCTCTCCCAGGGGCAGAAGCAGCTGCTGTGCATCGCCCGCGTGATGCTGGACCTGCCGCCCATGCTGATCCTGGACGAGGCGACCAGCAGCATCGACACCCGGACCGAGCTCAAGGTGCAGGCCGCCTTTGCCCAGATGATGAAGGGCCGCACCAGCTTTATCGTGGCCCATCGCCTGTCCACCATCCGCAGCGCCGACCTGATCCTCGTCATGCGGGACGGCCATGTGATCGAGCAGGGCGCCCACGACGAG
>JAFUHB010000150.1 GCA_017469085.1 Clostridia bacterium
CCGTCCGATGGATGGAGGAGCACGGCCGCAAGGGCATCGTGCTGGCCGGGAGGCCCTACCATGTCGACCCGGAGATCAACCACGGCATCCCGTAGATGATCGCCTCCTACGGCCTGGCCGTCCTTTCGGAGGACAGTCTGCCGATCGCCTTCGACCCGACGCGCCCCCTGCGGGCCAACGACCAATGGGTCTATCATTCCCGGCTGTATACGGCGGCGGAGTATGTGCTGGGCCGGCAGGATATGGAGCTGATCCAGCTGAACTCCTTCGGCTGCGGCCTGGACGCCGTGACCACCGACCAGGTATCGGACATCCTGACGGGCGCGGGGCGGCTGTATACCCTGCTCAAGATCGACGAGGTCAATAACCTGGGCGCGGCCAGGATCCGCCTGCGCAGCCTGCTGGCCGCCATGAAGCAGCGGGAGGGCAAGGTCCTGCCCGCGCAAGCCCCCCGCGTCGGCTACGAGCGGGCGCGGTACACCCGGGATATGCAGGCGCAGGGCTATACCATCCTGGCCCCGCAGATGAGCCCCATCCATTTCGAGCTGGTGGAGCCGGTGCTTCGCAAATACGGCTACAACCTGGTCATCCTGGGCAATGATTCGCGCAGCGCGATCGACGTCGGGCTCCGCTTCGTAAACAACGACGCCTGCTATCCCTCCATCACCGTGGTCGGGCAAATCATGGAGGCCGTGCTTTCGGGCCGGTATGACACCGATCGCCTGGCCGTGATCATGACGCAGACCGGCGGGTGCTGCCGCGCGAGCAACTACGTGGGCTTTATCCGCCGGGCGCTGGAAAAGGCGGGCCATCCGCAGGTCCCGGTCATCAGCCTGAACCTGAACGGCATGGAAAAGAACGAGGGCTTCAAGGTATCGCCCGCCATGCTGATCGACGCGGGGCACGCCCTGATCCTGGGCGACCTGTTCCTGAGGTGCCTGTATAAGGTGCGCCCCTACGAACTGGTCAAGGGCAGCGCCGAGGCGCTGCACCGCCAGTGGGCGGAGGCCTGCGTCGCCTACCTGCGCGGTGAAAAGGGCGCGATGGGCTTTGCGGCGCTGTGCCGGGGCATCGTGCGCGATTTTGACGAGCTGCCCATCGACGAAAGCCTAAAAAAGCCCCGCGTCGGGATCGTCGGGGAGATCCTGGTCAAGTATATGCCGCTGGCCAACAACCACCTGGTCGAGCTCCTGGAAAACGAGGGCGCGGAGGCCGTCGTGCCCGACCTGATGGATTTTATGAACTACTGCTTCTATAACGGCACCTATAAATACAAATACCTGGGCGCAAAAAAGTGGATCGACGCGGTGTCCCGCCTGGGCGTGAGCGCCGTGCTCAAGATCCGCAAGCCCGCCCTGGAGGCCCTGAAGGCCAGCAAGCGCTTTTCCCCGCCCCAACCCATCGGCGAGCTGGCGGAGCAGGCCGCGCCCATTCTCTCGGTGGGCAACCAGTCGGGCGAGGGGTGGTTCCTGACCGGGGAAATGACGGAGCTGCTCAAGAGCGGGGTCAAGAACATCATCTGCATCCAGCCCTTCGGCTGCCTGCCCAATCACGTCGCGGGCAAGGGCGTGATCAAGCAGCTCAAAAAGCTGTATCCGGGGGCGAACATCGTCGCTGTGGATTACGACCCCGGCGCGAGCTCGGTGAATCAACTGAACCGGGTCAAGCTGATGCTGTCCGCCGCGCGCCGCAGCCTGGAACAGGACGCGGCGCTGCCTGCTTCCACCTGAATTCATGACGAAATTGTTACATTTTATGGAGAAAATGAAATAATTTCCATTGATTCTTTCATACAATTGTAGTATAGTAGGAGGCGGAGAACACCATCACATCATCCGGAGGAGAGAGTATGAAACAGAGCTGGCGAAAGGGACTGCTGTTCCTGGGAATGGCGGCGCTGCTTTTGTGCGCCGCGCTGCCTGCCCTGGCGGACAGCTGCGGAGACGGCAAGCATACGATCGTTTATCAGACGATCCAGGAGCCCACCTGCACCCAGACGGGGACCAGGCTGCGGTATTGCTCGGTCTGCGGCGAGCAGTTCGGCTCGGAAACGCTGGGCATCGTGGCGCATACGCCGGGCGCTCAGGTAGAAACCGTCGTCAAGGCCCCGACCTGTACGGGCTATGGGGAAAAGCTGGTCACGGTTTCCTGCGCCGTCTGCGGACGGAAGCTGACCGAATCGACCGTCGCGATCAAGCCCACCGGCCACGTTTGGGGGGAATGGAGCACGGTGACCGCGCCGCAATGCGAGAAGGTCGGCCTGGAGGCGCGCGTGTGCGCTCTCGACGCCAGCCACAAGGAGCAGCGGGCCATCCCGGCGCTGGGGCACATCTGGGGTGAGTATGCGGTCACGACCGCGCCCACCTGCACGGCGTCCGGCGTGGGGACCGCCCTGTGCCAGCGGGACAGCGGCCATACCCGCACCCGCGCCGTGGCGGCGCTGGGGCATCAATGGGGCGAATACGTGATCACGGTCGCGCCCACCTGCACGACGGCAGGGGAGGCGGTATCCATCTGCCAGCACGACAGCGCGCATACCGCCAGGAAAAATCTGGCCGCCCTGGGCCATCAGTGGAGCGCCTGGACGGTGACCGTGCAGCCCAGCTGCGAAAGCGCCGGCAGCCGTTACCGCGTCTGCGCGCATGACGCCAGCCACCAGGAGACGCAGGCGCTCAAGGCGACGGGACACCAGCATACGCATTGGGTGGTGATCAAGGAAGCGACCTTCCTGGAGCAGGGCCTGCGCGAGCGCTACTGCGACGACTGCGGCAAGCTGCTCAAAACGGAAAAGATCCCGGTCAAGGCCTACCGCAATAACACGCTCTGCGCCTTTGGCCCCCGCCTGCGCGATGTGGACCTGTACCCCTATAACACCGACCTCTGGTACATGTTCACGCCCTTCGACGCCTCCAGGGACGGGCGGCAGACCTATGAGCTGGTCGCCAGCAACATGTACGTGGCCGGCACGCTGACCATCGACGTGCAGGACGGCAATGTGACGGTGGATTATCAGGTGAACGGCGACAACATCCAGGTGACGAGTGAATTCTTCACCATCCTGAAAACGATCGGCGACCTGCATACCTATGAGCCCGAGAACCTGAGCGCCCTGGCGATGCGCCGGCGCACGCCGTACAGCATCGAAAACGACTTTGGCGGCGACACCAATCTGGTGCTCTATTTCTGCAGCCGCGTTGATTACACCATCGTGCGCAACGTGACCCGTCTGAGCTACGAATCCGCCGCGCATCGCGAGCTGCTGCGCAATATGCTGGATATCATGGACCGCCCCTGAAAAAGACGGAAAAATGACCAATCCTCCCAGGCTTCCTACGTTCCAAAAGCTTGGGAGATTTATTTTGCCGTTGCGCGATGCTGACCGCCTGCGGTATAATACACGCGAATCTTTTTTGAATACGCGCGCACGGAAAGGAGCATGGCCATGCTGAACAGCAGGATCGTCCGGAATGGAGAAGCCTTTTTGCTGGAGGTGAACGGGGAGCGGCTGCCGCTGTACGCCTATCTGACCTACCAGCCGGAAAAGGGCTGCTATGAGGCGTTCAAGCAGGCGGGCGTGCGGCTGTTTTTCTGCACGGTGTATGCCGGGGACCGGGGCATCAACCAGCTCAGCGGCATCCGGCCCTTCCGGCCCGGATTTTGGAGGGGATACGGGCAGTATGATTTTTCCCAGGTGGACGCCGATCTGCGCCGCGTTACGGGCGACAGCCGGCCGGGAGATATTTATATCATCCTGCGTTTCATGACGGAGGTCCCCTCCTGGTGGGATGACCTGAACCCCGATGAACTGTGCCGTGATGCCCACGGCACGCCGCTGCATCAGTCCTTTTCCTCTCAAAAATGGCTGGAGGACGTAGAGGCCATGATGCGCGACTTCCTGCGCTGGCTGGAGGACAGCGGATGGGACCGATACGTGATCGGCTGGCACATGGCGGCCGGCAATACGGAAGAATTCCTGCGGCCCAGTCATTGCGCCGGCCATATGACGGATTATTCCCCTCCGGCGCAGGCGGCGTTCCGCGCCTGGGTCAGGGAGGCCTACGCGGGGGACCTGGACCGCCTGAACCGCGCCTGGCGTCGATCCCTTGCCTCCTTTGACGAGGTCGCCGTTCCTTCCCCCGCCAAACGGCTGTACGCCCTTCAGGGGGATTTGCGAAGCGACGTGTATGAGCGGGAGGCTATTGATTATTACGCCTTCATGAACGCCTCGATGGCCCAGGCCGCGGTGGGCCTGTGCGCCGTCGCCAAGCGGATCACGGGCCGCAGGCAGGTAGTCGGCGCTTTTTACGGGTATCTGGCCGGCGGGCCGGAGAGCGGCCAGCACGCGGCGTCCCTGCTGTTTGAAAGCGATGAGGTGGACTTCATTGCCAGCCCCTTTGTCTATACGGATAACCGCGCCTCCGGGATCGACTGGCAGCTTCAGGGCGCTTCGGATTCCACCGCCCTGCACGGCAAACCCTGGTTCGCCGAGGCGGACGTGCGCACCTGCCTTTCCCGCCCCATCGGCCAGTGCATGCCCCAGGCCGATCCTTATGTGAGCCGCGCTTATGACGGCCCCGTCTGGTGGGGCCCGAAAACAGCGGAGGGGTCCCTGGGCCAGATGCTCAAGGCCTTTTCCCGGGTGCTCACCAACAACAACGCGATCTGGTGGTTCGATATGTGGGGCGGCTGGTATGATCACGAGCCGTTCATGGACTTCCAGCGGAAGGCATGCGCCCTGTACCGGGAGCATATGCTGAACGGCGGCAGCCGGAGCGCCGGGGAGATCGCCCTGTTCATGGACGATGAATTCTTCTTCCGCGTCAGCCCCGGCGGCTCGCTGGCCGAGCTCCAGAACCATTGGCTGTGGAAAAATATGGGCTTTGTGGGCGCGCCCTATCGGCTGTATATGATCGACGATCTGCCGAGCGTCGATCCTTCCGCCTTCCGCATGGCGGTCTTTGCCTCCGTGTGCCGCTGGACGCCGGAGCGCCTGCGCGTCCTGCAGGGCTGGAAGGGGGATGACCGAGTGCTGGCCTTCTGGGGCCTGACGGACAGCCGGGAAGCCTCCGGCGTCGCCCTCCGGCAGTGTCCGGGCCGGGAGGACCTGATCCGCCGCCGCGCCGCCGACATGGATCGGGCGCAGAACGATGACTCCCTGTACTTTACCGACAAGGCCGATCGACAGACCGTTCGCGAAGCCCTGACGCCCATCCTGCGCTGCCTGGACGCGCCCGACGACGTGATCCTGGAAAAGGATGAATGGGGGACGCAGTCCCTGCTGCGGAGGATGGCAGATCATTCCGTCTTTGTGGATGTCGCCCCCTTTCCCTGCGCGGACCGCGTCCGGGACCTGCTCAACGCCGCCGGCGGTCAATTGTATACGTGCGACGGGGACGTGGCCTACGCCAGCGATACCCATATCGCCGTCCACGCCGCCAAGGACGGCGTCAAGCGTATCCACGTGCCCGGAAAGGGCCGACTGATCAACGAAATGACAAAGGAAGCCCTGCCCGGATACGACAGCTATACCGACGTCCGCATGATCGCGGGCGAAACGCTGCTGCTGCGCATCGCCAGGCAGGGCAAATAGAATTTGATTGGCTTACTCCGCCGGGGCTTTGTCGGATGCTTCCTCCGCATCCGATATTGCTTCGGCGGGGATATATTTTGTTTTGCGGATCAGGGCGCGTTCCACCCGGCGGTCGGCCAGCTTTTCCACCTGGATATGTAGCAGGTCGCATTCGCCTTCCTCGGGCCGCTCCAGGTCGTCGGTGACATATATGTCCGCCTCGGGCTTGGCGCCGTCCCGCGGGATCTCGGTCAGACGGCTCAGGAACAGGCCGCCCAGCGTGTCGTAGTCGTCGCTTTCGGGCAGGGTGACGCCCAGGGCCTCGTTGAGCGTCTCCAGGGTCACGGCGCCGTCGGCCTCCCACAGGTCGGGGCCGAGCTGACGGATGACGGGCTCCTCCTCCTGATGGTCGTATTCGTCGAAGATATCGCCGACGATCTCCTCCAACAGGTCCTCCATGGTGACCAGGCCGCTGATGCCGCCGTACTCGTCCACCACGATCGCCATGTGATTCTTGGTACGCTGCATGTTCTTGAGCAGGATGGCGGCGCGCACGGTCTCCGGCACGAAGTAGGGCTCGCGCAGCAGGCTTTTGAGGCTGCGCTTCTTCCCCTCCTGCCGGGCGAGATTGAGCAGGAAATCCCGGGTGTACAAAACGCCCACGATATCGTCCCCATCCTTGTCGTATACGGGGATGCGGGAGAGGCCGGTTTCCTCGATGATGCCGCTGATGGTCTGATCGTCGTCGCCGATCCACAGCTCGGTCATATCGACGCGGTGTACCATGCAGTCGGCGGCGGTCAGGTCGCCGAAATCAAATACGTTTTCGATCAGCTCGTGCTCGCCGCCCTCGATGGTCCCCTTTTCCTCGCCGATGTCGATCATGGCGCGGATCTCGTCCTCGGTCACGTCCTCGGGCCGCACCTCGCCGTCCCGGCTGTTGATGCCGGGCATCCTTTTTTCAAGGAGGTCGCTGAGCCGCGTCACCGGCCTGAGCGCAACGGCTGCCGCCCGGTACAGGGGACGGGCGCGCTGCACGATCCGATCGGCGTGCCTGCGGGCAATGAAGGAGGGCAGGATGGTCAGCACCAGCTGGATCAGCACGGTCAGGCAAAGCGCGGCAGCCAGGGAGCCGGGAACGCTGCGGATCAGCAGCGCGCCGGTCAGGACGGCCAGCCAAAGGGTCAGGAACAGGCGAAGGTCGCGTAGCGCGTTGCGCGCGCCGTGCGCGTCGTCCAGCATACGGCTGAGGCAGGGGGATTTTTTCTCCCGGAGGCGCGCTTCATCGCAATGCTTGAGCGCCTCGTGCATCAGATTGACCAGGAATGCCAGCCCAATGGCCAGCGCAGGGAACAGCCATCGTCCGATGGGGTCTTCCAAGGAAATTCCTCCTTTGATCATGCGTCATACGGAAATATGGCACCGCGCGTTCCGGGCCGGAGCGCGCGGTGTGATTTGCAATAGGGTCATTCTTCCTCGTCAAACAGGCTCGACTGCTCGTCCAGCAGCTTTTGCTGCCCGTTGAGCAGCGCCTGCAGGCGGCTCTTGTAATCCCGCGCGGCCTGCTTGAGCTGCTTGAAGCCCTGCTCCAGCTCCTCGTGCTCCTGCGCGAAGAGAACGGCCTGTTTATCCGCCTTTTCCTGGGCCTCCTGCAGGATGCGCTCGGCCTCCCGCTTGGCGTCCTTCAGCGTTTCATCGTACACCTTCTGCGCGGACAGGAGCACGGCGGCAGCCTCCTGGGCGCCGTCCTTCTTTTCGGGCTCGGCTGGCGCGGGCTGCGCGGCGGGCG
>JAFUHB010000151.1 GCA_017469085.1 Clostridia bacterium
GTGAGGAATATGCCAAGGCGATCGATAAGGCGATTTTCCCCGGCATCCAGGGCGGGCCGCTGATGCATGTGATCGCCGCCAAGGCCGTCTGCCTTGAGGAAGCGCTTGCGCCAGCCTTCCGCACGTATCAGCATCAAATCGTTCTGAACGCAAAAGCGCTGGAGGATGGCTTGCGAGCAAATGGCGTCAGGATGGTCTCGGATGGCACCGATAATCATCTGCTGCTTCTCGATCTTTGCGACACGCCTGTTTCCGGCCTCCAGCTTGAGACGTGGCTGGGTCTTGCTAATATTACAGTCAATAAGAATATGGTGCCGCGTGACCGGCGCAAGCCTACGGAAACCAGCGGGATCCGCATCGGCACGCCTGCCGTAACGACCCGCGGATTTGTCGAGGATGATATGCGCTTGATCGCCGGCTCTATCGGGGATATCCTGCGGCGCGGCGAAGCGGCCGTTCCGGAGGTTGCCGGAAAGGTCAAGGTCATGACGGAAAAGCATCCGCTTTATTGATTGGGGAGAGGAACCGATGCGTTGCGGTTGTCCCGAATGCGGCACGTTTATGGTGCATGAAGAAGGCGGAAGTAATATTAGCTGCGTTTGCCCGGAATGTATGTTCCGCTGCAGCGCTTGCCTGGGCACCGATTCATTGATTACCAGGGAAGATGTTGAGCGTCTGCGCCGCGGCGATATTGCGGAGCGTATCCGGCAATTGGAGGCGGATTTTGCCTGGCCTGATACGGAAATCGATCCGTCAGACGGACTTCAAGGGAAGGAAACGGATTCATGGATAACAAGGTAGCGGAACGTATCCAACAGGTGCTGGGTGATTTGAATACACCGGTATATCTGCTGGACCGTAAAGGGAGATGCCTGTTCCCTGAGGAGCAAAGCTATTTTGCGGTGCCGCCGCTCGAAAAGGGAAACGTCGTTGCGATGGACGGAAGGATATTTCGCCTCAGCAACGCTAAAAATGATCTGATCATCATGGCGGAAACGCCTGACAAGGCGGAGGCGGCCGATCTGTTTTGTCTGATCGACGCCTTGCTTGGTACCATGCTGAAGAATACAGCATCCGTCAGCGACATCGGCAACGCCTACCAAAGGCTGCTGCAAAATGAACTGTCCGTTTCTGAAGCGGAGGCTGTGATTGAGGAATACCGGATCAAGCGCAGCGAGCCGCGCTGTGTGATCCTGATCCACATCGTGCAGACGGAGAAGGCCTCCGCCTACGAGATCCTGTCCGAGGTCCTGCCACGGGAAAATGGCGACGTGATCGTTCCCATGGATCACAGCACGGTCGCTTACCTGCGCGATGCCTCCAATATGGAAGACGAGGAGGAGATGCTTGAGTTCGCTCAGGCCGCGCGGGAAACCGTGATCTCGGAAACCGGCTATTACCTGACGATCGGCATTGGCAATGTCGCACTGGACGTGACCGGCCTGTACGCCTCTTATCGTCAGGCGCGTCGGGCGATCGAGATCGGCCGCATCTATTTGAGCGATGAATCCATCTATGAATATCGCTCCATGCTTTTGCAGCGCTTCCTGTCTGATCTTTCGCCGGAGCTGGCGGAGCATTATCACCGGATGCTGTTCAACGCTTCCACGGATAAGCTGTTCAATGATGAGATGCTGGCGACGATCGACATGTTCCTGAAGAAGGACCTGAACCTGTCCGATACAGCCCGGCAGCTTTATATTCATCGTAATACGCTGGTATATCGTTTGGATAAGGTACAGCGTCAGGTGGGGCTCGATTTGCGGAAATTTGACGACGCGGTCACCTTCCGGATGCTGTTCGAGATGAAGAAGTGCGTCTGCAATAAATTAAAGATCACAGATTGATCCAAAGGAGTACACGCTATCATGAAAAAACGTTGGATAATGCTGCTTTCCCTCGTTTCCGCCCTGATCCTGACGGCCACCGGCGCTTTTGCCTCCGGCGGCGGGTTGTTCAGCTTTTTTAATAAGGAGCCGGAAACCGTCACCATCACCAAGGAAGAATATGATTATCTCAGGCGTTTTGAAAAACTGGCCGAGATCTATGAATGGATCGATCTTTATTACATCGAAGCGCCCGATCAGGAGCGGCTGCTGGAAAGCGCGATCTGGGGCATGTTTGAGGGACTGGGCGACGTATATTCGTTTTATTACGATCCGGACTCCTGGCAGGCCATGCGGGAGGATGATGAGGGCAATTATGCCGGCGTCGGCATTCAGATGCTCGGCAATTATAATGACAATACCGTGACCATCCAGCGGGTTTTCAAGAATTCACCCGCCGAAAAAATCGGTATTCGCAAGGGGGACCTGCTGATCCGGGTGGATGATTTGACCGTCAATGCCGAAACGATGTCGGAAGCGGCCAATCTGATGCGCGGCAAGGAGGCCGACACGGTTGAACTCGAGGTCGTGCGCAGGGGTGAAAATATTGTGTTTACGGTTCCGCGCGCGCAAATCAACGTCAATTGGATCGAAACGACCATGCTGGAGGATCAGGTTGGGCTGCTGACGCTGTATGAGTTCTCTGGGGACTGTGTGGAGGGCTTTGCCAACGGCCTGAAGGAGCTGGAGGATGCCGGAGCGACCGCCCTGATCGTCGATTTGCGGGATAACGGCGGCGGCTGGGTGGAGGACGCCAAGCAGATCGCCGATATCTTCCTCGACCGTCAGATGCTCTTTTATAGCGAGGATCGCTATGGAGAGCGGAGCGAGGAATATACTACGGACGGGAAGGACGATATCCCGCTGGTGTTCCTGGTGAATGAAGGCAGTGCTTCCTCCAGCGAGATCCTGGCTGGCAGTTTGCAGGATGCGGGCCGCGCCAAGCTGGTCGGCACACAGACCTATGGCAAGGGGATCATGCAGTATGTGATCCCGCTCAGCGGTCTGAACGGCCGGGACGACGGTATGCAGGTGACCTGCGCGCAATATTTTATGCCTTCCGGGAAGAAGGTCCACAAGATCGGCATCACGCCGGACGTTGTGGTGGAAATGCCGGAGGAGCTGGTCGGAGAATATTTGGAGCTGGACGATATGACCGACCCGCAGTTGGCAGCCGCCTGGGAAGCTGCGCTGCAGCTTCGCGACGACATCCCTGTCGCCGCTGCAGCTCCGAGCGTCGAGGAGCCGGAAACTACGGGAGCAGAGCTTGATTTCGCGGCTTTCGAGGATCAGATCGTTTGGACGATCGGCTGAAACATCCCGGAAATCAATCGGCTTTTCTTTGCAAGTTTTCCCCATGTTCCTTTGGATGCGTTTGGCGCAGGAGCTCCGAAGGTTTACTCGGCGCTCCTATTTGCTCTCTTACGTCAGCCAAAATTGATCATCAAAAAAGAACTTGACAAATTGAGACGCGCGTAGTAATATCAACGTGTTCAAGCAGAAGCTGCCCGCTTCTCTCCGATATGGCTCCGCTGTACGGGATCTGGCAACAAGTGATTGTTATGCATCGGCGGGTGGTTTCACCTGCCGATTTTATGATGGAGGTGTATCGACATCGCTACCGAATTGCAAGTAAACGAAGAAATCCGTGACCGTGAGGTGCGTCTGATCGGGGCAGACGGCGCGCAGCTGGGCATCATGTCCACTCGCCGCGCGTTGGAATTGGCTGAAGAAGCCGAGCTCGACCTGGTCAAGATCGTCCCGACCGCGCAGCCCCCCGTATGCAAGCTGATCGATTATGATAAGCATCGCTACGAGCAGGCCAAGCGCGAAAAGGAGCTCCGGAAGAATCAAAAGACCATCGAAATCAAGGAAGTGCAGCTTTCCGCGACCATCGAGGAAAACGATGTCGCCGTCAAGGCCAAGAATGCGATCAAATTCCTTTCCGATGGCAACAAGGTCAAGGTATCGATTCGTTTCCGCGGGCGGCAGATCACCCATTCCGATATCGGTATGAAGGTCATGAACGACTTCGCCGAACGGACCAAGGAAGTCGCTGTTGTTGAGCGTCGTCCGATGATCGAAGGCCGTCATATGCTGATGATCCTTGCGCCGAAGACCGATAAAACGGCAAAGGCTGATAAATCAGCGCGCCAGGCCAAGGCCTGACGAAACAACGCGCATATCCGCTTATTCAGCGGTTTGCTTTATACAACTACCCGGAAGGAGGAATTCTTCATGCCTAAGCAAAAAACGCATCGCGGAGCAGCCAAGCGCTTTTCCTTGACCAAGTCCGGTAAGGTGAAGCATAAGAAGATGAACGCGAACCACATCCTGAACAAAAAGACCACCAAGCGCATCCGTCATCTTCGCAAGGGCACTACGCTCGCGAACAAGGAAGAAGCTGCGACGATTCGCAAGCTGATCCCGTACAAATAAGCCATCGCTGGCAAGGAGGTAAAGACAAATGGCACGCATCAAAAGAGCAGTTAATGCTCATAAGAAACGCCGCAAGGTGTTAAAGCTGGCGAAGGGTTATTGGGGAGCGAAATCAAAGCAGTATCGTACCGCCAGCGAACAGGTTCGCCGTTCTCTGCGTTATGCATATAAGGGCCGTAAACTGCGCAAGCGCGATTTCCGTCGCCTGTGGATCACCCGCATCAACGCTGCTGCCCGCATCAACGGCATGAGCTACTCCACGTTTATCGCCGGGCTCAAAAAGAAAAACATCGAGGTCAACCGCAAAATGCTGGCTGATCTGGCCGTGAATGACGCGGATGCTTTCAAGCAGCTCGTTGAAATCGCGAAGGAAGCCTGAACCCGAATTTCTTGCAAAACCACCGTGCGAATTGCCGGTGGTTTTGTTCATCGAGGCGTGATCATGGAATATGAACGATTAAAACAGCGAGTATCTAAAACGCTGGAGACAAACGAAATCCAAAGCGCCCTTGTCGGGGTTTCCGGCGGGGCTGATTCGGTGTGCCTGTTGCGTTGCCTGATCGATATCGCTGCGGAACGGGGCGTTCAGCTCACGGCGATTCACGCCGAGCATGATCTTCGCACTGAGGCTCCTTTAGACGCGGCGTTTGTGGAAACGCTGTGCAGCCGGTTCCATGTTCCTTTGATCCATCGTAAAGTGCATGTGACGCGTCAAGGCAGTATCGAAGCGGCGGCACGGGCGGTAAGATACGAAGCGTTTGAGGAAGCTTACCGCACATGCGAAGCGGACGCACTATTTTTAGCGCATCATCTCAACGATCAGGCCGAAACCGTCCTGATGCGCATGATCCGCGGCAGCGGGCTGACTGGAATCAGCGGGATGTCCGAGAAGAGCAGATATGGCGGGATGCTGATTGTCCGTCCCTTCTTATCGGTTCCACGCAGCGACATCGAAGCGGCGCTATCCCAGCTTTCACAAACCTGGATTACAGATTCAACAAATGAGGATACGGAATATACGCGCAATTATTTGCGTCACGAGATACTGAAGCCGCTTGCGAGCCGTTTTCCCGGCTCCCTGGCGGGGATAGCTAGGACGGCGGAAATAGCCGCTCTGGAGGACGACTTTCTGGCCGATCAGACAACGCGTTTTTTGACGAATTATGCCGTCCAAGAAGGACCGAACCGCTTTATGGAAAAGCAAGCGCTGCTTTTACAGCATCCCGCCCTGCAACGGCGGGCAATTCGCGCTTTCCTGAAATCGTATGCCGATATTTCGTATGATAAGACGCTGGAAATCATTGATGCGCTAAAAGAAAGACACAAGACCGTCAATGTATCGGAACAGACTTCGGTATTTATCACGGAAAAGTATATTCATGTCCTTTTTCCAACAGAGCCGCTTGCCGCTCCGGATGTTTTTTATGCGGTTCAACCATATCGTGGACAGCCCATGGACGGGAAAAGAACACAAGCCGTTCCCACATCTCTCCTAAAACAAACCGAAGTACGGTGCGGAAAAGTGGGCGATCGATTCGTGCCATTTGGAAAGCATACCGCTGTTTCGCTGGGACGGTATCTGATCGAGAAAAAAATTGATCTGCCTTTTCGTAAAACTATCCCTTTATTAACGCTCGGGGATATGGTATTATGGATACCGGGTGTTGACGCTTCCGAGTTAACGCGTATTCAGGAGGGCATGGACGATGCATGCCTGCTTACGGTTAATCGGCGGTTGCCGTGGCAGCTTAACAGAACGGAGGAGTAGAACGAATGAATACCGACGCGATGATTTATCAGGATCTTGAGCGCATCCTTGTTTCCCGCGAGGAAATTGCGGAAGCGGTCAAAAAACTGGGAGCGCAGATCACCAGGGATTATGCAAACCAGGAATTGGTTATGGTGTGTATCCTGAAGGGCGCGTCGCTGTTCTTTACCGATTTGATCCGGGAAGTGGATCTGCCGCTTTCCGTGGAGTTCATGTCCGTTTCGAGCTATGGCAGCGGCACATCTTCGACGGGCGTTGTCCGAATCCTGAAGGATCTGGACCGGAATATCGAAAATAAGCATGTCCTGATCGTTGAGGATATCGTGGACAGCGGCAAGACGCTCCATTACCTGACCAATCTGCTCACCCAGCGGCGGCCGGCGAGCATCAGGATCGCAACGCTCTTGGATAAACCCGCCCGTCGTGTGGTTGATTTGACGGTACAGTATTCCTGCTTCAATATTCCGGATGCTTTCGTAGTCGGCTATGGGCTCGATTATGATGAAAAGTACCGCAATCTCCCGGATATTGGCGTTTTACACCCGAGAATTTACAAGAATGA
>JAFUHB010000152.1 GCA_017469085.1 Clostridia bacterium
ACGCAATCCGCCGCGCCCTGTGGGCGATACAGGCGGATGAAGTCCCAGTGAGCAAAGCGTTATCAGGCGCGTTAGCGCCTTAGAACGCTATTGCGAACTGAGGACAGCGATTTCCCCGCCAAGGGTTCACGCCGTGCGTGAACCCGACTAAACAGACGAAAAGGGCACTGCCGCATCGCATACCGATCTGATGCGGCAGTTCCCGTTGGATGGCAATATGCTGAAAGCAGTTTTATTTGGTGGCCTCCACAGCCTCCGCCTTGGCTTCCAGGTAGGAGCCGTCGGCCAGCGCGGCTTCGATCACTTCGTTGACGGCGGCGACGAAATCCTCGTTGCCCTTGGCGATGACCGCCGCCTTGCCGAAGGAGGCTTCCTCGGCGGTGAACTCAAAGGCGCTGATTTCCAGCGCGCCGTCGCTGGAGGCGACCATGGACTGGCCTACCTCGTTATCCACCACGAAGCCGACGATGTTGCCGTTGATGGTTTCGAGCGCCAGCTCCGGGTAAGTGGGCAGCTCGAAAAGGGTGCTCTGGGGCAGCGCGCTTTCGATCAGCTGGCTCTGTACCGTGCCCAGCTGCGCGCCGACCTGCTTGCCGGCCATCGAGTCCTTGGTGGCGTATACGTCCGCGTTGCCGGCCTTGACGATCAGCAGCTGCGCGCTGACCTCATACACGGCGGAAAAGTCGATCACCTCGGCGCGCTCCGGGGTCTTGGTGAAGGCGGCGATGCCGATGTCCACCTGGCCGGACTGCACGGCGGGGATGATGCCGTCGAAGGACATGTCGATGATCTCCAGCTTCACGCCCAGGGCGTCGGCGATCTTGTTGGCCAGCCAGATATCGCAGCCGGCAAAGTTGGCGTTATCGTCCAGGTATTCATAGGGCGGGTAAGTAGCCTCGGTGCCCAGCGTGATGACGCCGCTGTTCTTGATCTTTTCCAGCACGGTTTCCGCGCCGGCGGAAGCAGCGCACAGCATCAGGGTCAGCGCGATCAGCAAAGCGAAAAGTTTCTTCATGGTGTTCGTCCTCCATCTGAATAATCATTCAATGAACGATGTATATTATAAACGGAAAATCGGGAATGTCAAGGGGGAAAAGCCTGTCTTTTTGAAAAAATCATGAATAAACAGATGAATATTTGAATAAAATATGCAAATTAATCCTCAAATACACGCTCCAACCGGTCCATTGCCTCGATCAGCTTGTCCATCGACACGGTGGCGGCGATGCGGAAATGCCCCCGTCCGGCCTGGCCGAAGGCGCTGCCCGGCGTGACCAGCAGGTGGGCGCAGTCCAGCAGGCGGGCGCAGAAGGCCTTGTCGTCCGTCTTCTGCCCTTCAAGCCCAGGGAAGAGGTAAAAGGTACCGCGGGGGCGGTACAGCGAAAGCCCGTGGATGCGGGCGATCCGATCGGCGGCATACAGGACGCGCTCCCGATACTGGCGGATATAGATGTCCGCGATCTCCTCGCGCAGGCTCAGCGCGCGGATCGCCGCCCGCTGGGAAATGGAGGGCGCGGTATAGGTCATGCCGTTGCCGACGTGCTGGAATACGCGGATCAAATCCGGATGAGCGATAATGCAGCCCACGCGCCAGCCCGTCATCATGAAGTTTTTGGAAAAGCTGTTCAGGGTGACGGTGCGCTCCGCCATGCCCGGCAGGGTGCGCAGCGGCACGAAGGGCCCGTCGAACAGGTAGCGCGTATAGATTTCGTCGGCCACGGCGATCAGGTCATGCCGGCAGGCAAGCTCGGCCAGCATCTCCAGGGTTTCCTGCGGATAAGCGGCGCCGGTGGGGTTGGAGGGAGTATTTACGATCAGGGCCTTGGTCCGGTCGGTCAGGGCGGCCAGGATATCCTCCCGCTGGGGACGCCAGCCGTTTTCCTGCCGGGTGGCGACCTCCACCGCCTTGCCCCCGGCCAGCTCGATCTGCTGGCGGTATACCGAAAAGTACGGGCTGAACACCAGCACCTCGTCGCCTGGATCGATCAGCCCCAGCATCACCTGGGCCATGCCCATGCAGCTGGATGCGGTGATCAGCACCTCCTCGGCACGCACGGCCTGCCCGAAGTCCTCCTGCCAGGCCTGGCAGATCGCCTCGATCAGCTCCGGGTCGCCCTTTGGATCGCCGTAGTGGGTATACCCCGAGGCGGCGTCCGCGAAGGCCGCCTCGATGATCCGCCGATCGGTGGTGAAATCGGTATCGCCGATGCTCAGGTCGATCACGTCGTCATAACGGCGCAGGGCTTCGGTGTCCAGGGACAGGCCGCTTTCAAAGCGCCGGTAACGCTCGGCAATATATTGCTTCATCTTACTCACCCTCCTGCGGATAAGGGATTACGGTCGCGCCGTTGGGGATCACGTAAAGGCTCTTGCCCTGCAGGTCGGCGTCCCGCAGCAGGGCGTTCAGGTCGGAATAGGCCTTCAGCCCCATCCGGGCGACCGTCTCCTGCGGGATGGACGTGAGCAGCAGGATCCTGTACCGCTGCGCCTGCTCGCAGTTCAGGAAAAAAATGTAGCCGGGCACGGTAAAATGCTCCCGCAGGCGGCGCTCGATGGTGCCGCCGGTCAGGTCGCGGATCCAGTCGAAATATTCCGCCGGACCGCCGCCCTCCCGCGCCTCGATGATCAGGATCAGGGTGCCACCGGGCTTGAGGCCCGTTTCCACATTGTCGATGGTCTTGGTGCCCTGGTACAGGGACATATCCTTGGGATACCCCCCGCAGCTGGCGATGATGGCGTCCGCCTTTTGCGGGACGGGCACCCGGTAAATGCGGTCCACCGCCTCGCACCCCCGCTGCCAGGAGGTCAGGTAATGCCCGGCGTAAATCTCCGCCAGCTGCATTTCGGCGTTCAGCACCAGGTTGATCATGAACAGGTGGGGCATCAAGCCCGCCGCCTCGCACATGTCGTCGTTCAGGGGGTTATCCTTCAGCTTGCCGTTGCCGATGCGGGGGTTGCTGCGCAAAACGGCGGGGTCCAGCGAATAGGCGTGGTTGTGGCAGATGGTTTCCATGCCGCTGATGCCGGGCAGGATGCTCTTGCGCCCCCCGCCAAAGCCCGCCATGACATGGTGCGTGCAGGCTCCGAGGCAGATCACCCGGTCGGCGTTGGCCGCTGCGGGATGGATCAGCACCCGCGTGCCGTGGGCCGTCGTGCCGATGTCGACCAGGTCGGGGGCCAGACAGTCATGGTTGACGACGCGCACCTGGTCGAACACTCGGTCGGTCACCAGGGTGCGCAGGTCCTTTTCGTCCCCGCCCACGTGGGTGCCGTTGGCCACCAGGATGGTGATGTCCTCTGGCGCGATCCCGCAGACCTCCCGCAGATAGTCGATCAGGGGCGGGATCACCCGGTCCTGGCGCATCCAGAAGCGGGACATATCGCTGATCACCAGCGTCACGCGATGGCCGGGCCGTACAAATCGGAACAGGGGCTCCGCGTCGATCGGATGCTCGACAGCGGCCCGGAGGGCGGCGGGGATATCCTCGATCGGGGGCACACGGTTGCCGTGCAGCACGCCCAGTATATTGGTTTCGTCCAGCTCGGCGGTAACTTCCCCGTCGCCGTACCGAAAGGAAAAGGTTTTCATACGCGGCCTCCGTCCGGAAGGATCATGAAACAGGCGAATTATAACATGCCGTCGCTTTCCCTGTCCAGCGGAGTACAAAGAAGGAGCAGGGCTCACGCACGGCGTGAACCCTTGGCGGGGAAATCGCTGTCCTCAGTTCGCAATAGCGTTCTAAGGCGCTAACGCGCCTGATAACGCTTTGCTCACTGGGACTTCATCCGCCTGTATCGCCCACAGGGCGCGGCGGATTGCGT
>JAFUHB010000153.1 GCA_017469085.1 Clostridia bacterium
CCGAAGCCAGATTGAAGCGCATATGCAGGTTGGACGCGCCCGCGCCGCGCTCCATATAAAAGATCTTCATATCGTGGCTGGTATAATCCTTGAAGACGGTGCTGCCCGATTCAAAAAACTGATCCAGATAGGCGGATACCTCATTGTTGACGGCGTTCGGGTTTCTCCGTCTGTAATTGGCTTCGATCCTTTCTCTCAGCGTATATGTACCGGCGTTCATGAACTTCCCATTCCGGTATACTTCTACAACTCTGCCGCTTGTGACCTGGCCTGTTCTGAAATTGACTTTTCCGGCCATCGCAGCATGGACGCCGCCCAGATCCAGCACCAGCTCCCCATCCACGTACAGCCAGAAATCATCGTCTCCGGAGAACTCGAAGATGATATCATGGCCCCAGGCATCCAGACCGCTGGGCGTCTGGGTAAAGCTGGCCGAAAGCTCCATGCCAAAGAAATAGTCCGCTTCTTTTGGCGGGATCAGATACAGCTTCTCATCTTTGCTGGGGTCCAGATCCGGAAGCTCCTGCGCCAGCACGTCGGTCTGATTGGTGGCCGTTGAATACCTGCCCGCTGTCAGATCGTTATAGGGCATGAACTGCCCGTGCGTCCTGGTCGGGCCAAAGTCTCCCTCGTTTGTGGTATTGCTTTTTCCCACCTGGCCGATCTGGTCGTAAACCGTAAAGTCTCCGTTATCGTTCAGGTGCGCGAAGTTCTGGGTGCTGTCGTATTCAAAATAGCCGCTCTCCTGGTGAATGCTTTTGATGAAAAGATGGTTGACGTCAGCCGCGCCACTATATAAGTTTGCAAGCGAGGTCTGTGTTTTCTTCGTTTTTTCTTCATTCGTTTGTGGATAGCCGTTCCCATCCAAACTCGTCGCCAGCAGCCCCGCGGCGTTGGTATTGTAGCCGAGCACCGCCGTCTGACCGGAATCCCTTCCTCCATTATTCGGATCGGCCGCTGCCCCTTGTCCATTCGCGATTGTATCGTTGTAATCGATCATTCTCATCGTGATCCCGTACTGACGGTTGTCGAGGGTTTCCACCTCCGTCAGCGTATCGTCGGGATCGACGGGGTTCATGACCGCAAAATAGAAATCGTCCGCTTCGGACAGCGGGCAGCCGACCACGCGTCCGCCCTCGGCCTTCAGGCCGGAATAGGCATACCTCGCGTCGTCCCACGCCACGATCGTCGTATAGCTTTCCCCGAAGCGCCTGCCGTTCAGGTTGACGCCGACAGGGCTTGCGGAAAGAACGTCGCTGCCGGACGCCTGCGGAGACAGGTAGCCGCCATACTGCGTGTTCCGGATGTCATAATAATAATTCTTGCTGCCGTCGGCATTCGTGTATTCCGTAAAATCCCACAGCACCGTATTGACCTGACTGCCGATCCACTCGATGCCGTCTCCGGTGTCATAGCAGCGCACCAGCGTGCCGTCATGATCCACGGCATAAAACTCATAGCGTTTGTCCGTATCGTTCCAGATACGGGTATAGATCACGATCTGCTGCGAGTCGTATACGTTCGCCTCGTCTGAAACGCTTACCTTTTTCGCGGAATAGTAGTGGAAATCCTCGTCCGTCAAGACGGATTTCTCCACCAGGTTCAGCCAGGAGGGGGCTTTGTTGTCATTTGCTCCATTGAAAACATTGCTGTCGGCGCCGGCATAATTCAGGGAATAGCCGTCCTCGGCTGTGAAATGCCATTTCCCTCTGTTAGCCCCGGTGCCAGGCACCGCGGTGATCACAGAGGCCTCGCTCTCTTCGTTCGTAAGGGAAACAGTCCTGCCGCTGATCACCAGGTACATTTCTTCTCCGCCGACGGTCGTTGAGACCGTATACCGGTTCTCTCCCTGGCAGTGGAAGGTCCAGAAGGAAATATCCGCATTCTGCGCCACCAGAAGCGTCCCGTTATGCTCCAGCACATCCGGCCGGATCAGCATATCCTGCGCCGCAAGCTCGCCGCCCTCCTGGGCGATCAAGCTGGCAGCCGTCACGGAATTGTCGTGGTAGGCAATGCCATAGGATTTGCCGTCAAGCTGATAGATATCGTCAGGGAGCGCGGCATAGGTCATGACGATCCTGCTGTTCGTAGCGTTGGCATTATCCGTATACAGGCGGATCCCGTTGCCGCCGTTTGAATGCTGCAGCCATTTATTCTGCCCGGCCACCTTGAAATAAAAGGATCCGGTTGCCGCCTGACTGATCTCGAAAGCGGTCTTTGAAGCCGGATTCAGCGCCATCACGTTGCCGCTTTTATTATGCATGTACAGCTTTTCGCCGTTCAGATACGTGTAGATATAAAACTGGTTTTCCTGGCCTTCAACCTTTTCAAAATACCAGATGCTCGCTGCATTCCTGTTCGTCGTTTCAACAAAAGCATCGTTGCTGTTCAGCGCGTTTGTAAAATAATGATTTCCGTTGTAGGAAAGATAGAACTTTCGCTGCGCGTTTTCGTTGAACTCATCCATGGTTTTGACGCTGTCAAGCGCCGCCGGTTCCGGCGCTTCCACGATGCCGTATACGCTGAAGGACGCGGCTTCAAAGGCCACCGTGTACCCATTCTCCGCCGGCTCGGGCTCCGCCTCCAGGGCTTCGGCTTCCTCACCGAAGTGTACAACGCTCAGCTTGCCGCCCTGCGCGTCCTCGAGGAGGATCTGCACCTTCACACTGCTCCCCTCCGCGGGCTGCACCGTGTTTCCAGCTTCGTCAACGATGCTGATGTCAAAGAAACGGGCATAGGAAATCAGCCCGGCTTCAAGGCCCAGCACAGCTTCCGCCTGTTCCACATACCGCGCATAGGCCCCCTCTCCTCCGGCACCTGTTTCCGGCAGGATCTCATGGGCTTCCAGGCCGGCCCCCTCGGGGATGCCCGCCTCCCGGTCGTAGGTCAGGCGGATCAAATACAGGTTTCCGTCGCTTGCAAGCACATGCTTTTCAAGCGTATAGCCCACGATGGCAAAGGCCGAAAAGCTGCCCGTCGAAAACGTGACCGTGCCGCCGGAAACCTCCGTTTCCAGCGTTTCGGCCAGGTTTTTCGGCGCGCTCTTCAGTACGCTTCGCCTGCCTCCGGAGTTCTCCGGCAGCGGCTGCGCGTTTGCGAAATGCAGCGCCGTCACGCGCTCGCCCTCGACCTCCAGATCCATTTCCACCCGCACGGGGCCCTGCGGCTCGAACCGTTCCTCCCCGTCCCAAATGGCAATGTCAAACACGCGCAGGAACGTGATCTCGTCCCCACTGAGCGCCAGCGTCTGCGCCGCGGCGCTTTTATAATCGCCTTCCTCCGTAATATCCCGGATCACCGCCGAAGCGTCTTTCGGAAAGCGCTCCCCGGAAGGCGCGTACAGCCGCACCGTATAGCCGCTTCCGGCCGCGGTCAGCACCTCGGGCAGGTCCGCCTCCGGGCGCGTCCATTCGCTGTAAAAGGTCAGTGCGTCCGTTTCGTCCTCCCCGCTGCCCGCGCCAAACGGAAAAATGAGCATCAAAAAGAGAACCGCCATCAAAAAGGCAGTGATCCTCGTCATGCTCTTCCTCATCTTGCTTAAGCCTCCCTAAAACTATGACCGGCGTTTGCATGCTTTGTAAGCGCTCAATGTTCCGCGTCTGAGCCACTGAATATCTCCTGAATTCTCTCATCCCAGGGCATCAGGTCATCGACCGCAGCCTACGGATCAGCAGCAAACCGCTCCGGCAGCACAGACAGCAGATGGTTCAGATAGGCTTCCGGGTTCAGCCCGTTGGCCTTGGCGGTCTCCAGGACGGTGAA
>JAFUHB010000018.1 GCA_017469085.1 Clostridia bacterium
GACGGCAAGGGCAGCAATATCCTGCTCTCCGAGACCAAAAAGGAGGCGACGGTATGACGTATGATCTGATCGTGGTGGGCGGCGGTCCCGCTGGCCTGGCTGCGGCGCACAGCGCCTGGCAGAAGGGCCTCAAGCATATCCTGATCGTCGAGCGCGATAAGGAATTGGGCGGCATCCTCAACCAGTGCATCCATAACGGCTTTGGCCTGCATCGCTTCAAGGAGGAGCTGACCGGCCCCGAATATGCCGGGCGCTTCATCGAAATGCTCAAGAGCACCGAGGTCCAGGTGATGCTGGATACCATGGTGCTGGAAATCAACAAGGATCATCAGGTGCATGTGATCAGCGCCGAAAAGGGCTATCAGGTGCTGGAGGCCAAGTCCATCGTGCTGGCGATGGGCTGCCGCGAGCGCACGCGCGGGGCGATCGGCATCCCGGGCGACCGACCTGCCGGCGTGTTCACGGCGGGCAGCGCGCAGCGTTAGATGAATATGGAAGGCTACATGGTCGGCAAGCGGGTCGTGATCCTGGGCTCGGGCGATATCGGCCTGATCATGGCGCGGCGCATGACCTTGGAGGGCGCGAAGGTGCTGGCCTGCGTCGAGCTGATGCCCTATTCGGGCGGCCTGATGCGCAATATCGTGCAGTGCCTGGAGGATTGGGGGATCCCGCTGTACCTGTCCCACACGATCACCGATATCGTGGCCAAGGACGGGCGCGTCAGCCATGTGACCGTGCATCAGCTGGACGAGCATCGCAATCCCATCCCCGGCACCAACCTGGAGTTTGACTGCGACACCGTGCTGCTGTCCGTCGGCCTGATCCCCGAGAACGAGCTGACCCGCGCAGCGGGCATCGAGATGGATCCGCGCACCAACGGCGCTATCGTTTATGAAAATATGGAAACCAGCCTGCCCGGCATTTTTGCCTGCGGCAACGTGGTGCATGTACACGACCTGGTGGACTATGTGTCCGCCGAGAGCGAGCGCGCCGGCGCGGCGGCGGCCGAGTTTGTGTTGAACGGCCAGCGGACCGGACGGGCGATCGAGCTGAAAAACGGCGCGGACGTCGGGTACACCGTGCCGCAGAAGATCCGCGCCGAGGACGTCGAAAAGCTGGCGGACGTGTTCTTCCGCGTGCGCCGGGTGTTCAAAAACAGCATGATCGAGGTATCGGACGGGGAAAAGGTATTGGCTTCCTTCAAGCGGGAGCATATGGCTCCCGGCGAAATGGAGCATATCCTGCTGACCCGCAAGGTGCTCGATCAGGTGCAGGACGGCGTGCTGACCGTCAGCGCAAAGGAGGCGTAAGCGATGAAGGAATTGGTGTGTATCGTCTGCCCGAAGGGCTGCCGCCTGCATGTGGACGAGGAGAACGACTATGCCGTGACCGGCAATTCCTGCCCCCGCGGCGCGGAATACGGCCATAACGAGATCAAGAACCCGACCCGGGTGCTGACCTCCACGGTCAAGCTGTCCGGCGGGCTGTACCGCCGCTGCCCGGTAAAAACCGACGCGGCCGTGCCGAAGGGAAAGCTCCTGGAAGTGATGAAGCTGTTCAACGATGTGGAGCTTCAGTCGCCCGTCACCGTCGGTCAGGTCGTGCTGCCCAATGTGTTGGGCACCGGCGCGAACGTGGTCGTGACCAAGAACCTGTAATGTATTCAAGCGGGCTGCCGGCTCTTTGTCGGCAGCCCTTGCCGATCACACGGAGGAGGAAGAAGCATGGCGGATATGCGCCAGACGCTGCGGCAAAAGAAGCTGTTCCTGCTGGATATGGACGGGACGCTGTATCTGGACGACGACGTTTTTGAGCACTGCCTTGATTTCCTGAACGCGATCCGCGATCGGGGGGGCCGATATCTCTATCTGACCAATAATTCTTCCAAATCCGTGGACAAGTATGTGGAAAAGATGACGCGGATCCATATCCCGGCGACGGCGGAGGACTTTTTTACCTCGACGGACGCCGCCTGCGTCTACCTGAAAAACAACTATCACGGCCGCAAGATCTACGCCCTGGGCACCGCCTCCTTCCGCCAGCAACTGAAAAACGCCGGTTTCCCGATCACGGACCGGCTGGAGGAGGATATCGACTGCCTGCTGATGGGCTTTGATACGGAGCTGACCTTCCAGAAGCTGGAGGACGCCTGTATCCTGCTGGGCCGGGGGGTCGAATACCTGGCGACGAATCCGGACTGGGTGTGCCCGACCGCCTACGGCTATGTGCCGGATTGCGGCTCGGTGGCGCAGATGCTCTTCAACGCGACCAAGCGCCGCCCATATTTTATCGGGAAGCCCGAGCCCGCGATCGCGCAGCTGGCGATCGAAAAGGCCGGCTACCGCCCAGAGGACGCGGTGCTGATCGGGGACCGCATCTATACCGACATCGCCTGCGGCGTCAACGCCGGGATCGCGACCGTGCTGGTGTTCAGCGGGGAAACGACCCGGGAGGACTGGGAAAAGAGCGAGGTCAAGCCCATGTTTACCTGCCAGAGCATCGCGGATATCTATGAAATGCTCAGGGAGTAACAGACTATCAGCCATTGAAGAAGGAGCATACCCAAAAACGAGCGAGGGGAGTGTCGAGGGGGAACACCCTCGACGATAATCCGCAGCAGCGACATGTGCGGTGCGAGGACCAAATCGCGCCAGCGATTTGCACCTTGCGCCTTTTCCGCCCGGGAGGCCCGAAGGGCCGAGAGGAAAAGGCGTCAGGGGGTGGCGTTGGCGGGGGAAGGATTTCCCCGCCAAGGGTTCACGCCGTGCGTGGACCCTGTAACGCTCACCACTCGATGCCGATTCGCGCCTCCGCGCCCTTTGTCTGATAGGGATGGCGGAGGCATTTCATTTGGGTCAGGTAATCGGCCTTGGCCGTCAGCCACTCCGGCGCTTCCCAGCCGGTGACTACCGTATCGCCCAGGGAAAGCCCCAGGTCGATCAGCCTTTCCGCGTCCCGCCTGTCGATCAGGCTGGTCGACAGGGCGGCGGCCAGCTCGTCCAGGATGATCAGGTCCGGCTGAGCGGAGACGAGCCCTTCTTCAAGCGAGCGGCAAAAGGCGGTTTGAGTTTCCCTGGCGCTGGCGAGCTCCGCCTCAGTCATTTCAAAGGTGAACTTCGGCATGCCGGGGGCGGATAAAACCAGGGCGTTGGGAAAAGCCGCGAGGGTCTTGAGCTCGCCGGATCGCCCGTCCTTCATAAATTGCGCGATCATCACGCGCATCCCCTGGCCGAGCGCGCGGGCGGCGAGCCCCATCGCGGCGGTCGTTTTGCCCTTTCCATCCCCGAAATATACGTGCAATCCCATCGTTGACTCCTGCCATGATGCGCTCAGCGGCGGTCCTTGAGCTTTTTGAGCTCCTCGTTGAGCTGTTTTTCCCGAGCGGCGAGCTCCGCGCGGGCCCGTTCCCGCCCCTCCCGGACGCTTTGACGCACGCGCTCCCTTTCGGCGCGCAGCCGCTCCAACAGCTGGCGGTTATACAGCCGGGCGTCGGGGAAGGCGCGCAGCACACGGCGCACGGCGGCGGATTCCCGGGCGAGGGCGGAACGCACGGCGGCGGTCAGGGCCTCGGTGCTGTCACCCGAAGCGTCGGCCGCGCCCCGGCGAATGCGCAGCAGGGTGATCGCCGAGAACACCGTATCGACGGTCAGGAGGGCGAGCAGCGCATAGCAGAGGATATTGAGCGCCCTTTCCGGGATCCTCGCGTACAAGGAAAAGAGCGTGGGCTTTACAAAATATACCATCAGCAGGCCGAGCAGCCCAAAGGGGATCAGGGTGTTCGCGCAGACGCGGCCGTTCAGGTTGAAGCGCTTGTCCGAATAGTCCCACCAGCGGGCGTGGAACAGCTTTTCCATCAGCCAGCTCGTCAGGTATTCCAGGATCCCGCACAGCAGGATGGCCAGCCCGAACACCGCGAAGGGGTCCTCCGTAAAGCGGGACAGCAGGGCGGTCAAAAGGACAGTGCCAAAGCCGTAAATCGGGCAGTAGGGGCCGATCAAGAAGCCGCGGTTGATGAAGCGGTGAAACTGGATCAGCTTGCAAATTACCTCCATGCACCAGCCGAGCACGGAGCCGGTAAAGAACAAGAGGATATAATAGGCGATCTGAGTCGGCAGCATGGAGAAGTCCCCCTTTCCCTGATGGGGGCATTATAAACCGATTCTTTGTTTCGCGCAACGAGCGCGGCGCTGTTTTTCGGGCGCGGGCAGGAAAACAACCGCGTGAGGAGAATTATATTGGGCAGATAAATGGCGATGACTTAAGGAGGAAAACGAGGATGAAAGCGTTATTGATCGGCGGCACCGGCACCATCAGCATGGCGATCACGCGTCAGTTGATCCGGGAGGGCTGGGACTTGACGCTCCTGAACCGGGGCAATCGCACGGCGGAGCTTCCGGAGGGCGTCAAGGTCATTACGGCGGATATTTCGGATGAGGCTGAAACGGCGGCCCGGCTGGCCGGACAAAATTTCGACGTCGCGGCGGATTTTATCGCCTTTGCGCCCGAGCAGGCCCAGCGGGACGTCCGCCTGTTTTCGGGCAAGGTGTCGCAGTATCTGTTCATCAGCACGGCGTCGGCCTATCATAAGCCCGCGCGGAATTGGCTGATCAACGAGGGCACGCCGCTGGCCAACCCCTATTGGGCGTATTCCCGCAACAAGATCGCCTGTGAGGACGCGCTGATGCGGGCGTATCGGGAGGAAGGCTTCCCGGTTACGATCGTGCGCCCCAGCCATACCTATGATGAGCGCAAGCTGCCCGTGGGCGTGCATGGCAAAAAGGGCAGCTGGCAGGTGGCCAGGCGTATCCTGGACGGCAAGCCGGTCATCATCCACGGCGACGGCAGCTCCCTGTGGACGCTGACCTTCAACACGGACTTTGCCCGGGGCTTCGTCGGCCTGATGGGGAATCCGCACGCCATCGGCGAGGCCTTCCAGATCACCTCGGATGAGGCGCTGACCTGGGACCAGATCTACGGGGAGCTGGCCTGCGCCCTGGGCCGGGAGCTCAAGGCGGTGCATGTGCCCTCCGAATTCCTGGCGGAGGTCGGTCCGCAGTATGACTATCGCGGCGCGCTGCTGGGAGACAAGATGGGCGTCGCGGTGTTTGATAACGGCAAATTAAAACGCGCCGTGCCCGGCTTTCAGGCAACGGTGCGTTACGATCAGGGCGTCCGTCGGGCGGTCCAGCACATCCTGGCCCATCCGGAGCTTCAAATCGAGGATCCGGAGTTCGACGCCTGGTGCGATCGGGTGATCGCGGCGCTCGATCAGGCGAAATCAGCGATCCTCGGTGGATAAATAAACTGTATTCGCGCCCAGCGCGGGCACGACGCGGGAAAAGAATATCGCTTGGTCAAACAGGACGGTCGCCGTATTATCGCAGGGATGGAAGGCGATCCGTCCTTCTTTTTGGACGTCTCGGTCGATCACCAACGTGACGCGGCGGCCTTCATCCAGCCACAGCGCCAGGGGGGACAGGCTGCCGCTCGTCAGGCTGAGCAGGCCGGGCAGGTCCTCCGCCGGGGCAAAGCTCAGGCGCGAAACGCCCAGCAGCTTGGATACGACAGCCGTGCGGAAAGGCTTTGCGGGCGGCGTCACATACAGATAATAGGCCGTTTTCTGCCGATTACACAGCAGGATATTCTTGCAGAACATGACGTCCGGGGCGGCGTAGGGCAGGCGCAGGCAGTCCTCCATGGTATAGGCCGCCTCATGCTCATAATGCTCGTAAGGGATTTGCAGCGCGTCGAGGCGCTGTAAGATCGTTTGTTTTACGCTCATGTCCGCCCTCCCTTCAGGGCTCGATCAGGCGGACGCCGCGCTTAGAGACGTAGGTCATCGGCAGCCAGTATTCCGCGCCGTCATAGCCCATGGTATCGATGTAGTAGCGCACGCCCGACAACTCGGTTGGCGTGGAAAGCGGGATAAATTGCCCGCTGGCCTCATCCAGCGTATAGGCGGACGCGCCTTTGATGCGGCTGAAGGTGGCAGCGGGCGCGGAGTCGATGATATGACACATGCTGCCGTCCTCGCTGACCCGGTCGGTAAGGGCGATGTGGCCGGGGGCGATGCTGAAGGAGAACACCGAGCCCTTGGCAAATTTCTTCAGGATATCCTTGGTGTTGGTATACAGCTTGAAGCGCGTTTTGAACCCGAATTCCTTGCCGGCGTTGCCGATCAGGGTGCTGTTCAGGGTGCCGCCGTCCACCAGGCAGCGGGCGTAGACGGTTGCGAGCCGCTCGGGCAGGATGTCCTCTCCCGTATGCCCCAGCAGCTGGAGGGCGTGGCTCAGGGTAAAAATGGCGCAGCCGGAGTGTTCAAGGTTGCTGTACCGGTAGGCTTTGTCCCTCCAGCTGCCGTCCTGCTGGCTGTACAGCACGAAGGACGGCGTTTCGTCCGGGGTAGGGAGGCGCATGTCCCGGACTGTGACCGGCAGCGTTTGCTCTCCGAGCACCAGCGCGGCGGGGAGCTGCTCGTCCGCGCCGAGGGAAAGCGCCCATTCGGCCAGCCGTCCCCGGTTATCGGCGTCGATCCAGGTGTCCATTTGGCAATCCGTCCGGGCGATCTCCCGGAGCATGGCGCCGCTTTCGTCCGCCAACGCGACCGTTTGCACCGCCGCCGTCGTGCGGAAGCGAAGGACGGTATTCGTCCCGTCGATGGAAACGACGGCCTCCTCACCGGAAAATGCCTCCGCTTCGCCTGTTACGGCGATCTCCAGGTAGAGCTTTTCGCCGCTGCGGCCCTGATCGTCCGTCGCCCAAATCAGCCAGGGCTGCACACCGCTGCCGGTCAGGGGCACGGACACGCTCCATCGCAGGTCCTCTCCGGTCCAGACGGCATAGCTGTCGTCAAAGGTATAAGCGTTTTGCCCGGCGAGCACGGTCAGCGTCCGAGCGCTGACTGAGGTGCGGATACGGGCGGAAACGTAGTCTTGATAAGCAAGGCCCCGGTCCCGGTCGAGCACCGCCTCGGTCACGTCGGCGCCGGAGGATACCGGCTCTTGCGCGACGGACACGGCGGCCGTAAGCGCGCCCGAACGAAGGTAAATGACGCCGCCCCGCGCGGCGTCGCTCCGGTTTTCCGCCACGGTCACCGTCAGGCTCGTTCCGTCCGGTGACTGATGCGCCCAGAGAAAATCGGCGTCCGCTTCGGCGGTCCAGGTATCGCTTGCGTCTATGGGCAAGGTCAGCTCCTGTCGTTCGGCAGTCAGCGCCAGGGATTGGATTTCCTTCCCATCGGCCAGCAAATATCCCTCCGGCTCGCTGAACAGGAACACCTCGCCCTCTTCTTCCAGCTCAGCCGATTGGCGGACGGTAAATTCTTTCGTCTGCCGGGCGCTGGTCAGGCGGATCACGTCTTCCCGGTTGCCGCCCTCGCTGGCGTCGACCAGGGCGGTCAGCGTGTCGCCATCCCCGCCGCAGCCCTGCAATAGCCGGATGAAGGGGGCGCTTGCCTCCGCCTTCCAGGGACCGGGGGCATGCACGGTCCAGGACAGGACGCCGCCCTGCGCCCGGACCGAAAAGGGATCCCCCGACAAAAGGAGCCCGGCATCCTCCTGGACCGTTACGTTTTCGGAGCGGGTGGCGCAGGTATGGCCCATACTGTCCGTCACCGTCAGAGCTACGATCAGGACGCCCGCCCGCTGCGGATAGTATTGGAAATCGGGCTGCCCGCCCGTGTGAGAATCGACTCGCTCCTGCCCATACAGGACGTCGTAGGTATAGGAGAGGGGAAGGGCTCCGCCCGTGACCTCCGCGTGAAAGGACAGTGGCTCGCCCTGAAAAACGGAGCGGCTGCTGACCTTAAGCTGGGCCTCGGGGAGCGCGGCCACGGTGAACGCGGCAGAAGCCGCCTTGTCCGGCGCGCCCTTCGGCGTGACGGTCAGCACATAAGCCCCGCCCTCCTGGGGGCGGTAGGCGGCCCTGGTCTCGGTCACAAAGGTATCGTCGGTCAGGTATGGCTCGCCGTCCCTTGTCAGGGTATAGGAAAAAGCCTCGGCGTCGTCCGAAACGACGTCGATCAGCAGCCGGTCGTTGGCCGTGACCTGCGTATGGCTGAGCGAAACGGACGTATCCGCCAGCGCGGGGGAAAGGCCGATCAGCAGGGCCAGCAGCGCGGCGACGGAAATCAGCGGTTTTTTATCGAAAAGCATCAGCGAAGCTCCGGATGAGGATAATGGGCGAAAGCCGCTGCCATTATAGCGCAAAGCGGCGCCAAATTCAACTTGGGAGGAAGAAAGAGGCCGTTTTACCTATGTAAAAACTGCTCGTGCGGAAGCAATAAGCTCGTTTGTTGTCCGTTTGGCGGTGGGCGATCGGCAAGAAAAACATCATATTGACAAACAAGCTTGCGCATGGTACATTTTAATGGTATAAATACGCCTGTGAGACGGCGGCGGGCGGGAGATGAAAGTCTCCCTCCTTTCGTCGTGTAAGGGGTTCGTTCGGAAAGGGTTTGCGCGTAATGAGGGTAGTCAATACCGCCGATATGGAGCCGCTGAAAACGCCGACGGTCGTGTGCCTGGGGTATTTCGACGGTGTTCATCGGGGGCACCTGGCGCTGCTGGAGGAGGCCAAGCGCCTGGCCCGGGAGCGGGGACTGCTTGTTTGCGTGCATGCGCTGGACCGTTCGCCCGCGCAGGCGCTTCATCCGGAGAGGCGGATCATCCAGCTGACGACGCCGGCTGAGAAGGAACGCCTGTTCGAGGCGGCGGGCTGCGACATCCTCGCGGTCAGCCCCTTTGACGACAGGGTCCGGCATATGCCGGGCGGCGTTTTTTTCAGCGACGTGCTGTTGGGCAGCCTGAATGCCCGGGCGATTGTGACGGGAGACGATCATCGCTTCGGCTTCAAGGGGGACACCGGCAGCGAGGAATTGTGCCTGCTCTGCGAGCGGGCCGGGGTCGCGCTGAGCGTGGTGCCCCGCGTAACGCTGGCGGACGGCACGGTGATCTCAAGCTCCGTCATTCGCGAGGCGCTGCGTGCCGGCGACCTTGCGCGGGCGGAGGAGATGCTGGGGAGACCGGTTTCTCCGGATATGTTGGAGGGCTGCGCCGAGCGCGGCCAAGAGAGGCAGGGAAGAACCTTATGAAGAACGGAAAAGCAGCGTGGATGGTGCTTCTGGTCATCACGCTCGTCGCCAGCCTGCTGCTGGGACTGACCAACGAGGTGACCAAGGACGCCATTGTGCAGCAGGAGTCCGCCAAGGCGGAGGCCGCCCGGCAGGCGCTTGAGCCGGACGCGGAGGCCTTTGAAAAGCTTGAGCTGGATGAGGGCAGCGCCTTAAGCGAGCTGTACGCCGCCCAGAAGGACGGGGACACGATCGGCTATGTGGCCGTTGTGCTGACCCGCGGCTTCGGCGGCGAGGTCGAGGTCACGGCGGGCTTTGACGCCGAGGCCGTGCTGACCGGTATTTCGGTTGGCGGGGCGAACTTCTCGGAAACGCCGGGTCTGGGCGCCAAGTCCAAGGACGAAGCCTTTACCGGCCAGTTCGCCGGTAAGAGCACGCCGCTCAAGGTGATCAAGGCGGGCGGCGCTGCCGCTGATAATACGGTGGACGCGATTACCGCGGCTACCATTACTTCCAACGCAGTGACCAACGCGGTCAATACCGCCGGAAACGCCGTGCGGGATCTCCTCGGCCTCAACGAAGAGGAGGGGGTCGTGACCGGCTCGCGGACGGCGACCGCTTCCGCGCAGGGCTTCGCCGGTCCCGTGGCGGTGACCATTACGCTTGATGATCAGGACGCGATCAGCGAGATCACGATCGGCGACGACAGCTTTGCGGAGACCGATGGCTTTGGCGCGCGCGCTCTGGAGCCGGAGGTGGCGGAGGCCCTGACCGGGCTGACCCCGCCGCTGACGGTCGGCGATGTGGACGTGCTGAGCGGCGCGACCTATGCCAAGACCGCTCTCGTTGAGGCGATCAACAAGGCGGCCGAGCTGATCAAGAGCGCGCCTGCCGCGACCAGCGCAAAGGCTTCGGAGCAGGGCTTCGCCGGTCCCGTGGCTGTGACGCTTTCCCTGGATGAAAACGGCGCGATCAGCGAGATCACGATCGGCGACGACAGCTTTGCGGAGACCGAGGGCTTCGGCGCGCGCGCTCTGGAGCCGGAGGTGGCGGAGGCTCTGATCGGGCTGACTCCGCCGCTGGCAGTCGGCGATGTGGACGTGTTGAGCGGAGCGACCTATACCAAGACCGCGCTGATCGGTGCGATCAATAAGGCGGCGGAAAAGCTGAGCAACGCGGCGACCGCCCCGACTAATACGGCGGAAGCGACGGTTGAGGCGCAGGATGCTGAGCCTGACGAAGCGGAGGCGAGCGAACCTGCTACGGAGACTGAGACGGTCGCTGCGGAAACGAGCGAGCAGATCGCTGAGGAAGCGGCCGTGGAGCCCATCGAGGGTATCACGGTGGAAGCCAGCGGGCTGACGGGCAAGTTCCCGGTGACGGTATCGTTCAACGACGACGGCAGCGTCAAGGCCGTGAC
>JAFUHB010000154.1 GCA_017469085.1 Clostridia bacterium
AGGAGGCTCTGACGCCCGACGCCATCGTGGAGCTGGCCAAGGCCACCGTGGAAAAATACGGCTTCGTGGACTTTAAGCTCAAGGGCGGCGTGCTGGCCCCCAGGGAGGAGGTCAAGGCCGTCACCGCCATCAAGAAGGCCTTCCCGAACGCCCGCGTCGACCTGGACCCGAACGGAGCCTGGAGCCTCAAGGAATCGCTGGAGGTGGCCCCGGACCTGAAAAAGGTGCTGGCCTATATGGAGGACCCCTGCGGCGCGGAGGACGGCTTCTCCGGGCGCGAGATCATGGCGGAGTTCCGCAAGGCCACGATGATGCCCACCGCCACCAATATGATCAACACCGATTGGCGGCAGATGTGCCATACCATCGCCCTGCAAAGCGTGGATATCCCGCTGGCCGATCCCCATTTCTGGACCATGAACGGCTCTGTGCGCGTGGGCCAGCTGTGCAATGATTTCGGCCTCATGTGGGGCTGCCACAGCAACAACCATTTCGACATCTCCCTGGCGATGGTGGCGCAGTGCGCCGCGGCCATCCCCGGCAAGATGAACGGCATCGACACCCATTGGATCTGGCAGGAGGGCCGCGAGCGCCTGACCAAGGAGCCCATGCAGATCGTGGACGGCTGCATCGAGCTGCCCAAGAAGCCCGGCTTAGGCATCGACGTGGACCTGGAGCAGGTCAAAAAGGCAAACAAGCTCTATCTGGAGAATTGCCTGGGCGCGCGGGACGACGCGATCGGGATGCAGTACCTGATCCCCGGCTGGACATATGACAACAAGAAGCCCTGCCTGGTGCGGTAAATAGGAGAGCTATCATGCGTTCATACGTACAGATCAAGCCTGAGGATAACGTGGCGATCGCCGTTCAGGAATTGAAGCGGGGCACCGAGCTGATGCCCGGCGTGGTGACGCTGTCCGACATCCCGCAGGCGCATAAGATCGCCCTGCGCGATATCCCTAAGGACGGGGCGATCGTCCGCTACGGCGTCACCCTGGGCTACGCCATCGACCCCATCCAAAAGGGCCAGTGGATCAACGAGCATATGCTGCGCCTGCCCACGCCGCCCTCCCTGGACGATATGCCCTGGGGCACCAATATCCGGACCGACCAGCCCGAGCCCCCGGCGCGCACCTGGCGGGGCTACCGCAACCCCCAGGGCGGATATGGCGGCACCCGCAACTTCCTGGGCATCCAGACCACCGTGCAGTGCGTCGAGGGCACGCTGAACGTGGCGATCGAGCGCATCCGCAGGGAGCTGTTGCCCAAGTATCCCAACGTGGACGACGTGGTGGCGATCAATCACGCCTATGGCTGCGGCGTGGCCATCAACGCGCCGGAGGCCAAGGTGCCGATCCGCGCGCTCCAGAATATCGCGCGCCATCCGAACTTCGGCGGCCAGCTGATGGTGGTTTCGCTGGGGTGTGAAAAGCTGACGGTGGATATGCTGGTCGGCCCAGAAAACAACACGCCCGAGAACGTGGTCGTTTTGCAGGACTGCCACGGCTTTGAGGGCTGCATGACGGCGCTGATGGAGATGGCCGAGAAAAAGCTCCGGATCCTGAACGAGCGCCGGCGCGAGGAGCTGCCCCTGTCCGACCTGCTGATCGGGATGCAGTGCGGCGGCAGCGACGCCTTCTCGGGCGTATCGGCCAACCCCTCCGCGGGGTATGCCGCCGATATGCTGGTGAAGGGCGGCGCGACGGTGCTATTCAGCGAGGTCACCGAGGTGCGCGACGGCGTGCACCTGATCGCCGAACGCTGCGTCAGCGCCGAGGTGCGGGACAGGCTGGCGGCCGAAATGCGCTGGTACGATACCTACCTGTCCGAGGCCAATGTGGACCGCAGCGCCAACCCGACGCCGGGCAACAAGAAGGGCGGCCTGAGCAATATCGTGGAAAAGGCCATGGGCAGCATCGCCAAATCGGGCACCTCACCCATCGTCGAGGTGCTGTCGCCCGCCGAGCGGCCCACCCGGCACGGCGAGATCTTCGCCGCCACGCCGGCCAGCGACATCGTGTGCGGGCCCTGCCAGATGGCCAACGGCATCGGCCTGCAAGTGTTTATGACGGGCCGCGGCACGCCCTATAACCTGGCGGCCGTTCCGGTGATCAAGGTCTGTTCCCGCAACGAACTCAAGAAGCAGTGGCCGGATATCATCGATATCAGCGCCGGCGACGTGGCGACCGGCGAGAGGACCATCGCCGAGGTCGGCACCGAGATCTTCAACAAGATCATCGCCTGCGCCAGCGGCGAGGACCAGCCCTTCGCGGAAAAATACAGGATGCACAACTACCTCTGCATCTTCAATCCCGCGCCGATCACCTAACATCATTCTGATTGCAAAAAAACATCATATGGGAGAAAGAGGGGGAAGCGTATGCCGTTACATGTCGTCAACGAGGCCAATCGGTGCCTGCAATGCAAAAAACCGCTGTGCCGGGAGGGCTGCCCGGCGCATACGCCGATCCCGCAGGTGATCGCGCTGTTCAAGGAGCACCGCCTGATGGAGGCGGGGCAGATGCTGTTCGAGAACAACCCGATGTCCCTGGTCTGCTCGATCGTGTGCGATCACGCGGCGCAGTGCTACGGGCATTGCGTGCTCAACCGCAAGGGCCAGCCGATACAGTTTTATGAGATCGAGCGCTTCATATCGGACGCCTATCTGGACCGCATGACCGTCTCCGCCGTCCCCTTCAACGGAAAGACCGTGGCGGTGATTGGCAGCGGCCCGGCGGGGCTGACGGTGGCGATCCTCCTGGCCCGGCAGGGCTACGGCGTCACGATTTTCGAGGAAAAGGACCGCATCGGCGGGATGCTGCAATACGGTATCCCCGATTTCCGGCTTCCCAAGACCATCATCGACCGCTATAAGAAGCGCCTGATGGAAATGGGCATCCGCATCCGCCCCCATGTGGTCATGGGGGGCGACCTGATGATCGACAACCTGTTCCGGGACGGCTATCGGGCAGTGTTCATCGGCACCGGCGTCTGGCGGCCCTCCACCTTAGGGATCGAGGGGGAGACGCTGGCGAACGTTCACTTCGGCATTTCCTACCTGGCGCGCCCCATCTCCTATACCGTGGGGGAAACGGTGGCGGTCATCGGCATGGGCAACGTGGCCATGGACGTGGCGCGCACGGCCTTCCGCCACGGCGCGCAGCGGGTGCTGCTGTTCCAGCGGGGCAGCAAATCCCCCGCCAGCGAGCATGAAATGGAATACGCCCGCCTGGACGGGGCCGAATTCTTCTTCGGCAAATCCATCCAGCGCATCACGCCCGAGGGCCCGGTGTTCAAAAATTCCGTGGTCAACGAGGAGGGCCGCCCGATCGGCGTCGAGGGGGAGGACGAGCTGGTGCGCGCCGATACCACCATCATTGCCATCAACCAGCGGCCCAAGGATAAGCTGGTCAATACCACCCACGGCCTGCATGCCACCGAGCGGGGCCTGCTGATCGTGGATGAAAACAACATGACCACCCGGGCGGGCGTGTTCGCCGCGGGGGACGTGGTGCACGGCTCCCTGACGGTCGTACACGCCGTGAACGACGCCAAGAACGCCGCGGCGGGGATGATGCGTTATATCGAAAGCAATGGGTAAGATCTATCAGATATATGGGCGGGACGCCCATGACATGACGATCCGGCTGCTTCAGGCGGCGGACGCGCAGGGGCTGGTTCCCCCCGGCGGATCGGTGGCCCTCAAGCCCAACCTGGTGATCGCCGGGACGCCCGAAAGCGGGGCGACCACGCACGCCGGGGTGCTGAGCGGCTGTATTGAATACTTCCGGGAGCACGGCGGTCGGGACATCAGCGTGATCGAGGGCAGCTGGGTCGGGGACGAGACCATGCGCGCCATGCGCCGGGCCGGGTACGACCAGGTATGCGAGCGTTATGGCGTGCCCTTCTATGACCTCAAAAAGGATCGGACCCGCTCCGTGCAGACCGCGATCGGGCCGATCGACGTTTGCTGCCGCGCCCTGGACGCCGGGCTGCTGGTCAACCTGCCGGTGCTCAAGGGCCATTGCCAGACCGTGATGACCTGCGCGCTCAAGAACCTCAAAGGCTGCCTGCCCGATCGGGAGAAGCGGCGCTTCCACGCGATGGGCCTGCAAAAGCCCATCGCGGCCCTGGGCGCGGCCTTGAGGCCCCGTCTCACGGTGGTGGACAGCATCTGCGGCGATCTTGATTTTGAAGAGGGCGGAACGCCCGTGGAAACCAACCGGATGTACCTGGGCACGGACGCCGTTCAGCTGGACGCCTACGGCCGTTCGCTGATGGGCCTGCGCCCGGAGGAAGTGCCCTATATCGAGCTGGCCGAGCGCTTCGGCGGGGGAAGCGTTTCCGTCCAGGCGGAGGACCTGATCGAGCTGAACCGGCCCAGCGAGGGCGCGGCGCCCGCAAGGCCCAGGGGAACGGTGGCGGCCCTGACCCGCGGCGTACATGAAAACCAGGCCTGCTCGGCCTGCTTTGCTGGGCTGGTGCGCGCGCTGCACACCACGCGGCAGTCGGGGCAGGACATCTATATCGGCCAGGGCTGGAAGGGAGAAAGCCTGCCGGGCCTTGGCATCGGCAATTGCTGCCGCGGCGCGGAGGATTTTGTGCCCGGATGCCCGCCTACGGCTCAGGCGGTCGCTAAAAAATTGGAGGAGCGTTCCTATTCCGCCTGACGGCTTCATAGGAACTTGGCGGGGGAATCCTTCCCCCGCCAACACCACCCCTTTGACGCCTTTTCCTCTCGGCCCTTCGGGCCTCCCGGGCGGAAAAGGCGCAAGGTACAAATCGCTGACGCGATTTGGTCCTCGCACCGCGCATGTCGCTGCTGCGGATTTTAAGTCGAGGGTGTTCCCCCTCGACGCTCCCCCTCGTTCTTTGAATGAGGTCTTTCTCATACGAGTGAACAATACCCATCTTACAGGACGCCCCATTGTTTGTCAAGGAATCGCCTTGCAATCAGACCGTTGGACGTGGTATGATAGACGGGATGAAACAGGATGGGGGAAGGCCTGTGGATACAAGGCAAACGCTTCGCGCCGCCAAGGCAGTCCTGCGGGACAGGACCCCGCTTTGTACCGACTGCGGGAGGACGTGCGGACACGCCTGCTGCCTGCCGGATGAAACGGGCCGGGGCGGGATGCTTTTGTTTCCGACGGAGGCGGAGGAATACGAGCCGCTGCCCAGGAGCTTTCATATCGCGCCGGCCCCGGAAATGCCGGAAGGCTTGCTTCTGACCTGTGAGGGGCGCTGCGACCGGAGGATGCGGCCCCTGAGCTGCATGCTGTTCCCTCTTTTGCCCAGGGAAAAGGAGGGCCGGGTGCGCGCTGTGCGTGATCGACGGGGCTTTTATGTATGCCCGCTTTTGGAAAGCGGGGTGGGTGGCCTTTCGCCTGACTTTGTCCGGGCGGTGACGGAAGCTGGTGAAATACTGTACACCGATCCCGCCCACCGTGCCTTCCTGGAAGCGCTGCATCGGCAGCTCGACGCCTGGAAGGACCTGCTGGGCTGATCCCGGAGGATGAAGCAGTTTTTCTTGACGACCATAAGGAGCGGACATGGCTTGGGTACAGGCGCCCTGCGCGGGCGAAAAGCGGGAGAATGCTTTAGGCGAGGTGCTGCTGAGCGATTTTCGCCAAGCTGACCTTGCGCGCTACGAGGGCAAAGTGCAGTGCGTTTATGCGGACCCGCCCTTCCTGACGGGCGAGGAATTCCTGATGCGCCAGCGCGTTGGCGCGGAGGGCTGGCGTACCGGCAAGCCTACCGTGACGCTGGGAGCTTACAGCGACGTATTTTCCAGCCGGGAGGAATACCTGCGCCTGCTGCGGTCGCTGATTGAACGGGCGCACGCGCTCCTGACCGACGACGGCGCCTTCTTCCTGCACCTGGACACCCGGGCGGACGCCTACGCCCGCCTCATCCTGGACGAGGTTTTCGGTGAAAAAAACTTTGTCAACCAGATCATCTGGGCTTATCAATCGGGTGGGCGCTCGCTCCGACATTATTCCCGCAAGCATGACGTGATCTTTTTTTATCGCAAGAGCCGTAATCTGCGCTTTGACATCACCCAGGTGCCGATCGCCCGCGGCGAGAACCGTCAGAACCACATGAAGCGTACCGTGGATGAAGCGGGGCGGCCCTGCCGGACCATCCGCTCCGGCGGAAAGACTTACGTATATTACGACGACGATCCCGTGTATCCCGGCGACGTTTGGATGGATCTGTCCCACCTGCAGCAGAAGGACCCCCAGCGCACCGGGTATGACACCCAGAAGCCAGAAAGCCTGCTGCGCCGGGTGATCCTGCCGGTTACCAAGCCAGGAGAGGTCGTAGCCGATCTGTGCTGCGGGTCAGGCACGGCGGGAGTGGCAGCGGCCGCGCTTGGACGCCGTTTCCTCCTGACGGACCAGAGCGAGGCGGCCGTCGCGGTGACGCGCAAACGCCTGCTGGGCCAGGGCGCGGCGTTTGATCTGAACGCGCCGGCGACGGAAAAGCGCGCCAAGGCGGCGCTGCGGCTGTATCCCGGTATCGCGTTTTATGATATCTGCCTGGACGATTTTGCCCCGGAGGAGCCGCTTCCCGGCGGCGTCACCGGATTGGACGGGGTGGACCAATGGTCAGCCGGATTCTACCGGGAGGGCGTTTTTTATCCGGCCGCGGATTGGGCGCGCACCAAGCGCACGCCCGACATCGAGCGCATGCTCCAGATCCCGTTGGTTCGCGGAACGCCCGCCGTGCTGGTGACCGACATCCGCGGCGAAAGGTATTGCTACGTTTGTAAGGAGTGAGGAAAGGAGGAATCCCAGCGCTTTTTCCCGGTTGCCGCAAAAGAATTTGAAATTTTTTTCGTGAATCCGCAATGAAAAGAAGGAATTTTCAAAGAGGCGGCGAATATTTTAGCGTTACTACGCTGCCGGAGGCGCTGGAAACGGGATGCCTTACGAAATTGCCCGTCACGCCGGGTACTGCGCGGGCGTGCGCAGAGCGGTGTCCACAGCGCTGGAGGCCGCCCGCCGGGCCAAGGCGGAGGGCCGCCCCTGCGTGATGCTGGGCGAGCTGATCCACAACGACCAGGCGCTCGAGGAATTCCGAGAGATGGGCGTTTCGGTGATCGCCCGTCCCGAGGACGCGCCGGAGGGCGCGGTGGCGATTCTCCGCAGTCACGGCGAGCCTCCCGAGACCTATCGGCGACTGAGCGAGCTGGGGCTTACGGCGGTGGATACCACCTGCCAGTTCGTTTCCGCCCTGCACCGTCTTGTGGCGGAGCAGACGGAGCGGGAAAGGCCGGTGCTGCTGCTGGGCGACCCAAAGCATCCGGAGATCGTCGGAACGGCGGGGTTTGGGGGCGAAAATGTCCGCATCCTGCCAAACGAAGAGCCGATCGAAGCGCTCGATCCCCTGGAGCATCCCCTCCTGGTGGCGCAGACCACTTACCCGCCCGGAGAATGGGACCGGCTTTTGCCTCTGCTCAGGGCCCGATTCCCGGACCTGGAGGCGCGCAAGACCATCTGCCCGGCCACCGAACAGCGCCAGCAGGGCGCCAGGGAATTGGCCGCGCGGGCGGATAAAATGGTAGTGGTGGGCGGCAGGAAGAGCGCCAACACCAAGAAGCTTTACGAAACCTGTCGCGCCCTGTGCCCCGACACCATCCTGGTGGAGCGGGCCCAGGAAATCCCCGAGGGCTTTCTTGAGCCGGAGCGGGAATTGATCGGAATAGCCGCCGGTGCGTCCACACCGGATTGGTCATATAAGGAGGTTGTCACTGTCATGAACGAAACGGAACAGAACATCGTAGCAGAAGAAGCGGCGGAAGTCGCGCAGGAAGTCAAGGAAGAAGCGCAGGCCGCTTTGACCGAAGAGGAGCTCAACAAGCAGTCCTTCATGGAGGACATCGAAAAGACGCTTGTCCAGATCCGCCCCGGCCAGACTGTCACCGGTTCGGTTGTGCAGGTCACCGATGATGAAGTTTGCGTTAATATCAACGCCAAATCCGATGGCATCATCAAGCGCGAGGACCTGTCCGACAAGGACGTCAAGGTGGGCGACGAGATCGAGGTCGAGATCGTGAAGATCAACGACGGCGAGGGCAACGTCGTGCTGTCCCAGCGTAACATCGTCAATCGCAAGGCCTGGGAAGCGCTGATGGAAAAGGTCGACAACGGCGAATACATCGACGCCGTCGGCAAAGAAGCCGTCAAGGGCGGCCTGATCGCCGACGCGGGCGGCGTGCGCGCGTTCGTGCCCGCTTCCCATCTGGCCCAGCACTATGTCGAGAAGATCGGTCAGTTCGTCGGCCAGCCGATGAAGCTGAAGGTGATCGAGGTCAACAAGGAAAAGAAGCGCATCGTTGCCAGCCGCAAGGAGGTCCTCAAGGAGGAAGCGGCCCGCAAGAAGGAAGAAGCCTGGGCGCGGCTGGAAAAGGACGCCGTGGTCAAGGGCATCGTCCGCCGCTTCGCGGACTTCGGCGCGTTTGTGGACCTGGGCGGTGTGGATGGCCTGATCCACATCACCGATATGGCCTGGTATCGCATCGGCCATCCCAGCGAAGTGCTGAAGATCGGCGATGAGATCGACGTGAAGATCCTCTCCCTGGATCCGGAGCGCGAGCGCATCCAGCTGGGCTACAAGCAGCTGCAGCCCAAGCCCTGGGACAACATCGAAGAGCGCTATCCCGTCGGCGTCGTGCTCGAGCGCAAGGTCGTTCGGGTCCGTCCGTTCGGCGCGTTTGTGGAGCTGGAGCCCGGCGTGGACGGCCTGGTTCATATCTCCCAGTGCTCTATCAACCGCGTTGCGAAGGTCGAGGACGCGCTCCAGCCCGAGCAGGTCGTTCGCGTGAAGGTGCTGGGCGTTGATCCCGACGCCAAGCGCATCAGCCTGAGCGTTAAGGAAGCGCTCCTGGACGAGGCGGAGAACCAGGATTTCGCCGAGGAGATCCCCGGTGAGGAAATCGCCGAGGCGGTCGAGGCTGTGGAAGAAGCGGTCGAGGAGAACACCGAGGAATAATCGGTCCTGCGGGGCACGTCCTCAGGAAAATGGAATTTGGATTCCGGGGAAGGCGAAAACCTTTCCCGGAATTTCTTTGGAGAGATGCGCTTTGGAGCTTGCTTGGTTTTATGTCGGCGACGCGGTCGGCGGCAATCAGGAGGAATTTTCGGACCCGCTGATGCGGATGGGCGGATGCGCGGCGATCTGTGCCTGCGATTGCGCGATCTGGTTCGCGCTGCACAGAGATCGCCCGCACCTGTACGATGGCGCCGATCAGCGGATCACGGTGGAAGAATACCAGCGGTTTGGCGCGGTAATGAAGCCATATCTGCGACCCCGGGCGGGCGGCGTGGACCGGCTGGAATATTTTATCGAGGGCTTTGGCCAATACCTGGCCGATCATGGGGAAACGGATATCCGCATGACCGATGTGCCGGGCGATGCGCCGGCGGCGGAGGCCCTTCTGACGGCGGAACGGCAGCTGAAGCGAGGATTGCCCGTGCCCTTCCTGCTGCTGCGCCACCGTGACCAGGCGTTGGACGATCTGACCTGGCATTGGTTCTCCCTGCTTGGCATGCGCAGGGAGGGAGAAAATACCCTGGTCAAAACGATCACCTGCGGGGAAACCTATTGGGTGGATTTTGACCGTCTCTGGGATACCGGTCATGACCGGAGGGGCGGGATGATCCTTTTTGACGGGATTTAGGGAAACGCTGATTTAATGAGGTGGCCAGATGGTGCATGGATCATTTGGTCTGATAAAGCCGAATGAAGGGAGGCGTAGCAGAGCTACGTTGACCGAAATGAGGCAAAATCAGTCCGAATGAGGCATGTGCCAGGTGCGTCG
>JAFUHB010000155.1 GCA_017469085.1 Clostridia bacterium
GCGATCTCCACCAGCCGGTCGAAACGCTTGGGTGCGGCAAGGCGGCCTTCGGAAATGATTTTGAGCCCTGCCGTCGAATAATCGGGTGAAGGGAGTGGAACATCGGCAAGCGCTTTGATCCGATTTGTATCGATCACATTGTGGACCACCCTCAGATTGGGCAAAGGGCCTACGGTGCGGATAAAGCCTTCCATCGCGTCCTGAGACACAAAGCAAACCCGGTCAAAAAGGCGGTATTCCTCCGCGCATCGCCCGACGTTCTTATATAGGCTGTCCAGCACGCGGGTGGCGGAGACATCGCTGTGAAGGAAGGCGATTTTCCGCGCATCCGTTCGATGCGTAGCGATCATATGGGTCGGAAATCCCTGTAAATACGCGATTTCGATATCATAACTGTTTTTCAGGAAGAACAGGCGGAATATCTGCGGCGGCAGCTTATAAATCAGGCGCGCGCCAAGCGCTTGGAGGCGGCGTGGGAGCCTGGCGGTCAACGTGCGGACGTGGACATGGTCGGGTGCTTCGGCGCTTAGTGGGCCGGAGGACACGCAAAGAAGCTCACAATCGAAGTTGTCCGGGTCCAGATGATGCAGCAGGTCGATCAAAACCCGCTCAGCGCCGCCGGTGTTTAGCGTGTTGATCAGGAACAATAGCTTGATTTTTTTCATGGCATTCGATCGCTTGCTTTTTGATACAGGTAGCGGTAAAACGTGTTGCGCCGCTCTGCAATGCGTTCGGGAGCAAATTCCTGAGCGGCGGCTATATTCTGTATGCTCAAACGAGTCATTTCACTGGGGTTCTGACAGAGCCGCAGAATGATATCGCTCAGCCGTTTGGCATCCCGCACTGGCGCCAATACCTCCGGAGGCAGCAGCTCCCTGATCCCCGGAAGGTCGGTGGCTACGCATACCAGACCGGACGCCATGGCCTCGATCACGACGCGGGGGAGCCCTTCGCGATAGGAGGGGAAAATCAGCATGTCGGAGGCCTGCATGGCCGCGAATATTTCAGAAGCGGGAAGCTTTCCCAGAACCTCGACGTCAAGGTGATGCGTGCGGACGAGCTCCTGTAATTCGGGGTCCAGTGCTCCGCCGCCGATTAGCTTGCAATGCGTTTCTACGCCGGCAGCTTGGATCAGGCAGAGGGCGCGAATCAGCTCGTGGTGCCCTTTGGCGCGCCCTTTCAGGGAACCGGCTACGTGGAGGCAGCGCAGGCTTTTCAACGGTCGAAGGCCAAACTCCCTGGCAGAGCCATGAAATTCCGAAATGTCCACAGACGAAGCGTTGGTTGTAAAGTGCCGATGGTCCCGGGTGGGCGGATAGCGCTGCTGTAAGGCTTCTCTGGTCACATAACAGGTAGCGTCGGCTTGGCGACAGGCGCGCTTTTCCTGCCGATCCCACAGGATGCGGAGCGCCGGCCGAAGGGGGCTTTTGATCGCGCCCTTTTCAAAAAAATCCCAAGCGCTCGCGGTGATTTCAAGCCCGATGGGCAAAAGCGCCTTTTTCGCCAGGGGAAACACCTGGAACGCCAGCTGATCGGGCACCCGCAGCAGGCATGCGTCGCATCCGATCAACGCGCTGCTCAGCCTTCGCTGAATCGCGAGATATTTTCGCAGATAATCGATTTTCCCGTGGGGGAAGGGCACAGGATAGATATCAAGCCCGTCGCCATCAACCCGCAGCATGCCAGCCGCTTGCTCGACTGGGATCGCTTTCACATGCGCGATCAGGCGGATGGACTCAAATACATTCAGGTATCGTCGAAAGAAATCGTATCCGTATACGACGTCGGTAAAGTATCGCCCGTCCGGCGTTTGATACAGACGGCCGTTGGTGGTGAGCGCCAGCTTCATATGCCTTTCCTTATCGATCGCGTCTGCGCCGGGAGCCTATCCTTGCCAGAAGAAGCGGTAAGGGTTGACCTCGGCAGCTTGGTAAGTAAAACCGTAATACATCAAAAACATGACGGCGATATAAGCGATCCGGATCAATCTGCGGGAACGGAGGCTGAGCCTGGATTCGCTCGTGATTTGGGGTACCAGCAAAAGGACGGACGACTGGTAATACAGCCCGATCCGAAAGATATTGGGCTCGAATGGGACAAAAAGCTGAATGATGAACCCAATAATAAAAATCGCCTCCACCTGCCGTCCCGGTCCACACTGGGCTACATGGGGGGCAGCGCGTCCCGCGATGGCAAGTAGATAAAGCTTGGCGGCCCAGATCAGGAAATAAACGGCGAAGGTGGCCCACGTGTTGTTGGTAGAACGGTCAATCTGATAATCGCTGTAGAACCATCGCTGCAGCAATGTGATAATATTGTAGCGAAACAGATAAATGGCGGGGATCAGGAGAAGCAGCACCAGGCGCTTAAAGGGCGTCATGCGGATGCTGTATAAATAATAAATGGGCAGCGCCAAAATGGCAGAGCGGTGAAAAGCGATGGCGAGCAGCATCAACAGGAAATAGGGGAGAGCCTTTCTTGTCCGCACGAATTCAAAGCTCAACAGCACGATGGAGATGGCCGCGGTTTGGCGCAGTCCCGTCATGGAAAAAGCGAAAAACATAAAGGGGATCAGCATGGAAAAGCTGATCAGGCAATCCGCCGAGTTGCGATAGATGTACCAGCTGACCGAAAATGCGTAAAGCAGGCTATATAGCGCGAGCATCCACTGGCCATCATACGTCCAGAGCGAGAGGAGCTTGGCAACGATATAAAATCCCGGTTCTTCCTGATACAGGTAAAGGATCGTTTCCCAATTCATCAGATGGATCCGCTGAAAATGGCCCAGAGAGGTACGGGTATCGCTGCCGACTGTGCTGGCGCGCAGGGCAGATATCAGGAACAGACAGATTCCTAATAACGCGCAGTATATCCTTCGTCTGCGCTGCGCGTTACGTGCGGCAGCTGGGTCGGCTTGGCCCAGGGAAGGAGCGCCGATCGGTGGGCGGACGAGGAGAGCCAGTACGATGGCTAGGATCATAAAAAGAGCATAGATCATGATGACTCCACGATTGCAGCAAGATCGCGGGCGAGAGCTTGATGCACTTGTTCCACGCTGTGATGCGCCAGCGCGTAGCGGTATGTAAGATCACGCATGGATGCATGGTCGCCCGTGCGCAGATATTGAAGCGCCGAGGGGATTTCATCGGGGCAGTCGGCGACGACTGCGCCGGGGATACTGCGGGCTGCTTCGATCGATGCGACGCCGGCTGGCCCGATGGCAAAGAGGATCGATCCGCTTTCCATGCAGTCGATCAGCTTGGTGGAGTAGGAATAGCGCACGACCTTGGCCCAGCGCTCTTGAAAGGATTCTACGTGGAGCACGGCGTCGCTGGCTGCCAGTGCTTTGCGGATTTCGTCGTAAGCTTGGCTACCCAGGAGCCTGACGTCGTCCCTCCCTTCCGCAAGCTTCAGCAGCCGCCTGGAGGGCGGTGTGCTGGAATAAATATCAACGCGGAAGTGGCTCGCTTCATGGGAACGGATCGTTTGAATCAGCCGGATCAGCGTTTCTTCCCGTCCATAATATAGGTTGCCGGCGTAGGTCAGGGTCAGGATGCCGGGGGATGTCTGACGCGCCTGAGGTGAATCTGGCGGCAAACGACAGCCCTTGTACAGCGGGGTCATCCGGACATGAAACTGCCGCGCATTGGCGGCGCACAGAGCTTCTGAAGCGCCGTACAGCTGGGAGGCGGATTGGATCAGCGCCCGGATATTCCGTTTGCCTTTGCGCCCCGTTTGCGCGTAGATATCGTCAGCGATAAAGCCGACATATCGGCAATGCGGAACCAGCCGGAGCACCGCGTCCACGGCTTGACGGACCCTGGTGGAAGCAGTTACAAATGTGAAAACGATATCGGGGTTCTCGTCTGTTACGAACTGCTGAAACCGCCGGTTGTTCCACAGCCGCGCAAGCCCCAGCCAGTCGTTGATGACCCCTGTCTTCAGCCAGCGATGCCGATGCAGAAAGTGAAGCAGAGCCTGCTCCCGGGATGCTTGGGCGGGCTCAGAGGTCTTGCACTCATTTTGATCGTCATGAAACGCTCGACCGATCAGCTGCGGGTGGCAAACGTGCTTCAGGATGTCGCCGACGCCAACCGAATAATAGCTGTGGCATACGGGATTGTGCGGCACGGAGGAACGAAAATATAGGGAAGAAAACGCTACGTTGGGCATGTCAGAAAACCAGTTGGTCATCGTATTCCCGAACGCGTTTTCTGTGGACCAGGCTACATTGGATATCGTTAAGATCTTGATCAAGGGTTTTCCTGCTCCTGAAATTTTAGGATGGTAAGCGGATCATATCGCCCAGGCGTTCCTCCCACGCGTCAGGCCGCATGGGCCAAAAACCACCCGCATGGAAGAATGTATATTCGCCGAAGTAAACTTTTCCGGAGATTTCATATAGGGGTCTTCCGAATTTTCGGGGATATTGGCGTGCAATTCTACGACGGCCGTGTCATATTCCCATCCGGTATGAGGGAAACGGTAATGCCACAGGATATCGTGCTGCATGAAGGAAACGCCGAAGCCTTTGATCGTGTCTGCGATCAGCACGGTCGGCTTGTGCGGCTGACTGTGTTCATTATCCCGGATGAGGGCAAACGCCTGCCGCAGCTGATTGTGATCATGCCCATCGATTTCCAGCGCGCGCCATCCAAATGCCCGCCATTTTGCGGCCAAATCCTCGATTTCCAATGTGTTTTCGGTGAAATCCAGGCTTTGCATCCGATTGCGGTCCACAATGGCTACGAGATTGTTCAGCCGATAATGATTGGCAAACAGCGCCGCCTCCCAAACGGAACCTTCGTCACATTCGCCGTCGCCAAGTATCACAAAGACCCGATGAGTGAGATCTCCATCCTTTTTTGCCGCGTAAGCCATGCCGCAGCCGGCCGAAAGCCCATGCCCGAGCGAGCCGGTCGAAAAATCAACACCGGGTACGGCATGCGAGACGTGCCCGGAAAGCCGGCTTCCGTTTTGATAATGCGTGACCAGCTCAGCAACGGGAAGGAAGCCCGTCTCGGCCAGCGCCGCGTATAGGGCGGCTCCGGCGTGTCCCTTGGAAAGGATCAGACGGTCCCGCTCCTGCCAATCGGGCTCCTCCGGACGGCAGCGCAGAACGTCGGCATAAAGCACCGCGATGATATCGGCCACCGACAGGATCGCCCCGATATGACTGCCGCCCGAGCGATGCGTCATTTCGATGGCATGGCGCCTGATCAGCCAGGCCAACTGTTTGCTGGTCATAGAATCTTCCTCTGCGTCATTGAAGTTAGGATAGCGCTGGGGATCATATTTCCTCCAACATGGCGGGACTACGGGATATTTGGTCCAGCAGCCTCAAGTCCTGCCCCTGCATGGTCCATCCGATTGCCTGCGCGTTTGCGTTCAGCTGATCCGGATTTTTGATGCCGACCATGACAATGGAATGATCAAGGTAGTCCAGGATGAAGCGCAAGGCGCAGGCGGCGACGGGGCGCTGATAGCGCTCGGCGAGCGTTCGCAGGCGCTCGACGATTTGCAGGTTATGCCGGAGCTTATCACCATGAAAATTGATATAAATCTCTCTGCTGCGCCGATCATCCGCTCCAAAGGAGGCGGACGCGTCGTATTTGCCCGTCAGGATCCCTTGGCCCAGGCTGCCCCAGGTGAGCGGGCTGACATCCAGGAACCGCGCTGCCTCCTTCAATTCACTCTCGTGCGTGCGGCAGGATAATGAGAATTCGTACTGCGCGGTCGTCAACGACGCCGCAAAGGGGAGCCATTGCGTCATGTGGGCGGAGCGAATATTGGAAATGCCGAAATAGCGGATCTTGCCCTTCTCGCGCAGCCGCTCCAACGTGCCGACGATATCGGCGATCGGCGTTTTTTGATCCCAATAATGGACGACGTAAAGGTCAAGATAATCGGTATGAAGTCTTTCCAGCGTGCCGTTCAAGGCTGTTTCAATGTAATCGGGAGCATTGTCGATCACAGTTCGCCCACGCCCGGCCCGGACGCCGAATTTGGATTGAATGACGACGTCCTTTCTTTGATTGCCCAGTCCCTTTGCGAGCGTGATTTCGGATTGCCCCAAGCCGTAAGTATCCGCCGTGTCGAAAAAATTGATTCCCTGCTCCAAGGCGGTATGAATGGCGGCGATAAAGCTTTCTTCATGCGTTTCACCCCATCCATAGCCGCCCATGGGACAGCAGCCCATGCACAGCCGGGATACGGTTAAATCGGAATGCCGAAGCTGCACATATTCCATCAGCGCCTTGCTCCCAACGTTTGAATGATTTTTTTGATGACCTGTCCGATCGTTAAAAGGATCAGATGTGCGTCCGTCTTTAGACTGACCGATTCGGCATACTGAATCCTTAACTCGTTTTTGGTCTTGAGGACCAGTTTTTCGTATGCTTCATCCGGATGCTCTGCCCCGACGATTTCGTCGAGGCTGATAAAACGGAGGGAGCTGTAATCGGTAACGCCGGGCCGAACCATCAATATTTCTTTTTCCTTGCCTTGGTATTGACGCGTATATCGCAGCAGCTCGGGCCGGGGACCGACGAAGCTCATATCCCCTCGGAGGATATTGAGCAAATTGGCTGTTTCATCCAGCTTTGTTTTACGCAAGAAGCCGCCGATTCCGGTGATCCTGGGATCATTCAGCGCTGTCGTTCCGCTGCCGATAGAATCCGCGTTTTTGACCATGGTGCGGAATTTATAGATTTGGAAGGTTTTGCCGTGATATCCGCCTCGCGGAGCGCGATAGAAGACCGGACGGCCGTCCTCCAGCAAAATCGCGGCGGCAATGATCGCGTAAATCGGCAAAGCCACGACCAGCAAGCAGGGGGAGAGGAGCAGATCGATCAGTCGCTTCACATATCGGTTATAGATGCCTTGATATCCGGGATGACTTCGTTGCAGGCCCGGGTTGTCGGTCAACTCGGGATGGGTGGCGGTTTCCATTCATATCTCCTGTTGCTAATACTTGCTGACATCATTGAGGTTTTTTCTGATCAGCCCATAGCTTCGCCGTGCGTTCGTTGTCGAACGCATGACGCGGGGTTGTGTGCAGGCCGCGCTTGCGTCGTCAATCCAACGATCGGAAGCGGTCGTGCCTGTTTGTAAAATCAAAACAAATAACGGTGTTAAAAATAAACCTGAAACTACAACCCATATGTACATTCAGCATGACATACAGGCGTCAATAATGATTATAATATGAGTGCTATTATTTGTCCATAGCATTGCACCGATAAATTTTATATTTTGCGAGTCGAGTCCCTTTTTCAGGGCTCTCTTTTTTTCCTTTCGGGCATCTGCCGTATACATGGCTTGCTGCCGCTATTGACGATATAGTTCCATTCTTTTTCAAACCATATCAACTGTTTTTGCCTTGGGATAAACAGAGTTCAGTTGTTTCACAATAAAACTCTTGCATAACAGGATTACTGTTCTAACTATTTTGATATTAGTATTTACAGAAAAGTTTTTGTGTGCTAAAATTCAAACGATAGTATCGCCCCTATGGAAAATAACGAGGTGAGTTTATGGCAAAGAAAACTTCAAAAACTAACGCCTCCGGTGGCCGCCCGGTTGTGGACGCTGAGCGCCGGATGCATGTCGGTCAGATCATCCGTAAATATCGCCTGGCTGCGGGCATGGATCAGCCCACCTTGGCGGCAAAGCTCGGCTACACGAAAACGGCCATCGGGAATTGGGAACTGGGGCTTGCCCGTCCCGATATCGACAATGTGCCCAGGCTGTGCAGAGAACTGAATATCCCCGTTACGGAACTGCTGGGCCTGCCGCCGGAAGCCGCTCTCCCGATGGAGGATCAGGACTTGCTGGCCAAGTATAAAGCTTTGGATAAGTTCAATCAAAATACGGTCCATCAACTGATGGAGCGGCTGCTCTTTCAGCAGGACAGCCAAGAGAAAGCGCGTCTTCGTCGGGCTTATATACAGCTGTGCCTGTATGATGACGCGGCAGCAGCGGGTGTCGGAAGCCCTATGTCCGACTATGCGGAAAATGAAATGGTCTATGTGCTGGAGGCCAATGTGCCTAACGGCACGGATGGCATGATTCATGTGAACGGTCGCAGCATGGAGCCGACTTATCCTGACGGAAGCTACGTTTACGTTGACAGTGGAGCAGAAGTGCTGCCAGGCCAGGTTGGCATCTTTATTGTCAACGGAGAGGCGTATATCAAGGAATATAGGCCGGATGGCCTTTATTCCCATAACACGCGATATAAACCGATCCGAATCAGCGATGACAGCGATGTGCGCTGCTGTGGCCGTGTGACGGGCGCTGTGGGCAAGGGGGATATTGCTGATGGTTCGCTGATCGAGAAAATCGAGGCAGCTTTTGCCAAGGAGCTTGAATGAGAGGTGCTTTCATGAATAGGCAGAATGCTTTGAAGGGCGTCAGACCACCCCATTTGGAGCGGGTCTATGTGAAGGTGAATTCTGATTTTGACCCTACTGGGTATATGCAGCCAAAGTCCATTACCTGGGCGGACGGCCGTACCTTCATCATCGAAGCGGTAAAAGACTATCGCCCTGCCGCGGTCTATCGCCAGGGGGCAGAGGGCGCGTGCTATACGGTCATGATCAAAGGCGAGGAGCGTCACCTGTTCTTTGAGTGGACGAACTCGGCGTTTGCCGCCCGTGTCGCCCGCTGGTATGTGGAGGCCGCCGTTCCGGATAAGGCATAAAAGGGAGGATAGCGGGTATGACACAAAGGGTTCGACAGTATGTTGGGATTGACGCCAAGAGCTTTTATGCCAGCGTCGAGTGCGTGGAGCGCCATCTGAACCCGCTGACCACTAACCTTGTTGTCGCCGATGCAAGTCGCACGGAAAAAACCATTTGTCTGGCAGTCTCTCCCTCCCTGAAAGCGCACAGGATCCCCGGACGCGCGCGCCTGTTTGAAGTGATTCAGCGGGTGCGGGCTATCAATCGGGAGCGTCTCGGCGCGGGCATCCGATCTGGAGCGATCCGACGGAACCCTGAAACGGGGGAATACGGCTTCTCCTCTTCTTCCTTTGATGCGGAGGCCTTGGAGGCGAATCCGTCTTTGGAACTGTCCTATATCGTCGCTCCGCCGCGCATGCGTCTGTACGAAGAATATTCCAGCCGTATCTATGCTACCTATCTAAAATACATTGCTCCGGAGGACATTATCGTCTACTCCATCGACGAGGTGTTTATCGACCTGACAAATTACCTCGATACCTATCAAATGAAAGCGCATGAGCTGACGATGACCATGGTGCGCGAGGTGCTGTATAACACCGGGGTAACCGCCACGGCCGGTATTGGCACAAACCTGTATCTGGCCAAGGTCGCCATGGATATCGTCGCGAAAAAGGCTCCGGCTGATAAGGATGGCGTCAGAATCGCGGAGCTGGATGAAATGTCCTATCGAGAGCAACTGTGGACGCATCGCCCTCTGACAGATTTCTGGCGTATTGGCGGGGGCATATCCTCCAAGCTGGAGAAAATGTGCCTCATGACCATGGGGGATGTAGCCAGAGCTTCGCTGAATCCATATTACGAAGATCGGCTATATAAAACATTCGGCGTCAACGCGGAGCTGATTATTGATCACGCCTGGGGCTGGGAGCCGGTCACTGTCGATATGATCAAACAGTATAAGCCTACCACCAGCAGCCTTTCGTCTGGGCAGGTGCTGCAGAAGCCATATGATTTCGAAAAGGGTCGCCTGATCGTGCGGGAAATGGCTGAACTCTTGGCACTGGATCTGGTACGAAAGCGTGTTGTCACAAGGCAGATGGTTTTGGATATTGGCTACGACAAGGAAAGTCTTACTGATCATCGAGGGACGAAATACCAAGGGCCGGTTGTTGTTGATTACTATGGCCGCAAAATACCTAAGCATGCCCATGGTACAGGCAATATGGATCACTATACAAGCTCAACTCGGGTCATTGTGGAAACGCTGGCATCCTTATATGATCAGGTGGTCAATCCGGATTTATTGATCCGCAGAGTCAACATAGCTGCTTGCAATCTGATTTCAGAGGACGCCGTTCCGGATGATCAGCCTATACAATTGGACATGTTTATGGACCTTGAGGCCCTGGAACGCAAAAAGAAAGCCGCATTGAATATGGAGGCAGCCGAAAGAAAGCTTCAGCAAACAGTACTCGCTATTCAGGATCGCTTCGGCAAGAACGCTCTGCTAAAAGGTATGAACCTGCTGGAAGGCAGCACTACTATGGAACGCAACAGGCAGATTGGCGGGCACAGGGCAGGAGAGGAATCATGATCGAAAAAGATTTCCCGTACGTAGATATTCTGCGCTTGCCTCATCATCAATCTTCAAAACACCCGCCAATGAGCATGCTGAATCGGGCAGCGCAGTTCAGCCCCTACGCGGCACTGGTCGGCTTTGATGGCGTTATTGCGGAAACCGGTCGGTTGACGGGTCGCAAGATCGAGCTTTCCGAAGGCGAAAAAGAGCGTATGAACCAAAAGCTGATGATAATAGACAAAGCCATACGAGATGGGGAAAATCCAGAGGTCACGATCCGATACTTTGTGCCGGACAAGATGAAAAAGGGAGGTTCATATCAAGAATTAACCGGGCGGGTAAGAAGCATCGATGCTATGGAGAGAGCAGTCGTGTTTCTGGCAGAAAATGGGCGGTCGAAGGGGAAAGAGATCAAGATTGACAATATTCAGGAGATTCAAGGGGAGATCATGGAGACCTTGGATGGACATTTTTTGCTGAACAATGTGAGACTATCCATATGACTCTTGAATATCACATGCTTTGCAAAGAATCATGAATGTGCCGCTGCGGGGATGATAGCACGAGAGGAAATATGGATGATATCCGTGAAAAAATGCGGATTCTGCAAAATATCAGATAGAAATTGCTACGTTTACAGTGATCACTGATAAAGGTTGGCGGAAAATACTTCTGACTCAATATGCATGATTATCTGCTTCAAATATCATATTATATGTCCAACTAATTCAAGCCGACTGCCGCTGCCGGTTGACCCTCGATTGAAGATCGGGGGTTTTCGCATGTGGCGCAAGGGTTTTCGACCGATGATCAGACGCGAAAAAATATTCATAAACTGAAGCTGAAAATCAATAGTTATATTGAATAAAAGCCAAATCGAATGCATTCAAAGCATTGTCGGTTTGGCTTTTTTCTATCAAAAAGTTTACTTTTTGACTGGATAATAAATAAAACTTATAATAGATAAAATAGCCAATAAATGGCAGGACTTTCGCATTTATAGCTTGCAATTAAGTCTAAACTTAGTTATAATTTGAGTGCTGAGATGGCCGTTTCAGTCACTGTCAAAAAGTAAACCTTTTGACAGTAACGAGTCTTAGAAATGGCATGGGAAAGCACGTGGCTATTTGGCCCGACGGTCTTTCAGCTGCCGGCCTGTGTGGTTGAATGTCGGGTGATGGGTCGGCAGATGGAGCACAGGAAATCCTTTTGCAGGTCACGCTGCGGATTGCGCGGACTGGGCGGAGGGTGGACAAAGCTGGTATCGGGAAAGCGCCAAATGGCGGTTTCATGGCGAAGCCATGCCTTCATCAGTCTGATGGGTCGGCGGAAAAAAGGCCGATTCTTTTCAACACAGAAGAGATTCGGCTTAGAAATGAACGAAACGGGAAAGTAGAAAAAATGCGGGCAAGAACATTCACGGAAAAGCAAATCGCGCAAATCAACAAGCTGTCTAAGGAAAAACTGGACGCTCGGTCGCAGCGCAGGGTAAACGCGCTGAAGCTGCGGAGCGAGGGCCTGTCCCTGAAGGAAATTCAGGAGGTCACCGGCTTTTCTTTGGTGTATACCAGTTCCCTGATCAAGGCGTATATCGAAGAGGGCGCCGACGCGGTGGTCAAGAACAAGTACGGGCAGCATCGCAGGAACCTGACTTATGAGCAGGAGGAGGCGCTGCTGGCGCCGTTCCACCGGGAGGCGGAGAAGGGGGAAATGATCTCCGTCAAGCGAATCGAGAACGCTTACATTGAAACGGTCGGCCATTCGATTGGCGTATCCCAGATCAAGCTGGTGCTGCATCGGCACGGCTGGCTTCGCGTGGGGATGGAGTATCAGATCAACGCCCGGGACGGCAGCTATCGCACGCCTACCCGGCTGCGCAACCGGTCGACGATGTGGGTGCCGGGAGATGTCAAAGCGTTTGAGGGCATGACCGAGAAATTAGAAAATTGACTTTCGTCACGCCGAGAAGTAAAGCATAAAGAGAGGTAACAAGGACATGAAAACACCGATGACATTCGGGAAGCTGTGGGAGCAGATCAAAAAGCTGTTCTGGGTTTGGCTGCTCATCGCCGTGGTCGCAGGCGTGGCCGTGCTTGCGGTCAACTATCTGCGGCTCCCCACCAAGGGAAAGGCGATCGCGACTGTGAATTTCAGCTTCGATGGGATCGAGGATGGGCTGGATCCGGATGGAAACCGGTTCGACGCGGAGGAAATCAAGAGCGAAGAGATGTTGCTGGCGGCCGCGCAGGACGCGGGCCTGAGCCTGAGCGCGGAGGCCTTGAAGGCGGTTCAGAGCAATACGACCGTCGAGGGCAGTGTGCCGGAGAATATCATTCGGGAGATCACGACCCAAAGCTCCGTATTTGACGGGGATGCAATTTCGGTGCTTTCCGAACAGCGGCTGGACGCTTATTATCCGACGCAGTATCGGGTGACGCTCGATTATACGGCGGCAGGACTGACGGCTGACCAAGGCAATCGGCTGCTGGACTCGCTGCTTCGGCTTTATCAGACGGGTTTTGCCGGGCGGTATGGGTATAATGCCGCTATTGAGCAGGACCTGGAGAAGTATGATGATACGCAATTTGACTATGAGGAATCCGTCAAGCTGCTGGACGCCGGCCTGGAGCTGCTGGGCGGGTATACGAAGCAGCTCGCCGATCGGGACAAAGGGATGTATCGCTCCGCGGAGACGGGGTATAGCTTTGAGGACCTCCAGGCCGCGATCAATACGGTGCGCTCGCAGGATATCAGCCTGCTGACCTCCTATCTGGCGAGCAACAATGTGACGAATTCCTGGAAGGAAAAGGCCGACTACTATAACTACATGATCGAAGATCAGCAGCGTGCGCGTCTGGCGCTGCAGGAGCGGATCGATCAGCTGAGCAGCCTGATCGACAGCTATGCCAAAACCAATGCCGTCGTCATGGGCAGCGGCACCGCAAGCGCGAACGAGGAGGGTGTAAGC
>JAFUHB010000156.1 GCA_017469085.1 Clostridia bacterium
CAGTTTCCGCTGACTGCACCGATTTTCACAAAAAATTTACAGCCTATGGTAAACGCATGAATAAAATATTTGTTACAATTAATAGACTAACTTCCGGGGATATGAAGGGGCGGAGCCCCTTCAGTGAAATCCGCAGGGGGACGGAAGCCGTGCCCGCCGGTGGCGGAAAAGCACGGGTGGAGTCCCAATGAGCCACAGAGCGCCGCAAGCGGTAGCGCAGCGGCGCGACAATGGCGAATTGAGGTTGCCGCCCCGAGGAGAATTTTCGCGAAGGTTAGCTTGCCATCCGAGAGCGAAAATTCATTCCTTGCGCCTTTTCCGCCCGGGAGGCCCATAGGGCCGAGAGGAAAAGGCGTCCAAGGGGTGGTATTGGCGGGGAAAGAATTTCCCCGCCAAGGGTTCACGCTGTGCGTGGACCCGATTTACAGCCTGTTTCGGGTGGACAAAACGCCGCCCGCCGCCTATACTGAAATCTGATAAAACGGAAGGGGATGAGGTGATGGCTGATTATCGGCTCCGCGTTCTTCGCAGTCGACGCAGGACCTTGGCGATCGGCGTGCCGGAGCCGGGGCTTGTGGAGGTGCGCGCTCCGCTTCATGCGACGGACGGGGAGATCGCGCAGGCCCTTCAAAAGGCCGACGGGTGGATCCAAAAACACCTGGCCGCCCGGCAGGAGCGGGCGGCGGCGGTTTTGGCGCAGGGGCGCTTTACGGAGGAAGAGCTTCGGGCGATGGCCCAGCGCGCGGCGCAAATCATCCCCGCTCGCGCGGCCTATTTTGCGCCCAGGATCGGCGTGACCTACGGCAGGATCACCATCCGCAACCAGAAGAGCAAATGGGGCAGCTGCTCCGCGCAGGGCAACCTGAATTTCAACTGCCTGCTGTCCGAAGCTCCGCCCGAGGTGCTGGATTACGTGGTGGTGCACGAGCTGTGCCACCGCAAGGAAATGAATCACTCTCCCCGCTTCTGGGCCGAGGTGGCCCGCGTGCTGCCCGATTACCGGGCGCGGCGTCAATGGCTCAAAACGGAAGGCGGAAAGCTGATTTCGCGGATGACGGGCGCTTGATCAGCCGCCGTGCGGCGGCCAAACCGTCATTCCTCCTCCGCGAGCTCGGAGATGGTCTCGGTCTGCTCGATCGATTCGCCCGCGGTCAGCTCGCTGTAGGACATGACGCCCAGCAGCGTCAGCCCGATCCGCAGGACCACCAGCGTCGCCAGCACGATCCCGATCGCCGACCAGATCCTTTTCGTCCTTCGGTTGCGGATCGCCAGCTGCTCGTTCAGGGCGGTCAGCTGTTCCGCGATCTCGTTCCGCTCCGGATCGGGCGGCAGGTCCGCCCCCAGCAGCGCGCCTACCGGCGCTTCCAGCACCTCTGCGATCCGCTGGAGCATTTCGGCGTCGGGCACAGAAAGGTTTTTCTCCCACTTGGAAACCGTTTGCCGGACCACGTGCAGTTGAATGGCCAGGCTCTCCTGCGTAAAGCCTTTTTGCTGTCTGAGCTTCTTAAGATTTTCCCCTAACATTGGTTGGGTACCTCCTTTCCTGGATGCCCCCATGATATCCGGAACTGCCCGTTGCCGCAAGCAACGCAAACGAACATCAATAATCATGTTGAGGCGACTCCGCGTTGGAGTCGCCCCGATGCGTTGCTTTTTTATACTGTTTTAGCAGAAGAACAGTATTATTTCAGCTTTTCCAGCAGGCCCGTTTTCTTCAGGGCCGGGGCGACCGTCTTATAGAAGATGGGGGTTGCCACGATGGACAAGGCCGCGTTGATCAGCGAGGGGATCAGCTTGCTGATCAGGGTCGCGCCGACGGCGTCCAGCGGATAGCCGTAGACGAACTTCTGATAAATAAAGGTTTTCAGCATATACAGGGCCACATAGGTCAGCGATCCAGCGACCACCGCGATGATCACGCGCGGCAGGTCGTCCTTTTTTTCCTCCTGCAGGGCGTTGACGATCCTGCCCGCCACCCAGGCCATGGCGAACTTGCTGACGAAGGTGATCAGGATGTTGATCAGGTCATACCCGCCGCCAAAGGCGTCGTACAGGGCGGAGCCCAGGCC
>JAFUHB010000157.1 GCA_017469085.1 Clostridia bacterium
ATCAGCGTGGCCACCGGTGAAATGTTGAGTTTTTTGGCGATCGCAAGGCCTACCGGCGCGATCATCAGCACGGTGGCGACGTTGTCCACAAAGGCGGATATGACGCCCGAAAACAGGGACATGACGACCGCCGCCCACATAACGTTGGGCGTTGCCTTCAGCAGCGCGTCCGCCATGCGATTGGGCATTTTGGATTCGATAAAAAGCTCCACCGTTCCCATCGTGCCCGCCAGCATCATCAGTACGTTCCAATCGATGGCGGACAGCACGCTATTCAGCGGCTGGATACCGAGGATCAGAAACAGCGCGGCGCAGGACAGGGCGATCCAGGGACGGGCCTTGGAAAAGGCGATCATGCCGACATACATGGCGATAAATAAAATCAGCGCGAGCGTTTGCAGGTTGAACATAAATTCCTCCTATGTTCGTCCACACAGAAAAGAGCAGGACCTTTCCATGCTCTCTGAGACACGGTAAAAGTCTTGCTCTGAATGCTTGTCATCCATCTGCGGAACGGGCGGCGCTTGCCGCCGGTGATGTCGGCACCGCAGAACGCCGGGATTCCGGCGCGAACTACTCCCTCTTAGCCGACAGCATTATAAACGCCTTCCGGAAAAAATGCAAGCTCCTAAAAACATTTCAATCATGTAACTTTTTTGTAATATATTGTAATTTTTAGCCTCCTGTGATATGATGCAAAGGAAATTGTACGTATGGCGGGAGGCTGATTCATGCTGCTGGGGATTATCGGCGCGATGGAGTCGGAAATCGCGACGCTGCGGTCGCAGCTGACGGATCGCAGCGACCTGTCCGTTGCCGGGATCGCGTTTTACCGGGGGCGGCTGAAGGGACGCGAGGCGGTCATATCCCGCTGCGGCATTGGGAAGGTCCACGCCGCGATGTGCGCGCAGCTGATGATCGAGCGGTTCGCGCCGGATTTGATCCTCAATATCGGCGTTGCGGGAGCGCTGGACGAGCGGCTGGATATCGCTGACGTGGTGGTGACCCAAAGCGCCGTGGAGCACGATATGGACACGACGCCCATCGGCGACCCGCTTGGGCTGATCTCCGGCCCCGACGTTGTGCATATGCCGGTGGATCAGGCGGCGGCGGGCTGTCTGAAGCAAGTGGTCCTTTCGATCGGCAAGCGATGCGTTGTCGCCGCCATCGCGACGGGGGATCAGTTTATTGAGCGGTTGGAGCAAAAGCAACAAATTGCCTCACGCTTCGGCGCGGCGGCCTGTGATATGGAGGGCGGGGCGATCGCCCAGGTCTGCCTGGAAAACGGCGTGCCTTACGCGGCGTATCGGGCGATCTCGGACACGCTGAACGGAAATGGCCTGGAATACGCGGTCAATGTGATCCCGGCGGCCGAAACAAGCGCGAGGGTCCTCGAAGGGTTTTTACAGAGGTGGCAAAATGGCGTTTGATAAATGGGATCGGCGATTCATGGAAATGTCCCATGTGATCGCCGGCTGGTCGAGCTGCTTTGCACCCGGCCGGTCCATCGGCTCGGTGATCGTGAAGGACAAGCGGATCATGACCACCGGCTATAACGGCGCGCCGCAGGGGATGCGCACCTGCCGGGAAAAGGGGGAGTGCCTGCGGCGGAAGCTGGGCATCCCCTCCGGGACGCGGGCGGAGGTGTGCTACGCGATCCACGCGGAGCAGAACGCGATCATCCAGGCAGCGAAGCTGGGCATCTGCATCGAGGGCGCGACGCTTTACTGCACGCATCAGCCCTGCTCCGTGTGCGCCAAAATGATCGTCAACGCCGGCATCAAGCGCGTCGTGTACGAGCAGGGATATCCGGACGAGTTTTCCCTGGAGATTTTTTCGGAGACCGGCGTGACGCTGGAAAAAATGGAACCGCTGGAGGATGGAAAAGCATGAGAAGGCCGATCGCGCTGCTGCTGGCGCTGCTGATCCTGTTGACCTGCCCGCTCGCGTGGGCCGACAAGCCCAAGGACGTTCCCAAGCTGTCGCCGGAGGAAATTCCGGATACGCCCGCCGGGATCAAGAATTACCTGCTTCTCTGTGTGGATTCCTGGGGTGGCAAGGCCAATAACCTGGGAAATACCGACGGCATGGTGCTGGTGACCGTGGACGAGATCATGCAGAAGATCATGCTGACCTCCTTTATCCGGGATATCTGGATCCAGAAGGAGGACGGAGGCTTTAACCGACTGAGCCGGTTTGTGCCCCAGAATGGGCACGACCAAAAGGCGGTTGAGGATCTGATCGCGATCTATGGCAGCCACTTCGGCGTCAAGGTGGATCACTATATCGTGATCGACTGGAGCATGATCCAGAACATCATCGACGCCGTCGGCGGGGTCGAGCTGACCATCATCAACAACGAGGCGATCCGCCTCAAGGATAAGGAGGCCTACCGCTCCTCCTGGACGGACCCGGTTTTGAAGGGCGCGGGCACCTATCGCTTTACGGGACATGCCGCGGTCATTTATATGCGCATCCGGGGTGCGACCAAGGTGGACGGCGTCAATTATGACTTTGCCCGCACGGGACGCGCGCGTCAGGTGCTGTCCTCCATCGCCGCCAGCCTGGCCGACATCAATTATGAACGCGCCATGGAGCTGCTGGACGTGGTCGTCAACAATACCCTGGTGACGGATATGTCGGCCGCCGATCTGTTGGAAGCGGCGCAGCTGGCCTTTGAGCTTCGTGGCGCGCCGATCGAAGAGATGCGCATCCCGATTTCCGGTACCTATGAATCGCTGAACTACACCAGCGGAGCGGGCCAGCAGATTGATTTCGTTGCCAATCGCGAGGCTTTGCAGGAATTCTTGTACGGCGGCTTCGTCGTGCGCGAGGATGACGAATGAATCCGCGTTTATTCGGCGTCCTTTCCGTCTATGGTATGCTCATCGCCCTGGCCATCCTGGTTGGGGTGATTCTTTGCGGGAAGAATGAGGAGCGGCTGGGCCTTCCCAAGGGGACCGGAATCGATATGGCGCTTTGGGCCGTTCCGGCGGCGCTGATTGGCGCAAGACTCTATTACGTTGCCTTCCGCTGGGAGCTTTACGCCGATGATCTGCTGGCGGTGCTTCGGGTATGGGAAGGCGGGCTTGCGATCTACGGCGGCGTGATCGGCGGCCTGATCGGCACATGGTTGTTAGCAAGAGCTAAGCGCCTGTCTTTCTGGGCGCTGGTCGATATGACGGTGCCCACCCTGCTGCTGGGCCAGGCGATCGGGCGCTGGGGGAATTTTTTCAACGGCGAGGCTTATGGGAATCCGGTGCTGGAAGAGGGGCTGCAGTTTTTCCCTTATGCGGTCAACGTGTGGGGCCATTGGTATCAGGCGACCTTCTTTTATGAATCGCTGTGGGACCTGGTCGGCTTCCTGATCCTTTGGAAAACGCGGAAAAAATGGCGCTTGGGCGACGGATTGCCGCTTTATTGCGTGATCTACGGCCTGGGCCGTATCTGGATCGAGGGGCTTCGCAGCGACAGCCTTTATATCGGGGCGACCGGTATCCGCGTGTCTCAGCTTTTGAGCGCGCTGATGGTCGTCGGCGGGACGATCTACCTGATCCTGACGCGGAAACACACGCGGGGAGCGGAGCTTCATGAATAAGGCGCTCTATCGGCAGGCGATCCGGCTGGTGCCCAAGCAATGGGTCGCCCTCGGGGATTGGACGGGGAACAGGCCGGATGACGGCATGATCCGGCAGCTCGAGGAAGCGCTGGCCGCGGCGCGGGCCAGAGGCGGCGTCCTGGCGCTGACCGACGGCGGGGAGATCACTTCGGTCGCGTTTGGAACGGTCCGTTTGAGGGAAAAAAGGCCGGCGACGCCCGATACGTATTTTCGGGCGGCCTCCATATCCAAGTTTGTTACCGCCTACGGGGTGCTATGCCTGGCCCAAAACGGGCTGGTGGACTTGGAACGGGATATTTCCGAGTACCTGGGGGAAGCTGTGCGCAATCCGGCCTATCCCGACGTGCCGATCACGCTGATGCAGCTGATGACGCACCGCTCCTCGATCCGGGACGGGGAATATTACAATTCGCATTTGACCGGGGATACGGCGCTGTCCGAGGTGCTTCGCGCGGAGGATAGCTTTTATCCCTGGCGTCCGGGAGAAAAATGGGAGTATTCCAACCTGGCGGCCGGTATGGTGGGCAGCGTGATCGGTGCGGCCTTTTCGGACCGGGGAGAACAGCCCTTCGAGGCGGTCATGCAGGATTGGGTATTCCGTCCCCTGAAGCTCGAGGCTACCTACTTGCCGCAGCGGGTAAAGGGAACGCTGGCCGACGCCTGGCGGCTGATGCCGCCTGCAAGGACGCCCAATTACGATGCAGAAGCTCGACAGCACGGGCCGCTGCCCAAGCCACGGGCCGGAGATTATCTGATGGCGCACGGCAGCCTGTGCGTAACGGCGGAGGGGCTTCTTAAGGTTGCGCACGCGGCCCTGCGAAACCCTTGGATCTTTGAAAAAATGAGCGTGCCGCTCGCCTCCTTCGGGAGCCGTGATCCTCGTCTTCAGCAGGGCGTGGGCTGCTTTATCTATCAGGACGAGGAAATCGGACGTCCGCTCTACGGCCATCAGGGGCTTGCTTACGGCGCGGTGCAGGCGCTGTTCTTTGACCGGACGGGCAGGGGCTTCGCGCTGCTGACCTCGGCGGTTTCTGAGGAACGTGAGGGCGTAATGACCAAGCTCAACCGCCAGCTGTGCCGGATCGTATTTGGAGAAGAACCATGACGAAGGTCGACGAGGTCAAAAAATCCATCGGCTGTATGCGCGTCGTATTCTCGGATGGGCAGACGGTCCGGGTGCCTTTTGCGCTGTTTGCCGATTTTCGGGTGCGCGCCGGGGAACCGATCGATCCGGACGGATATCAGCGGCTGCTGGCCGATCATGCCTATCCGTATGCGCTGGATCGGGCGGCGAAGCTGCTGGCCGTCAAGGATATGACCGAGAAAAATATATATGATAAGCTGATCAGCATCGGTTATCCGGAAGCGGTCGTCGCACGGGTCATGCAGACGCTCGAGCGCTACGAGTTTGTTTCGGACGCGCGATTTTCCGGGCATTTTGTAGAGAGCCGCGGAAAGCGTTACGGCCGGAACCGATTGATGCGGGAGCTTCAAGCCCGTGGGGTTGACGGCGAGACCGCGCGGGAAGCGCTGGATGCGCTCGACCCGGCGGATGAGCGGGCCGCCGCGCTCAGTCAGGCTCGCAAGCTGAGCGCACGAAAAGATCTGAACGATCCGGCGGATCGGCAAAAAATCACAGCGGCGCTTGTGCGGCGGGGTTACGGCTGGGGCCTGATCAAGGATGTACTGAACGAGCTGCGAAGCGAAGCGGAAAAAGGGAACGAAGCATGACGGAACGCAGACTCAAAATCATCGGCCATATCCGGACAGACTTTCCCGAGAAATTCGGCCTTCCAAGGCAAAGCGGTCTTGCCAGGGGGCTGATCGGCCGTATCGAACTCCTGGCGCCTTATCGCAATGAGGACGCGATCCGGGGAATCGAGGATTTTTCTCATCTTTGGCTGCTGTGGGACTTTTCTCAGGTGCCGGAAAAAGAGGGCTTTGAGCCGCTGGTCCGGCCGCCCCGCCTGGGCGGCAATGAAAGGATGGGCGTATTTGCAACCCGCTCGCCCTTCCGGCCCAATCCGTTAGGCTTGTCCGTTGTTCGACTGGAGCGGGTCGAACGCACGGAGGACGGTCCTGTGCTGGTCGTTTCCGGCGTCGATATGATGGATGGAACGCCGCTTTACGACATAAAGCCTTACCTTCCATACGCGGACGCCGTTCCGGGCGCGGTCGGAGGCTTTGCGGAGCAGCATCAGTATGACAGACTGAAAGTTCATTTCCCGGAAGAATGGCTGCGGATGATCCCGGAGGACAGGCGGGAGGCCCTGATGGAAACGCTGGCGCTGGACCCGCGGCCCGCGTATCACCGGGATCCCGACCGGGTATATGGCTTTGGTTTTCAGGACAAGGACGTTCGTTTCCGGGTGAACGGCTCGGAGCTGACTGTCATAGAGATCAAGGATTACGACAGGAAAGAGGGAACATGAGATGGAGCTTCAACAGTCAAAGCAGCAGCTGATGGATTTGCAGGCAAAGCTGAGCGCGTACAACCATGCGGTCGGTCTGATCTCCTATGACGGGGATACGACCGCGCCGCGTGGAACGGCGGCCAACCGGGCGCACGCGCTGGGCATCTTAAGCGAAGAAATATACCGCCTGAGCACGGGCGAGGAAACGGTCGCCCTGCTGGATGCGCTGGACCGGCAGAAGGAAGCGCTGGATGAGCGGGAGCGGCGCATGGTAGAGCTGCTGCTCAAGGATATCCGCTTCATGCAGAAAATCCCTATCAAGGAATATATCGAGTATCAGCAGCTGGTCGTCGAATCCCAGGACGCCTGGCATACGGCCAAGGAGAACTCGGATTTCGCTGGCTTTGAGCCCTATCTTTGCAGGATCGTGGAAACGCAGAAGCGTTTCGCGCGTTATGCGGCCCCCGATCGCGATCCCTATGACTACTGGCTGAATGAATACGAGCCAGGGCTGAACCGCGCGAAATGCGACGCCTTTTTCGAGCGGCTCCGGGAGCGGTTGGTGCCCCTGATCCTCCGGGTCGGCGAGATGCCGCAGGTGCCGGACAACTGCCTGAAGGGGGATTTCCCCGAGGAGCG
>JAFUHB010000158.1 GCA_017469085.1 Clostridia bacterium
CGCCCGCCCATCTGGAGCAGGACGCCGCCGATCACATCGGGATCCACCTTTTCCTTCAAAAGGATCTCCTTGCCGGTCATCGTCATCAGCTTGCCGACCAGGCGATTGCGCTGCGTATCGCTCAGCGCCTGGGCCGTAGTGACCTCCGCCTCTACGACGCCGCGATCCCGGTTATAGCTCTCCCGATAGGCGCTCTCGCAGCTCTCAAATTCATGGATCGCGCCGCGCTCCACCAGAATTTTGAGGAAATTCAGCACCTACGGGTGAACCTCGGCGCCCAGCGCCTCGTCCACCACCCTGGTCCGCTCGTCCTTCGGGATGGAGAGGTTGCCCAGCAGGCGAATAAAATCAGGATTCTCCCGAAAAATCGCTTTTAACCCGGCCAACTCCTCCGCCACAGGCTTGACAAGCGCTTCCTCGACGCACAGGGCATACAGACCGTCGCCGTATTCTCTGCCAAACTCTGTCACGGCCTTTCACCAACGTTCTTGATAAAGTCGTCCACAAAGCCGTCGTAATCCTTTTGATTGATCTCACGTTCGACGACCTTGGAGGCAATATCGACCGCAAGCTCGGAAATCTCCCCGCGCACGTCGGCCAGCATCTGCTTCTTCTGCTGAGCGATCTCCTGGTCCGCCTTCTGCTTCAGGTGGCTCGCCTGATTGCTCGCGTCGGCAATGATCTGGTCGCTGCGCCGCTGCGCCGTCTGCACGGCGTTCTTGACCAGGCCGTCCGCCTCCGCGCGGGCGTTGGCCAGGCGCTGCTCATATTCCTGCTTCATCTGATCGGCTGCCTGGCGGCTTTCCGCGGCCTCCGAATAGATCTTGTTCACCTGCTCCTCGCGGGTGGACATGACCTTTTGCACAGGCTTGAACAGGAACTTTTTCAGCATCAGGAATATGAGGAGCAGATTGATCAGGGAAATGAGGATCTGCCAAATATTGACAGAAATGATATCCAAAGACTGCACGCTCATTTCATCTGCCTTTCTGTCCGCTTCGGTTACGGACGATTATCCGAGGAACGCGGAGCCCCAGGTCTCCAGAGCGTTCTTGAGCGCGCTGATAAAAATGTTGGGGGCGACGAAGATCAGCAGGATGCCGATAACGAGGCCGTACAGACCGGTGGTCTCAGCGATAGCGCAGCCCATGATCATCGTGGACGTAACGGCGCCGCGGCTTTCCGGCTGACGACCGATGGCCTCGCAGGCCTTCGCGACCGCGTTGCCTTCGCCGATACCGGCAATCAGAGCGAGACCGGCGCCGATGGCGCAGCCACCGAGGATGATACCAATAGCGAGTTCAAGCATTTTAGAAACCTCCTCAAAATCATTGACTCTTTATTCTGCACGCGGCGAAGCGCCGCAAAAGCATACTGAAAAGCTCGTCAGGCCTCCTCCGGAGCGCCGGTGGCGATGTAGAGCATCGTCAGCATTGCGAAGATGAAGGCCTGCATCAGGCCGCTGAAAATATCGAAGTACAGCGACAGGACGGCAGGAAGGCCGATCTGCAGGAAGGGGAATTGCCCCAGCACGCCGGGCAGCCAGCCCAGCAGCAGCCCGGAAAGCCCCCGCAGCGCGTAAGCGACCAACGTCGAAATGACCACGCCTGACAAGACATTTCCGTAATGACGAAAGGACATGGACACCGGGGTCGCCACCTCGCCGATGATATTAAAGGGAGCGAACACCGGGATGGGCTCAAAGAAGCCCTTGACATAGGGCCAAACGTCGCCCTTGAGCTTATAATGCGTGATCAGCACGAACACCAGGATCGCCCAGCCGGCTACGATGTTCATATCGGACGTCGGCGGGAACAGCCCGAGCAGGCTGGACAGGCTGGACAACGCCGATATGACCATGATACCGGCCACAAAGGGCGCAAAGGCCATATATTTAGGGCCCATGTTATCCTCAATGAGTCCGTTGACCTTTTCGACCGCCCATTCGGCAACCAATTGGCGCTTACTGTCCGGCACAACCTTGAGCCCCCGGGTCAGGTACAGGCAGATCCCCAGCGTTGAAATCAGCACTGCCACCGAATTGACCTGGGACGCCGTGATCGGCAGGTCCTGGATGGGCATTGGGATCGTAAAGTAGATCTGCGCGCCGGTGATCGAGATCCCCTCAGAGGAGGGCGTCGTCAGGACCTTGAGCGTGATCGCGCCCAGGAAGGGCAGGACGATCATCAGGATCAAAAGAAAATCGACCAAACGCGCGCCAAAGCTTTTTTTCACTGCGCTCATCGGCCTCCTTTACTTCATTGTTTCTTGGATAGGGCCCCGATCAGGGAGATCACGATCCGGGGGAACAGCAGGGGCAGCAGCGACGCCACCGGATGGAAGCAGGGCAGGAGCACCGCAGCGATCGCGATCAGGCCCATCCCGAACATGCGCAGGGTGTACGAGGTCTGCACCCGCTTTTTCCCCAGCTTCGCTTCTTCGCTCAGAGGTTTTTCCTCCGCCTCGTCCTCATCGTCCACCGAGGCTTCGTCCACAGGCAGCGGCTTCATCTCGTCCGCCGCTTTTTGGACGGTCAGCGCCATCAGGAAAAAATTCCCGATGGCCGTCGCCGCGCCCAGCAGCCCGCCCAGCAGCACCGTGTAATCGAACTGCCCGATCACCAGAAACACAGCGATCATCAGCAGCGTCAGGCAGCCGACGCCCAGGGCGATCCTCTTTGTTTCCTGCCGAACGGCAGGCTGAACCGTCATCAGCGTCGCTCCTTACTTCGTGCCGAACAGGCGGTCGCCCGCGTCGCCCAGGCCGGGGATGATGTATCCATGGTCGTTCAGCTTCTCATCCAGCGCGGCCACATAAATGTCCACGTCCGGATGGTCCTTCTGGATGCGCTCGATCCCCTCGGGGGCAGCGATCAGGTTGACCAGGCGAATGTTATGGCAGTTCCGCTGCTTGATAAAAGTGATCGCCGCGCTCGCGCTGCCGCCGGTCGCCAGCATGGGGTCCAGCACGATCAGCTCGCGATGCTCGGCATCCTCGGGCAGCTTGCAATAATACTCCACCGGATTCAGCGTTTCGGGGTCACGGTACAGGCCGATGTGGCCCACCTTGGCGTTCGGGATCAGGCTCATGATGCCGTCCACCATGCCGAGCCCGGCGCGCAGGATCGGGATGATGCCGATGGGCTTGCCGGCCAGCATCTTCGTTTTTGTCACGCAGATGGGCGTCTCCACCTCGACCTCTTCCGTCTGCAGGTCGCGGGTCACTTCATAGACCATCAGCATGGAAATCTCGTCGAGCAGCTCACGAAATTCCTTGCAGCCGGTGTTTTTGTCGCGCATAATGCTCAGCTTGTGCTGGATCAGGGGATGATCGAAAACGACAACCTTGCTCATGGCAGCCTCCCTTTTCAGTTCGCATCGCTTATGTGCAGGACTATCCATACACATCTTTTTTATTATAGCGGAATCGCCGCGCTTTTGCAACCGCCAAATCGTCCGGAAATCCATTTCTTCATGGCGAAAGCATCGGCCGCCGGCCAAGGACGAGCGGGCATAAGTGTTAAGAATTTGCTAAGCATGCGTCCTTTTTTTCTCCCGATACAGCCGGACGGCATTGACCCCGTAAAAGGCCAGCGCGCACAGCGTGAGCGCGACCGCAAAGTACAGCAGATACAGATAAAGCGGAAAACCGATTCGATCAAAGTACCGATAAAAGAAGGAAGCGATCAGGGAAAGCACCATAAAAAGCTGCGCCACCTTGCCGATCACCTTGCTGTATACCACGATGCCCAGCCTGTAAAGGATCAGGCCGCCCAGCACCATCAGCAATTCCTTGCCCAGCAGGATCAAAAAGGGCGCCCACGGCAATACGGCCTCCCGTCCGCCCAGCGGTAGCACAAAGGACAGCATCACGGAAAGCACCATCAGCTTATCTGCCAGGGGGTCCATCAGCTTGCCGAAATCCGTGATCAGGTGGTATTTTCGCGCGATATACCCATCCGCAAGATCAGTGAGCGAGGCGATCACATAAACGGCGAGCGCGGCGTATGTATTCCCCCGCGCCATCAGCGCCCAGTATACCGGGATCAGCAGCATCCGAAGCATCGTCAGCGCGTTCGGCACATTCCATATTTTTTGCTTTTGCGATTCCGCCATCGTTTACCTCCAGGTTCATATCATCGAACGTCATCAGTATATCATTCGATATTTTATTTTTCAATCTGCTTTTCCCGGTATTTGCTCAAAGACGCCCTGCCGCGCTCTCACCGTCCGGGCCCATTCCTATGCGTTTGCTCCTTCTCACAGGAATTTATTCTCGCAAATCCTCGCTTTTCCCTCAGAAAAGCCTTGCATTTTGCAAATAACCATGTTAAAATTGTCGCGTTGTCACGAAACGACCGTTCCGCGGCTTGTCCGCGTGACCTAATCCGCACATCACCGGGAGGTAGTTCAAAATGGGTAAGTACTGTCAGATCTGCGCCAAGGGCAAAATGGTTGGCAACAATGTCAGCCACTCTAACCGCAAGAGCAGCCGCGCTTGGGCGCCCAATGTTCAGAAGGTTCGCGTCGTGGTGGAAGGCCATCCGATGCACATCAACGTTTGCACCCGTTGCCTGCGCAGCGGTTACGTGCAGCGCGCTCTGCCCGCCATGAAGGCCGCTCCTGTCGAAGTGGCCGTTCAGGAATAATCTCAAGCTGAGACGCATGCCATACTGCCGTGTCATCCGATGCGGCAGTTTTTGTTTAATTTTCAGGAGGAAACGGAAATGAATACAAGGATCGCAGTTATCGGAGCGGGCGCCATCGGCGGGATCACCTCGGCATTGATCGCCAAGGCGGGGCACGATGTCACCCTGGTATGCAAGCACCGGGAAATCGCGGACCTGGCGAACGGCAAGGGTCTGTCGCTGACCGGCGTTTGCGGAGAGCAGTCCATCCCCGTTCGCGCCGTTTGCGAGATCAGGGAGCTCGAGGGGACCTTCGACCTTTGCCTGATCGCCACCAAGGCTTACGACATGCCCGCTTGCGCGGAGCAAATGCTCCCCCTGCTTGGACAAGACTCCCTGGTCGTCAGTCTGCAAAACGGCATCTGCACCGACGCCATGGCAGCTGTGGTCGGGGCTGACCGCACGGTCGGGTGCGTGGTCGGCTTCGGCGCGACCATGCACGGCCCGGGCAAGCTCGAAATGACGAGCACCGGCGAATTTGTGATCGGCATGGCGAACGGGAGCCATCCCCCGCTGCTCGATACGCTGCGCGACGTACTGTCCAGCGTCGTGCCCACCATCATTTCAGAGAACATCTATGCAGAGCTCTATTCCAAGCTGATCGTGAACTCCTGCATCACCTCGCTGGGCGCGATCTGCGGGCTGCGCCTGGGCGAAATGATGAAGCGCCGGGACGCCCGGAAAATCTTCCTGGCGATCATTCGAGAGGCCGTCCAGGTGGCCGACGCGATACAGCTGACCATTCCGCCCTACGGCGGCAAGCTGAATTACCACACGCTGATGAAGGGCTCGTCCTTCCTGGACGACCTGCGGCGTCACGCCATGATCCGGATCGTCGGGATCAAGTACGCCAAGCTCAAGAGCTCCAGCCTCCAATCTCTGGAGCGCGGACGCCCCACCGAGATCGATTATTTCAACGGATACATCGTGAAAAAAGGTAAGGAGGCAGGCGTACCCTGCCCCGTCAATGAACGGATGGTCGCCCTGGTGAAGGAAATCGAGCAGGGCAAGCGGCCAATCGAGGTCAGCAACCTGTCCGCCCCTGTGCTGGCCAAGGAAGCCTGAGAATAGGATCAGTTCAACGGAGCGCAAAGCCCCGGACCAAATCCAATCGGTCCGGGGCTTTGCCATATGCTGTTCAAGCGGTCACGCTCTCGGCGATCGGGCGCTTGCCCGCTTCATTTCCGCTGCCTCGACAGCCTTCCCATTGACCTCCTCGGGGGTGTGATAGGTGAGCACGGCCTGCATCAGCGCCGCCTTGACCGCGCGGTTGCTCTCCGTCCGGAGGGCCTGCCGAAGCAGGTCGAGCTTCTTTTCGATCTCCTCCTTGGGCAGGGGCTTATCCCGCTCGACAAAGATCATATCGTTGTCCGTTTTGTCCAGTTCCTCCGTCCTGATCAGCAGCTCCTCATACAGCTTTTCGCCCGGACGAAGACCGGTTTCGATGATATTGATATCCTTATAGGGCTCCAGACCGGACAGGCGGATCATATTTTCCGCCAGGTCCAGGATGCGCACGGGGTCCCCCATATCCAGCACGTATAACTCGCCGTTTTTCGCCATCGCGCCGGAGGTCATCACCAGCTGGCTCGCCTCCGGGATGGTCATGAAATAGCGGATGATCCGCTTATCGGTGATCGTCACCGGCCCGCCGCCGGCTATCTGCCGCCTGAACAGCGGGATTACCGACCCGTTGCTGCCCAGCACGTTGCCAAAGCGCGTCGCGCTGAAGGAGGTTTTCGTGCCGGAACGGCTCTGCACGATCATCTCGCACATGCGCTTGGTGGCCCCCATGACGTTGGTCGGGTTCACCGCCTTGTCCGTGCTGATCATGATGAAGCGGCTGACACCGAATTTTTCACAGGTCTCCACCAGCGTCAGCGTACCGAATACATTGTTGCGAACGGCTTCGCAGCAGTTGCGCTCCATCAGCGGGACATGCTTGTGGGCCGCCGCGTGCAGCACGATGTCCGGCGTATGGCGGGAAAAGATTTTTTCCATCTGGTCCCGGTCGCAGACGTTGGCGATCTCCACCCGCATGTTCAGTCGACCGCCATATTTTCGCGTCAGCTCCTGCTGGATGTCGTAAGCGCCGTTTTCATAAATATCCAGGATCACCAGCCGGCTCGGGCCTACCTTGGCGATCTGCCGCGCCAGCTCGCTGCCGATGCTGCCGCCGCCCCCGGTGATCATCACAGTTTTCCCGCGATACCAGGAGGCGGTTTTTTCGTCCACAAAATCCGCCGTCCGGCGGAACAGAAGGTCCTCGATATTGAAGTCGCGCAGATGCCGCCTGCCGCCCTCCGCCGCCTCGACGGTCGGATAATCGTAGGCCTTGATTTTATAGCCCATCTGCTTGTAATAATCATACAGCTCCCGGCGGCGCTCGGCCGTCGCGTTGGGCAGCGCAAATACGACCTCCTGCACGCCCAGCCGTCCCAGCGCCTCGATAGCCTGCTCCTCACCGCCGAGCACGCGGATGCCGTAAATATCCCGCCCCGCCTTTTCCTTGCTTACGTCCACGAAGCACACAGGCTGATATACGGCGTTCGGGTTGCGCAAAAGCTCCTCCGCCAGCATCACGCCCACGCTGCCCGCGCCGATGATCGCGATCTTGATCCGCCGGTCGTAAGCGGGCGTTTTTTCCTGAGCAAAGCTAACGCCGGTCAAAAGCTTCAGCATTCTCAGCGCGACCTGCTCATACACGCTCTCCGCTCCGCGCATTTGATATATGTATTGATAAATCAGCCGCATGGAGATCGCGCCCAGCAGGTTCAGGCTGATCATGGATACGCCGCGCACCAGCGTCACGCTCTGCGGGAGGATGCCGCGCAGCAAAAGATACGCCACGCAGGCGATCCCGTCGGTGATCACCAGCCAAAGATATTCCGTCGGCCCGGCATACCGCCAGATGCGTTGATAGATCCCAAACAGCAATCTTGGCAGGAACACGCAGAGCGCGCCAAGGCAAAAATGCAGGCATACGTCCACCGGGCCCAGGATGGGCGTTCCGGGATAAATCACCAGCATTCCGAGGCTGATGACCGTATAAAACAGAAAATCGAAAAGGACCAGCTTCCACCGATTGGCCGAATGACTCCTTGAGGCGTTTTCCTGCACCACGGCCCGATCCAACCCCCGTCTCCATTTGATGTACAATTGCATTATAACATACCGGAGCACAAATGAACAGGGGCCGCCGAAAAGTTCTCATCCTCAAGGATAAAAAGGCAACGAATACGCAGGCAAGTAAAAAGCCCTCCCGATTGACATACCGTCCCCGATATGTTAGCATGATCTCGAATTATGATTTTATCAGTTCTATTTCAGGAGGTAACGATCATGCAGTTTGGTAAATCGCTGCTGTCTCTGTGCCTGATCATAGTCCTTGTGTGCTCCTGCCTCCCCGCGCTCGCGGACGCCAATTCCGGCTACCTGTCCGCCGCGCCCTATATCCTGGAGCCGCCTGCTTTGCCCGAGCGTCCCAATATATCTCATGACATCGTGACCTTCCTGATGCTGGGCGTCGACTTCGGCATCCAAACGGTCGGCACCGACAAAATCGATATCCGCAACTGCCACACCGACAGCGTGATACTGATCGTGCTGGACCAGACGGATCAGCGAGTCAGCCTGATTTCCTTTCCCCGTGACACAATGACCTATGTGGTAGGCGTGCGCGGGCTTTATAAGCTCAACAACGCGTTCAACTGCGCGGATTCGTTTGAGGCCGGGATCGGCCGCACGATGGATACGGTCGGCTTCCTGATGGGCGGCATCCGCCCCGATCACTATGTGCTGCTGACCCCCAGCTTCGTGCAGACGATAGGCGACGCGATCGGCGGCGTGGACCTGAATGTGGAAATGAGTTATACCGGCCAGACCGGCGTGCGCTACGCCAAGGGGCTCCAGCACCTGAACGGCCTGGGCATCATGGATTACGCGCGCGCCCGCAAAAACGCCACCGTGAACCCCGACGATTACGGGCGCACCGCCCGCCAGCGCCAACTGATGACCGCCCTATATCAGAAGCTGATCGACCGGCCCGAGCTGCTCGAGACCGTCCTGGACACGATCGCCGCCCACTTAGGCTCCCTCGTTTTTTCCGATATGACCGTCTATGATATGCGCTTCCTGCTTCCGATCGCCGAGGCGCTTTCCCGGGATGCGATCTGGGATTACGCCATGACCGGCGAGCTGGCCATGGCCATGAAATTCTGGAATTTCAGCTTTCTGGACCAGGCAAAACGGCAAAGCATCATCCAGGAGGTCTACGGCGTCCAGGTCGAAAAGCTGCCCTATTATAAGCACGCCTACGCCAATTATCTCTACCAGCACGGGTTTGAAGCGATCCGCGTCCTGATGATCAGCGAGGACGCCGCCGTTTACGCCGAAGCGTTAGGGACGGCTGGAAAGGAGGCTCAGGCGCTCCGCGAGGCGCAGGAGGCGGTGAAAGCCGCGCTTTCCGAGGTACGGGAGGACCTTTCGACCAGCGCGACCAACCAAGTGACAAAAAAGCAAAACGCCCTCAAGCTGGCCGTCAAGCAGCTGAGAGATAAGACCGGCTATCCCGAAAAGCTTTCCTGGGCCGCCACCCTCAATTGGTACGAGGACCCGCTCATCAACGAATACAGCGGCATCGACTGGCGCTGAGCGTCAGGCTGTCCTCTCCATCCCATCCCTTGTTCTTTGCAATGATATATCAGATTTTATCGGTACTATCTTGACGAATTGCGCCGATATTCTTTATAATGTCATCACCGGCGCATATGGCCGGAGGACAGGATGGAATAGCAATGAGCAACAATCAAAAAGCGCCGGTCGCGCTGATCACCGGCATCACCGGGCAGGACGGCTCCTATCTGGCGGAGCTGCTTTTGGACAAGGGCTATGAGGTGCACGGCATCGTCCGCCGCGCCTCCTTGCGCAATACGGCCCGGATCGACCCGATCATGGACCGCCTGACCCTGCACGACGGGGACCTGAGCGACAGCAGCGGCCTGACGCGGATCATCGGCGAAACGCGACCCAACGAAATTTATAACCTGGCGGCGCAGAGCCATGTGCAGGTATCCTTTGACGCGCCGGAATATACTGGCGATGTGGACGCCTTGGGCGTCCTGCGCATCCTGGAAGCCGTGCGCATCCTGGGGCTTTCCAGCGTCACGCGCGTCTATCAGGCCTCCACCTCCGAGCTGTTCGGCCGGGTCGAGGAGGTGCCGCAGCGGGAAACGACGCCCTTTCACCCCTACTCCCCCTACGCCGTCGCCAAGCAATACGCCTATTGGATGGTCCGGGAATATCGGGAGGCCTACGGCATATATGCCGCCAACGGCATCCTCTTTAATCACGAATCGGAGCGCCGGGGGGAAAACTTCGTGACCCGTAAGATCACCCTGGCCGCCGGGCGGATCGCCGAGGGCCTGCAGGACACGCTGTATCTGGGCAACCTGGATTCCCTGCGGGACTGGGGCTACGCGAAGGACTATGTAGAGTGCATGTGGCTGATCCTCCAGCAGGAGCGGCCGGACGATTATGTGATCGCCACGGGCGAGCAGCACAGCGTGCGGGAGTTCGCCGAGCTTGCCTTTGCCAGCAACGGCATTTCCCTCCGCTGGGAAGGCAAAGGGGTGGATGAAAAGGGCTTTGATCAGCAAACGGGCCGCCTGCTGGTCGCCGTCGATCCCGCCTTTTTCCGGCCCACCGATGTAGTCGACCTATGGGGCGATCCCGCCAAGGCGCGCGATCGCCTGGGCTGGGACCCGCAAAAGACCTCCTTTGCGGAGCTGGTCCGCAAAATGGCCGAGCATGACCGGCGTCTGGCGCGGCGGGAAAAGGCCCTCCGGGCGCTCGAAGCAGGCAAGGAGGTCTGAGCAAATGGAAAA
>JAFUHB010000159.1 GCA_017469085.1 Clostridia bacterium
CCGAGGACCGGGAGCTGTTCCGGGACACCATGCGCAGGATCGGCCAGCCCTGCGTGCCCTCCGAAATCGCCGGAACCGTAGAGGAGGCGCTTGCGGCCGCCAATCAGATCGGCTATCCTGTGATCGTGCGCCCCGCTTATACCTTAGGCGGCAGCGGCGGCGGCATCGCCGGCGATGAAGCTGAGCTGCGCCTGATCGCACGCACCGGCCTCGATCTTTCTCCCATCACGCAGGTGCTGATTGAAAAGTGCATTGCCGGCTGGAAGGAAATCGAATTTGAAACCATGCGGGATGCCCTGGGCAACGCGATCGCCGTCTGTTCCATGGAGAACGTGGATCCCGTCGGCATCCATACCGGGGATTCCATCGTTGTCGCTCCGGCGCTCACCCTGTCCGACCGGGAATATCAGATGCTGCGCAGCGCGTCGCTGGAAATGATCTCGGCCATCGGCATCGTCGGCGGCTGCAACTGTCAGTTCGCCCTGAATCCGGACTCCTTTGAATACGCCGTGATCGAGGTCAACCCCCGCGTATCCCGTTCCTCCGCCCTGGCCAGTAAGGCCACCGGCTACCCCATCGCCAAGCTGACCACCCGGATCGCCCTGGGATATTCGCTGGACGAGATCGCCAACGATATTACGGGAAAGACCTGCGCCTGCTTTGAGCCGACGCTCGATTATGTGGTGGTCAAATTCCCCAAATGGCCCTTTGACAAATTCCACGGCTCCAGCCGCCGCCTGGGCACGCAGATGAAGGCGACGGGCGAGGTCATGGCCATCGGCCAGCGCTTTGAAGAAGCGCTGATGAAGGCCGTGCGCGGGGCCGAGATCAGTCTGGACACCCTGAACGCGCCGCCGCTGACCGACGCGCCGTTAGCCTCCCGCCTCGCCGCGCAGGACGACCGTCGGCTGTTTACGGTCTTTAAAGCGCTGAAGCAGGGCATGAGCGTCGATGAGATCTTTGCCATCACCAAGATCGATCGCTGGTTCCTGTATAAGCTCCAGGGGCTCGCCGAGTTTGAAGAAAGCCTGCAGACCTACGGCCTTCGGCCAGGCGATTATGAGCGCGCCAAGCGCCTGGGCTACCCCGACGCGGCGATCAAACGCCTGAGCGGCGCAAGCGAAGTACCCGGATGGACACTCAGCTATAAAATGGTGGATACCTGCGGCGCGGAGTTTGCCGCAGAGACGCCATACTTTTATTCCTGCACGGATCGGGCCTGCGAATCCCAGGCGCTCAAGCGCAGCGGCAAGCCGGTGGTGATCGTGCTGGGCTCGGGCCCGATCCGCATCGGCCAGGGCATTGAGTTTGATTACAGCTCCGTTCACTGCGTCTGGACGCTCCGGCAGATGGGCTATGACGTGGTCATCATCAACAACAACCCGGAAACCGTATCCACCGATTACGATACCGCCGATCGGCTGTACTTTGAGCCTCTCTGCCCCGAGGACGTCATGAATATCATCCGGGTGGAGCAGCCGATCGGCGTGGTCGTGGCCTTTGGCGGACAGACCGCCATCAAGCTCACGCAATTTCTGGACGCTCAGGGCGTCCCCATCCTGGGGACCAGCGCCGAGTCCATCGACATCGCGGAGGACCGCGAGCGCTTCGACGCCCTGCTCGAGCGCTTTGGCATCCGTCGGCCGCGCGGCATGGGCGTCCGCACCCTGGAGGAGGCGGTCACCGCAGCGGAGGAGCTGGGATATCCCGTCCTCCTTCGTCCCTCTTATGTGATCGGCGGGCAAAACATGACCATATCCCGCGACAGGAAGCAAACCGTTGCCTATATGGAAAAGATCCTGGCCGGAGACATCGAAAACCCCGTCCTGGTGGATCAATACCTGCCCGGCGTCGAGCTGGAGGTGGACGTGATCTCCGACGGACAGGATGTGCTGATCCCCGGTATCATGGAGCATATCGAGCGCGCGGGCGTCCATTCGGGCGACTCGATCGCCGTTTACCCACCCTATAACCTGAACGACGTATTCCTGAAAAAGATCTGCGATTGCTCCGAAAAGCTGGCGCTGGCGCTGGGCACGAAGGGGCTCGTCAACATCCAATACCTGATCTATGACAACGAGCTCTATGTGATCGAGGTCAATCCCCGCGCCTCCCGAACCGTGCCCTATATCAGCAAGGTGACCAAGGTGCCTATGGTTGATCTCGCCTCCCGCGTCATGCTGGGCGAGCGTCTGGCCGATTTGGGGTATGGCACCGGCCTTTATCGGACGCCCCCCTATATCGCGGTCAAGGTGCCAGTGTTCTCCTTTGAAAAGCTGAACGACGCCAATTCCATCCTGGGGCCGGAGATGAAATCCACCGGCGAGGTCCTGGGCATCGGCAAAACCATGAGCGAGGCCCTGTTCAAGGGCCTGACGGCAGCCGGCTTTTCCGTGCCCTCCCTGCATAGCGGTAAAAAGCCGGGGGTGCTGATCAGCGTCGACGAACACGATTATCAGGAAATCATTTCCCTTGCCAAGCGGTTTTCTGACCTTGGGCTGCGGCTGTACGCCACCAGCGGCACCGCCGCAACCGTCGCCCAATTGGGCATCGAGGTAGAATCGGTCCCCAACGCGACGGAATCCGGCCGCATTCAGGAGCTCATGGAGGACGGCAGCCTGCATTATATCGTTTACACTGGCGCGGTCAAGGACGCTTCGGTGGGCGATTATACGCTGCTGCATCGGCGGGCCATGCAATTGGGCATTCCCTGCCTGACCTCCCTGGATACCGCCAACGCCCTGGCCGGCATCATGGAGAGCCGTTTTAACGAAACTAATACTGAGCTGGTGGACATCAACGCCATGCGTCCCTGGCGGCAGCGCATCCGCTTCGCCAAGATGCACTCCTGCGGGAACGACTACATTTTCGTTGAGAACTTTGACGGCAAAATCACCTGTCCAGAATCCCTGTGCATACAGCTGTGCGCGCCGCATTACGGCATCGGCGGCGACGGCATCGTGCTGATCGAAAGATCGACCGTGGCGGACGCGCGGATGCGCTCCTTCAACCGGGACGGCAGCGAGGGCCGTATGGCGGGCAATAATATACGCTGCGTCGCGAAGTACCTGTACGACAAGGGCTACGTCCGCAGCGAATATATGACTGTGGAAACCGCCTCCGGGCTCCATCGGCTCAAGGTATACCTGCGTGACGGGAAGGTAAGCTCCGTCAGCGTGGACATGGGCCCGGCCAGCCTGGACGCCGCCAGGATCCCAACAACGCTGGGCACCGGCCGAATGGTCGACCGTCCCCTGACCGTCGCCGGGCAGGATTGGCGCGTGACCTGCGTTTCCGTAGGCAACCCTCATTGCGTCGTATTCCTAGACGGTATCGACGGGCTGAAGGTAGAAGAAATCGGTCCTGCGTTTGAATACTTTGATGCCTTCCCCGAGCGCATCAACACCGAGTTTGTCCGCGTGGTCAACCGCACCTGCCTGCGGATGCGCGTCTGGGAGCGCGGCAACGGCGAAACGCTGGCCTGTGGGACCGGCGCCTGCGCCTCCGTCGTCGCCGCTGTGGAAAACGGCTACTGCCAGCGGGGCGCCGACGTGACCGTCAAGCTGCTGGGCGGCGACCTGACCGTCAATTATACGGGGGATCACGTCATCCTGACCGGCAGCACGGTCATGGTATACGAAGGAGAATTTGAATACTGATTTTTCCCAATACAAAAGTGCGTCCGGAAGTTTTTCCTCCGAACGCGCTTTTTGCATGGTGAAATTATAGCTGACTCAGCTCCTCCTGATCCACCAGACGAATTTTCCCGGCGGTCAGGGCGGCCGCGGCCGCCTTTTCATCGGCGACCTTGAAGATCATATACGCTCCGCCGCGCTGGCCGCCCAGGAAAGCGTACATATACTCCACATTGACCCCCGCCTCCTCCAGGATGCCCAGCACCGTATCCAGCCCGCCGGGCGTATCGGACAGTGCCACCGCCAGCACCGGGCTCACAGAGTGGATGAACCCGGCGTCCCGAAGGATAGTGGTCGTCGTAAACACATCATCCACGATCACGCGGGCAATGCCAAAATCGCTGGTTTCCGCCAGGGAAAAGGCCCGCATGTCAATGCCCCGCTGCGCCAGCACGCCGGTCATATTGCGCAGCGCGCCGGGACGGTTCTCAAGGAATACGGAAATCTGCTTGACGCTCATCTTGGCGACCTCCTTTAGATTTTACGCTTGTCGATCACGCGCACGGCCTTGCCCTCGCTGCGAACGATGGATTTAGGCGCTACCAGCGTTACCTTGGCCCCGATGCCCAACATCGAACGCAGGCCGTCGGTCAGTTCCTTTTGACGGCGGCTGATCTCGCCCAGGTTATCCGTGAACATTTCGGGCGTCATTTCCACCTGCACGTCCAGCGTGTCGCTGTGGTTGACGCGGTCCACAATGATCTGATAATTGGCGGGATAGCCCTGATTCAGCAGCACGGTTTCGATCTGGCTCGGGAATACGTTGACGCCGCGGATGATCAGCATGTCGTCGCTGCGGCCGCGCGGCTTACTCATTTTGACGTGCGTGCGTCCGCATGGGCACTTTTCCCGGCTGAGCACACAGATATCCCGTGTGCGGTATCTGAGCAGCGGGAAGGCCCGCTTGGTGATCGAGGTGAACACCAGCTCGCCCTCCGTGCCGTCCGGCAGCGTTTCGCCGGTATCCGGATCGATGATCTCGGCGATAAAGTGATCCTCGTTGATGTGCATGCCCGTCTGCGCCGAGCACTCAAAGGAAACGCCCGGCCCGCTCAGCTCGGTCAGGCCATAAATGTCGTAGGCCTTGATGCCCAGGGTTTTTTCGATGTCCCGACGCATCTCCTCCGACCATGCCTCCGCCCCGAATATGCCCGCCTTCAGCGGAATCTCCTCGGGCGTCAGGCCCATCTCCTTCATTGTTTCGCCGATATACGCGGCATAGGAGGGCGTACAGCAGAGGATGGTGGCGCTCAGGTCGCGGATGAACATGATCTGCCGCTCCGTGTTGCCCGACGATGTCGGGATCGTCAGACAGCCCACCTTATGGCTGCCGCCGTTTAGGCCCGGCCCTCCGGTGAAGAGGCCATAGCCGTAGGACACCTGACAGACGTCCTCATCGGTCCCGCCGGCCGCCACGATCGCGCGGGCGCAGCAGTCCTCCCATAGGTCGATATCAGCCTGGGTATAAAAGGCCACCACCCGCTTGCCCGTCGTGCCCGAGGTCGATTGGATGCGCACACACTCCTTCAGCGGCACGCCAACCAGGCCGTAAGGGTATGCCTCCCGAAGGTCCGCTTTGCTCAGGAACGGCAGCTTATATAGATCGTCCGAGCTGCGGATATCGTCGAGCGTCAGGCCCTGATCCTCCATTTTTTTGCGATAATACGGCACATGATCCCATACATGCCTCACCTGTTGAACCAGACGCTCATCCTGCCAGGCCTTGATCTGCTCCCGGGAAGCGGTTTCGATCTCCGGTTGATAATAGCGTTCCATCCAGCATCCATCCTTTCGGTGCGTTATTTTCTGATACTTTTACTATACGCACCGAAGGAGGGAATTGTCAAACATTTTCGTCGCTTTTTTCGTTAGTTTTTTCAAAAGCGGACCGGCACGTCTCGCTCAAAGCCCGCAGCCGATCGGGCAGCGCCTTTTCAACGCTCCTGTCATAAGTATACAGCCCGTTGATTTCCCCCTCCACATCGGTCAGCTGCGTATAGATCACGCCGTTCAGGCCCCGCTCAATGGACGGCAGCACCATTTCCGCGTACAAACGCTCGATCTTCGCCGTCAACGCTTCCTTCGTCTCGCAGACGCCGTAGCCATAGGTCCGATGATCACCGGACGGCGCGGCGTTCAGCGTATAGCCCCCGCACTCGGACAGCAGCAGCGGGCGTTCCCGCTGACGCAGCACGGTATTCCGAAAATAAATATGATCGCTGTCCACATCCGTTTCATACCCCTTGAACCAGCCGGACGCGGAAATATAGAACCGGCTCGGATCTCTCGCCTTCAGCGTCCGATAGAAGCGCATCGTGTCATACTGCCCCCATCCCTCGTTAAAAATCGTATATCCGATCACACTGGGGTGATTGCGCATATGCTCCTGTTCCTCCTGGCAATGCCGTTCAAAAAAAGCCTTGCGCGCTGGATTTCCGGAGAAAAAGGGCGGACTGCGCTTGAGCCCGATATTGGGCAGCACGGTATCGTGGATATAATGATAAGGCCCGGAATTCACCATATCCTGGATCACCAGCATACCCAGCCGATCGCAGGCATAATAGAAGGCCTCCGGCTCCACCTTGACGTGCTTGCGCAGGATCTGAAAGCCCATTTTCCTGGCGCGCAGGATATCCCGCTCATATTCGGCCGGATCGCCCGGCAGGAACAGTCCGTCCGGGAAATAGCCCTGGTCCAGCAGCCCGTTCAGGAACACCGGTTCCTTGTTCAGGCAGATCCGCGGTTTCCCATATCCGTTGGGCAGGATCTCCACCGTGCGGAGCGCGAAGTAGCTTTCGACCCGATCCTCGCCAAACGTTACGCTCAGCGGATAAAGATAGGGATCCTCCGGCCGCCAGAGATGGGGACGGTCGATTTTCAGATAAACCGGCGTATTGAGCGGGACCTGGATTCGTCGCCCATCCACCAGCGCCTCCGCGAAGCCCTCCGACGCGCTTTTGACCGTCAATGTGATCCCGTTCAGGTCGGGGATCATCGTCAGGCCCTCCATATACCGCTCCGGCACCCGCTCCAGCCAAACCGTCTGCCAGATCCCGGAGACCGGGGTATACCACATGCCTTTGGGCCGCTTCGACTGCTTGCCGTACGGAAAGCGGTGCTCCAAGGCGTCGCGCGCCATCACGCGCAGGGCGTTGCCGCTTTTCCGAACGTCCCCTGTGATATCCGCTTCAAAGGGCAGATATCCGCCTTCATGCCGGGCCACCGTCCGCCCATTCAGGACGACCTCCGCCGTCTGGTCCACTGCTCCAAAGTGTAACAGCAACCTTCCGCCGCTTTGAAGCCATTCAGCCGGAACATCAAAATCGCGTTCATAACACAGCGAGTCCGTGATCTTCCCCTGATAGCCGGAAAGCGTCGCCTGAGGCGGAAAGGGAAGGATGATCTCCCGGCCGTTCAGCAGCCATGGTCCGTTTAACGGCAGATAGCTTTCCCGCCGCATTTGCGGCCGGGGATATGTTTGATCCCACATAACGCGACCTCCTTGTTTTTTCTTTTGCACGCCGATATGATATAATATAATATCACAAAAAATTTCTTTTGCGAAGCATGAACCACTTCCGCGTCCCATGACGACTATCAAGGTGAAGGGAAGTAAAGCCATGGAAGTATTTGAGCGAATGCTGGCCGAGAATATGACGGCCTTAAAGCGGCTGATCCGTTTTCGCATCGGCAATCCTGCCGACGCCGACGACGTTCTGCAGGAAACCTGTCTGGCCGCGGCCATCGGCTTCTCCCATCTAAAGGACGCGGCCCGCTTTAAGCCCTGGCTGCTGGGGATCGCGCGGCATAAATGCGCCGATTATTACCGTAAACGCGCTGTTCAACGGGAGCTACCGCTGGAGCGCCTGGCGGATATCCCGGAAGAAAGCCTTCCCGAGGGGCAGGCAACGGAAACGCTGGATGCCCTTCCGGAACGGGATCAGTTGATGCTGCGCCTGTTCTACGAGGACATGCTCTCTCAGCGCCAGATCGCCAAGCAGCTGAACATTCCTGAAGGGACCGTCAAAAGCCGGCTGTATACTGCACGGGAACACTTCCGCAGCGCTTACCCCCTTCCGTCAGTCATGAAAGGAGAAACCACAATGAAAGAGCTCCCCGATTTCCTTCCGCCCTATACGATCGACTTCCTCCCAGAGGCACCCTTTACCGTGCGCTGGGAGGAAATGATGGGATGGTTCATTATCCCCCGCGTCGGCGAGCGGCTGACCTGGGGCATGTATGACCTGCCGTCCCGAAAACTGGATATTGCTTATCAAATGGAGGTCATCGGCCGCGCAAGCGTCCACGGGCTCGAGGGCGTCGAGATCCGCGCCAATGTTCTGGAGCCACGCCCGCGTCTGGCCGACGGCGATCTGATGGAGCAGCCTGTCGACGCCTCCGGTGCGGGAAGCGAAGCATGGACCTTTATCGCCCAAATGACCGACACCCATACCCGCTTCCTGACCTCTGAGCATCGGGAAAACGGCGTTCGCGTTTGTTTGACCTTTCTGGACGGCGATTCCTTTATGGATAACTGGGGGTTCGGAGAGGACAATTTGGGCAATCCGATCCGCCTGGTCCAAAGAGGCACGATCCGGCGGATGGGCTCTGATGTAACCGGCCCGGTTGGCGGTATGCCGGACATCGTTGGGCGCTGTCTGCTGACGCTGGACAACAGGCGCTATGATACGGTCTGCGTGATGGATATCGGGAATTATCAGGAGGGCGTCGTTTCCGAGCAATACCTGGATCGGGATGGGCATACGGTCCTCTGGCGGCGTTTTAACGCCGATAATTGGCAGCAGGAGCGCTATGGGGAAAGCTGGTCCGAGCTTTTGCCTGGCAACGAGCGGCTGACCATCAACGGTCAAACGTTCGTACATTGGTATGATTGCCTGCCGCTCAGGTAAACCCTTTACGTTCGGGATGAAATCCGTTATAATCAGCGCATGCTGCATCAAGAAAGGATGTCGCTCATGCTGCTATTCGGATTCAATCCTGTCCTGATCGCCGCCGCCATCATCCCGGCGCTGGCGCTCCTGCTGTACGTCTACCGCTCCGACCGTCTTGAAAAGGAAAGCCCCCAGCTGATCAAAAGCCTGGTGTTGGCTGGCGTCACCGCCACCCTGCTGGCTACTGTCACCGAGCGGCTGGGCTCCGATCTGCTGAGCGGGCTTTACCGATCCAATCCTACGCTTTGGCGGGCGCTGACCTATTTCCTGATCGTTGGCCTGTCCGAGGAGGGCTTCAAATACCTGGTGCTGTACCGCCGCACCTGGCGCAGCCCCGAATTCAACTGCCAATACGACGGCGTCGTATACGCGGTCAGCGTGTCGCTGGGCTTTGCCCTGTGGGAAAATATCGGCTATGTGATGATGTACGGCTTTGGTACCGCCCTGGTGCGCGCCGTGACCGCCGTTCCCGGCCACGCCTGCTTCGGCGTATTCATGGGCGTCTGGTACGGCGCTGCCCGCCGAATGGAGAACCTGGACGACCGCCCCTGGAGCCTGGGCTGCCGGATCGTCTCGGTCCTGCTGCCCACTCTCCTGCACGGCACATACGACTATATCGCCTCCACCGATACCGGCAGCGAATGGACCTTTATCGTGTTTGTGCTGTGCCTGTTTGCCGCTGCCTGGCTGACGGTCAGGCGTATGTCCGCCAAGGATCGGTGTATTTAAGTCTATATCGTCAGATATCATGAAGGCAGCGCTGCACAATATGGCGGCGCTGCCTGATCTTTGTTATTCAATGCTCTCAGTTCATTCTTCACCGTAAACTTCCGCAATCATGGGGAAGGTGCTCCACGCCTTGGGCCAACCGCAGTAAAAGGCCAATTGCGTTACGATTTCCACTGCTTCCTCCTTGGTGATGCCGTGTTCCTTGCCCAGGATCAAATGAGATTTGAACTGCGGGTACAATCCGGCTGAAAATAGGGCGGCAATGGTGATCATGCTGCGATCCCGAGCGGATAGCTGCTCCTCCCGCGCCCATACCTCGCCAAAAAGCACGTCATCATTCAGCGCCGCGAATTGCGGGGCCAATTCTCCCAACCGATCCCTGCCTGCTGTCTGCTTCTTTGCCACTTTGAAAAGCCTCCCTTCATAATATATAATATAGTTGGTGAATGTAACGCTAAACCTGTCCGTCACTGCTCGCCCTCAAGGGCCTGGAAGCCCTCGCCCAGCGTTTCGTGCGTGTCTGTGATAAACAGGAATGCTCTCAGGTCCTCCTCCCGGAGAATCTGCTTCTCTTTGACGATTTCCCGATTGCCGCAAACGCAGAGTATCATTTGTCGGCGCGTTCCGGAATAAGCGCCCATCGACTCCAGCAGCGTTACGCCGCGTTCCAGCTCATCCATGATGCGCTTGGTGATCCGATCGGCATGGTCCGAAATGATAAAACAGGCCTTGGCGTTGCCCCAGCCGGCCAGCACAATGTCGATCACCCGGGCACAGATAAAGATATTGATCAGCGCATACAAAGCGGCGCGGCTGCTCACGGTAAACCAGGCAGCCAGCACCACGCATCCGTAGCACAGCATCAAAAAGGCGCCCACCTTAATGGAAGGGAACCGCCGATGCAGCATCTCGGCAAGCATATCCGTGCCGCCCGTTGTCGCGCCGCCCCGAAGGATCAGCGCCAGACCGATCCCCAGCAGGACAGCGCCAAACAACGTGGCCAGCAGGATGTCGTCAGTCAAACAGGGGAAGGGCAGCAGGTCAATCAGCACAGAAAAGAGCCCTGTCGCGACAACCGATCGCAGCACAAAGCGCATCCCAATCTGCCGCCAGCCCACCAGAAACAGCGGTATCGCCAGGGCAAGGCTGGTGATACCGACCGGCGAGCCAGTCAGATAATTCAGTATAATGGCAACGCCGGTCAAGCCGCCCGGCGCGATATTGTTCTCCGTCAAAAACAGAGGATACGCCGCGGCCGCGATCACACATCCCAAAAGTATCTCGGTCCACGCCCGCACCCGCTCATCCTTGATCCACGCTTTGATCTGTCGCATCAGCTGCTCTCCCCTATGACCGCCCGAATGATTTCCCTGGCGACCGAAACGCCGGTGATTTTCTCCAACGCAGAAAAATGCGCGTTGGAATTGACCTCGCACAAGAGGGGGCCATCTTCCCCCGCCAGCAGGTCGACCCCGCCAAAGGTGAGCCCCAGTTCCTGAACGGAATGAAGCGCGAGCTCTTCCTCCTCCCGGGTGATCCGATGCGGGACAGCCGTGCCGCCGCCCATTTGATTGGCCCGAAAATTACCAGGCGGCGCGATCCGCTCCATCGCGGCCACGCAGCGATCCCCCGCCACGTAAACGCGCACATCCCGTCCCGCGGATTCCCGTATAAAGCGCTGCAAAAGCAAAGGACGGCCCGAAAGGCGCGCGATATGCGCCTCCGCTTCCTCCAGGCTTTGGATCAGGTATACCTGCTCTCCAAAAGAGCCGACGCCTTCCTTGAGCACGCAGGGCAGCCCCAACCGATCCAGCGCTCCGCGCAGGAAATCCAGCTGGGAGTAGCCGGCGAACGTCAGCGGAAGCACACAGGTCTCTGGCATGGGCACCTTGCCCAGCAGCGCCAGGTATGTAAGCGTTTTATCATCGCAGACAGCGATCGACTCCGGCGCGTTGAATACCGGCACGCCAGCCTGCCTGAGCCGCGCGCCCAGCCGCACATCCTTATCCCATAAAAGCGCAAAATCGGGCGCGTCGTCGATCGCGTCCGGGAAGGGAAACAGGGCGTCGTTCGTAACCTTGTCGAGCAGAACACCCTGCCCAGACGCAGCCTCGATCAGTCGATCGTACAGCCGATCGAACGCTGCGCTCTTCAAAAAACCGTTGACAATCAGCCAGCCCTTCATGTCAGATCAATACCCGGCAACAGGGCGGTCGTGCGCACAAAGTTGGCGTTCAATCCCTGCATCAACGCGACCTGAGGCGTATTGCGCCGGAAAATATATGCGTACATTCCCTCCATCCCCCGCTCCCGGAGGATCGCGCTGGCCTGATTGATCAGCTGCTTGGCCATGCCCTGATTGCGAAATTCAGAGCGCGTATAGACGGCGATCAGCATCGCCTGTGTCCCTGTGCCCGCCGTCAGCAGCTCGCACACGGGTCGGCCGGAGCGGTAAAAGCCCAAGGCGAGAAAGCCGGGCTGCTCACGCCAGAGGGTCAGCTGATCACGCTGGATGGGCGTGATACGCATGGCGTTCAGGCGCTGCAAAAAGGCGTCCTGCTGGGCGTCGTTTTCCAGCGGCACCGAGGCATACTGCACGCCCATCGGCGTCTTCCCGATCGCGGCATAGGGCAGCTGAAAATAGAACAGGTCCTCCGCATCGTCCATCTTGAGGCCGCACCGCTGATAAAAGGCCGCCATATCGGCGTTTTTGACATCCAGCTGCGTATAAAGCCGCGCCGGCATCCCCGGATATTGGCCGCGAAGCACCTCCGCGCGCGCCAACAACGCGCCGAACAGCATGCTTCGCGCCGAAGGCTGCGCCTCGATCTCGATATATAGATTCAGCGGCCTGGCAGGATACATTTCCTGCTGCACACAGGGAATGATATAGCCCGTTCCCAATTGGATCTGCCGATCGTCAGCGGCAAAAAAAGTATCCTCCGCCGGTACGCCGCGGAAGGTAGCCTGTGGATGTGTTAAACGCATGTACGGTATTCCTCAGCGATGATTATCTTTGATAAAGCAGCTTCAATACAGGCTTTCTCCCGTCGAATACTGCTTTGCAGGCGTTAAATCATAAAGCACGCGACGAATTTGAGGCGAAACGGCGCCGATTTCCTCGACGACGCCCTCCAATACATCGTATGGGACGCGCGCAGCGCGGGACTGCTCACCTTCGGAGGCGCTGACGGCCCGCAGCACCACCTGATAGCCCTCCCTGGACGGTCTCAAGACAGCGAAATAGAGGCTCAGCCGCCGGGCGTATCCGCCCTCCTCCATGGCTGCGCTGAACAGGGCGTCGCACCGCCGGAGAAGGGCCAGCTTTTCCTCCGTCACCTCGCCGTCCACGCTCAACGCCAAACCGCAAACAGGAATAGGCTGGCGGGTCACCAAATAAGCGGGAAGGCCCAAATAATCAGCCACCTGGCGGATCTCATCGTCAAACAGATCCCTGAGCGGCGCGACCCGTTCCCAGGCGCCAAAACCGGAGCTGTCAGCCATAATCGTTTCCGAAAAGCCGCTGCCGCGGACGATGACATGCAGTCCGCTGTCCTCACGCAGACATTCGAGTCGGATCTCTTCCATCAGCTCCAGGATTTTCCGTCTCTTTTCCTGAAAATCCTCCACACCGCAGAGCGCCTTCAAAAAGCGCTCCTTTTGACGCAGGACCCGGACGTTGATGCCCAGCTTATCCCGGAAGAAAGCCAGGAATCCAAGCTCCTCCCCCTCCTGCAGCAAGCCGGTATCCACAAATACGCACGTCAGCCTTTCTCCCAGCGCCCGATGCGCAAGCATGGCGGCGACGCTGGAATTGAGCCCGCCGGTCATGACGCACAGCGCGCCATGCTCTCCGGCGGCGGCGCGAATCTCCGCCGCGGCCTGGCCGATAAACGCCTCCCCATCCCACCAGGGCGTGCAGCCGCAAATGCTGCACGCGAAATTAATCAATAGGCGCTCGCTATCCGGGTCGTGCGGCTCCAATTCCATCTGGATCCCAAAGCGTTTCCTGTCTCCGATGGAATAGGCAAAGGGAAACCGGTCCTCCCCGATCGTCGCGACTGCCGCCGCGTCCTCCGGCAAAACCATGGGGAACAGACCGTTGACCAGGCGTTCTCCGTTTTCCAGGCCGTCCAGGAGGGGACACCGGTCATACTGGATTTCCTCCCGACGTCGATCCTTGAGCAGCGCGCCGACAGTGCCGCCCAGCGTCTCCAGAAGGGCCGCCGACGCGGAGCCAAGCGCCAATACAGGCACTGGCAGCTCGGCAAGCCAGGCGGGGAGCGCCCGGAGCGGCGCGTCAAAGCCCGAGCTCAAAATCAGCCCGGCAGGCTCCTGCCGCAGGATCTCTTCCGCCGGCGTATCCGCGGGGATCATCCGGCAGCAAACCCTGCCCGCCCGCAGCTTCCTGACGGCCATCCTGGCAGCCTCATGCTCCAGGTCCAGGACCAGCACGACATCGCGCATCTTTCCACCACTCCATGCATAGGGCCTCGCCCCTCGAAAATCAGACAATTGCTATTGTACACCCATTCTGCCGAAACTGCAACGGAACGATCGGCAAATCATCTGATTCCGCAGAAGTCATCCCGTTACTGCCACATAGAAAAACACATTTAGGAGCATGGGGAGCGTCGAGGGGGCACACCCTCCACTGTAATCCGCAGCAGGGACGGAAGCCGTACCCGCCAGTGGCGGAAAAGCACGGGTGGAGTCCCAATGAGCCACAGAGCGCCGCAAGCGACAGCGCAGCAGCGCGACAATGGCGAATTGAGGGCGTAGTCCCTGCGCGGTGCGAGGACCAAATCGCGCCAGCGATTTGCACCTTGCGCCTTTTCCGCCCGGGAGGCCCAAAGGGCCGAGAGGAAAAGGCGTCAGGGGGTGGTGTTGGCGGGGGAATCGATTCCCCCGCCAAGTTACTGTGAAGCCGTTAGGCGGAACAGTAATGTTATTCGTCTTCATCCACAACCGCCCAAAGCTCCGGATTGTCCCTGCGGTACTGAATGATATACCGCTGCAGCTTGAGCTGCGTCTCGTGGCCCGCAACGCCGGTCTGTTCGATCCCATTTTGCGCCTGGAAGGCGCGAACGGCATCCGTGGTATGCGTGCCGTAAGTACCGGTCACATAGGTCTCGGACAGATAGCTCGCTTCCACCAGCAGCTCCTGGAGATTGGTCACCTTGACGCCTTCACAGCCCGCCTTGAGCACCACATCCGCCAGATCGAACACCGTACCGTAGCCCAACACGTTTTCCTCATCCAGCTTATAAACGGTCTGCTGCACCTTATCCGGCTTATTACCCTCCAGCACATGCACCAGCACCTGGCCGTCGGAGCGCCTGGTCGCATATTCCACCATGCAGACATGGGTCGTATCGCCCGAGGCGCCCAATGCGAAGAACATCCAATCTCCCGGCTGGGGAATATAGCCGTTCTTGCCGATGTTTTCCTCGCTGCCGATCAGCCACTGCGAGCCATAACCGGGCACGGTCCCGCGGCGGGAGATATAGCGCCCCTCTCTCAGGAACCAGCGCATCCCGATATTCCGCGCGCCGTAATTGGGATAAACCCGGTTCAGCAGCGACGTGCCGTAGCGCTGATCCACCTGATCGACACACCAGCACAGGTATTCGGCGCACCATTCGGCGGCAGGATTGCCCGCCCATTCGCCGTATTTGGTCACATTGCCTCGCTGCTCGGTGTACCCGATCTCCTGCCGCGCCACGTTGATCAGCAGCCGCACGTGCTCGGGCACGGTATAAATGGGAGAAAGGATCGTTTCCCCCGCTTCAGCGAGGGCGGTCTGCTCCTCCATAGTCAACTCCACCCAATACGGAGCGTCGGCAAGCGCCGCGGACGCAATCAGCAACGTTATCAGGCAAATCAGCGCGAACAAGCTTTTGCGCATGGATGTCAGTTCCCTTCGTCGTCATAAGTATGCCGTTCACTGCGGCGATGGCGCGCCGTACCGCTTGCGGCCGTTTCCGCTGCCCCGGCATCCTGCTGCGCGGGCCGCCGGTAAATCGCGTAATCATCGGGCTGCGCAGCGCGGTCCATTCGGCGCGTCCCTTCCGTTTCCGCCGAGCGCACCTCATACGGCGATACGCTCGGGGCGCCCGAAGGATCGCTGGGACGCCGATATCGGGTCGTGGTATCGACCGGCGCGCGGCGCACGGACTCGTCATACCGCTGGGTCCGTCTGGTTGACCCGGACATTTGCCCCTCCGCGCGTTCATCCGCTCCATCGGGCCGCTCATAGGCGGACCGGGAAGAGGCGTCCCGCCGATAGCCGGCGGCCTCCTCGCGCACAGGCGGACGGGCGGCCGCGCTCTGCGCGCGCCTGGCCTGCTGCACTCGCTGTGCCGCGCGGCGGCGCTTATTCCTCTGGTGCGTGTACCAGGCATACGCGCCGCCGATCGCCGCCAGGCCGATCCCAACGCCAAAGGCGATCAGGATGCCGCCAAAGCCGCTCCCTCCTTCGCTGTTGGGCGCGGGCGTTACCGGATCGCCGTTCAGGCTGGCAATGATGGTCGGCGCGGGCGTGGCCTGCGCGTAGGGCGTCGGAGAAGGCGTAGCCGATCCGCCGGGAAGCGGCGTAGGCGTCCCGTAAGGGTCAAACGGCTCATAGGACGCCGAGAGGGAAGGATTCTGCCATTGAGCCTGCGTGTAATCCTCGTAGGACTGAATGGAATCGATCCCGGATACCGTGGTCTCCGTCACATTGGCGCTTCGGTAATCGTCGCTGGCCAGGAAGGTATCCAATTCTCCCTGCGTCAGCACGCGGAAGCAATCGGACCGCACATACCCCGTCTGTCCTCCGATCAGCACGCGGTACCAGGCCTGATCATCCGCGCCGGTCAGCGTCTCGAGCACAAAAGCAAACTCATACCGGCTCATCAGCCGAAGGGGCGTCGAGCTGGTGTTGGGCTCCGAGCGCAGGCGCACCTGGTCCCGGCTCACATAGCCGTAAGAGGTGGTCATCGCGCTGGCCGCCCGCGGGGTTGCGGTAATCTGCGGGGAGGGCGTCGGCGTGCGCATGCTCTCCAGATAACCGGTGATCTCCCATTCATTCATCTGCGCGATCATATCCCGCCGCACATAGCCGAAGTATTGGCCGTGTTGCACCAGACACCAGGTATCGCCGTCGGTGCCAGTGGCCTGCGAATAAACGCTCACCACCGTATTTTCGCCCAGTACCTGGATAATGGACGCGTTGGTATTCATGTATTCGCGCAGCACCGCCCCTTCGCCCAGCGTCTTGGCGTAGCCTTCAAAGGGCTCGGCGGTCGGCCGGAATATCGGCGCGGGCGTCGGGGTCGCCAATTCCTCCAGATAATAGGTGGCCTGCTCGCTGTTGATCCGCGCCAAGCGGCTGTCCTCCATAAAGCCGGTGGTCCCGGAGGATACCACACGCACCGAGTCCCAGCACACGCCGTTGACA
>JAFUHB010000160.1 GCA_017469085.1 Clostridia bacterium
CGCGGGCCGACCACCTGCACTTCCGGTATGAGCTGAACGACGTCGCCGCCATCGATGGGCCGGACCTGCGCACCGATGATTTCCTGGGCTTTGCGGACTACTTTTTCGACGGCTTCCTGGCCGACGTGATGATGCAGAGCCGGATCAATCAGGCCCGCGCCAATGTGGAGCAGGCCATCGGGCAGGTGGAGGGCGTGATGGCGCGGCTGCGCGCGCAGCGATAATAATAGATGAAGCGCTGCGCATCTGTTCCCGAAAGGAAGGAATGACTTGCCCTATACGGATATCCACAATCATTTTGTTTACGGCGTCGACGATGGGGGAAAAAGCGAGGAAGGGATGCGGCGGATGCTGCGTGCCCTTCATGAGGACGGGATCACACGGGTGATCGCCACCAGCCATATTACGCCCGGCCAGCGGGAATTCCCCATGGCGGCCTACCGGGCGCATTTGGAGGAGGCGCGCGCCTTCGTGCGCGACGGGGAGCTGGACATGACGCTGGATGCTGGCAACGAGATCCTTTATACCGACGCGACCGTCCGATACCTGCGGGAGGGAAAGGCGCTGACGCTGGCCGGAAGCGATCACGCGCTGATCGAGTTCCTGCCCGACGAGCGCTTCGAGCGCCTGGCCGAGGCGGCGCACAAGGTGCGAAACGCCGGGTATATGCCGGTGTTCGCGCATATCGAGCGTTACGCCTGCCTGGCTTCGCTGCGCCGGGTGGCGAGCCTCAAGGCGGAATATGGGGTGCGCATGCAGGTCAATTGCTCCGCCTTCGTCCGGCGACAGGGCTTCCGGCGGCGGCGCTGGCTGGGCGGATTGGTCCGGCAGGGGCTGCTGGATTTCGTGGCGACCGACGCGCACGACCTCCCCGGGCGGGAGCCGCGCATGCGCGCCTGCTATGAGACGCTGAAACGGGAATTCGGAGAAACAACAGCGGACGATTTGACCGGGGGAGGGCAGGAAAGGGTGCTGTACTGATGGCGTTATTCTGACGATTTGGCAGCGTCAGGCCTGCTTTTTGCCGTGATCGCGCCTTCGCTTGCTTGGCGCTTGATTGACCGATTGTTTTTATTTTGTTTTTTGGTGATTTTTTGAACGCCTGCCGGGCCGGAGATTGGTGTACAAAACAAAACGCCGCAATCACGGCGTTTTTTCTTGCTTGCTGCGCATGGAAAATGGCGCGCGGGCGTGGAGGACTGCTTGCAACGGGAAGGAATTTGTGGTAAAATTCAAAGATGCAAGGTCATGCGCTTTTTCATTCCGCTGTGTGAGTGCGGCGTGTGGCGCCTGCGAATCTACGATATAATTCGCGCGCAAGCGCGGAATTATAAAAATTTGAGAAAGGAAATGAATCTCAATGAAGAACCTCGCGAAGCTCCTGTCTCTGGTTCTTGCTCTGTCCATGCTGTGCGGCGTGGCCCTGGGCGAGAGCACCCAGCTGGCGGCCGATGCGCAGACCGAAGTGGATCTGGAAGCTTATGAAGCCACCTCTACCGAAGTCTACGAAGCCGTTCTGGGCGATTTCTATGCTGCTTATCTGGAAGCCAAGGCCTCCGATATCAGCGTTTCCGAACGCTATGCCAAGATGGCCATCGCTGAAGCCAAGCTGCTGGGCGCCGCCATCATGATCCCGATCGAGAGCCGCGGCGGCAACTACGCGATCACCCGCATCGCTCCCCGTTCCGCCAACACCACCCTGTGGGGCAACGACTCTGACCGCGTGCATCAGATGATCATCGTCAAGGAAGGCATCCTGACCACCGAGCAGGTCGAGCATCTGCGCGAGCTGTGGAACGAAACGCGCGGCACCGGCACCTACGACGCCCAGGCGAAGGCTTATCTGGCCGAGCAGGGCTACGAGCTGACCGACGTGTATAACTACGCGTATTCTTCCGACCCCAACACCGGGGACGTGCTGGCCACCTCCAAGCAGGCCGACTCCCGCGCCATCGTCAACACCTACGACGGCCTGTATGAATATGACGAAGAGAATGTTCAGCAGCCCGCGCTGGCGACCGGCTACACCGTGTCCGACGACGGCCTGGTTTACACCTTCACCATCCGTGAGGGCGCTGTCTGGGTCGACTCTCAGGGCCGTAAGGTTGCCGATGTGAAGGCGGACGACTGGGTTGCCGGCATGCAGCACATGCTGGACGCCGCCGAGGGCCTTGAATACCTGGTTGGCCCCGAAGGCTGCAACATCGCAGGCGCTGAAGCCTATATGAACGGCGAGACCACCGATTTCACCACCGTCGGCGTCAAGGCGCTGGACGATTACACCCTGGAGTACACCCTGGAAGCGGCTTCCCCCTTCTTCACCAACATGCTGGGCTACGGTGTGTTCGCGCCTATGAGCCGCGAGTACTACACCTCCCAGGGCGGCCAGTTCGGCGCTGATTTCAACGCTGAGGCTGAGAACTATCTGTACGGCAAGGATCCCGATCACATTGCCTACAATGGTCCCTATCTGGTCACCAACTCCACCGCCCAGAACACCATCGTGTTCCAGGCCAATCCCAGCTATTGGAATGCCGATCACATCAACATCCACACCGTCAACTGGTATTACAATGACGGCACCGACGCCCTGAAGAGCTACAACGACTTCAAGGCTGGCATCCTCTCCGGCTGCGGCCTCAACGCCTCCGCTGTGGAGCAGGCCAAGGCTGACGGCCTGTTCGAGGGCAATTCCTACGTCGCAGCGACCGACGCTACTTCCTTCATGGGCTTCTTCAATGTCAACCGTACCGCGTTCGCCAACTTCAACGACAACACCAAGGCCGTGTCCCCGCAGACTGTGGAAGACGCCGCCCGCACCAAGGCCGCGATGAGCAACCTGCACTTCCGCCGCGCCCTGCTGATGTCCCTGGACCGTGGCGCTTATGAAGCGCAGTCCGTCGGCGAGGAGCTCAAGTACGCCGCGCTGATCAACTCCTACGTGCCCGGCAACTTCGTGTTCGTCGACGAAGAGGTCACCGTTGATATCAACGGCACCGCCACCACCTTCGCCGCCGGCACCTACTACGGCGAGATCATGCAGGCTCAGCTGGATGCCGATGGCGTTACCGCCAAGGTTTGGGACGCTGACACCCAGCAGTCCTCCGGCTTCGACGGCTGGTACAACGTGGACAACGCCAAGGCCGAGCTGGAGCTGGCCGTGGCCGAGTTGGCCGCCGAGGGCGTTGTGGTCGACGCGGATCATCCGATCTACATCGACGTGCCCACCTTCACCGGCAGCGAAGTGTACAGCAACCGTGAAGAAGCGCTCAAGCAGTCCGTTGCCAACGCTTCCGACAACCGCATCGTGATCAACAAGGTCGATTGCCCGACCTCCGGCGAATGGTACTATGCCGGCTACTACTACAACACCGGCTACGAGGCCAACTTCGACCTCTGCGACCTCTCCGGCTGGGGCCCCGACTATGGCGATCCTCAGACCTATCTGGATACCATGCTGCCCGACTATGCCGGCTACAGGGTCAAGGCGCTGGGCGTATTCTGATATCCCGCACCCACCGCCCCCATCCTGATGAATGAACGGCGGGGGGATGGCGGTTTCCGTCATCCCCCCTGCCGCTGTTATTGAGAGGATCACATGATAAAGTATCTTGTAAAGCGTGTCCTGCATGGCCTCGTATCGGTGATTATCGTCGTTGCGATCGTCATGATCCTGATTTATTCCTGCCTGGATCGTCAGCTGGTGTTTGCGGCCGATCCGGTGTATACGCAGCTGGGCAATAATCAGAAAACCGTTTATCAGTACCGTAAGTGGGAGGATTTCGGTTACATCGATTATGTGCCGTACACGGAGTGGCTTCAGGGCCTGGTGGCCGACGGCGAGCTTGCCGCGGAAAAGGCCACGGAGCTTGCCGCCTTCGGCCGAAAGGCGGAGGACGATCCGGAGGAAGTGGCTGCGTATGTGGCGCGCTTTACGGAATACTATCAATCCCAGGGCTACCAGGTGATGCGCCTGGACGCCAAGCTGTCCAAGAAAAAGGTGGCCCCGGGCGGGCAGCAGCAGCTGTTCGCTTATAAGGATAAGCCCCTGCTGGGCCGGTTGTGGAATTATATGACCGGCCTGATCAGCGTGGACAACATCCACTATGTCAAGGAAGATATCGGCGAGCGGAAGCTCACCTTCACCCTGCACGACCCGATGTACGGCGAGAACACGTTCGCGCCGGCCATCATCGGCAACGGCACTCGCCATAAATACCTGCTTTATACGGATAACAAGTTCCCCTTCATCCACCAGAACCTGGTGTCCATCAACCTGGGCAAGTCCTATACGGTCAATTCCGGCGTGGACGTGTTCGAGAGTATGAACGCGCCCCAGGGCTCTTACGTGGCTTCCGTCATCACCTACCCGACGGGCCTGACGGAAAGCAGCGCCGATGACCTGCACAGCGCCACCTATTCCGCCGGCTCCAAGGACGCGAGCCTGGTGACCAGGGAGCGCTTTACCGACGATTATACGGCGGTCACGACGGTCAAGGGCGGCCTGAGCCAGGTCGGCTACTCGTTCGTGATCGGCATCATCGCCGTGTTCATTTCCTACCTGCTCGGCGTTCCGCTGGGCATCATCATGGCCCGCAAGAAGGACAAGCTGATCGACAAGATCGGCACCATCTATATCGTTTTCATCATCGCGGTGCCTTCGCTGGCCTATATTTTCCTGTTCAAGGCCATCGGCTATAACCTGGGCCTGCCGACCACCTTCAACATGGATTCCAATGACTGGAAGATGTTCGCCCTGCCCATCATCTCGCTGGCGCTGCCCTCGGTGGCGTCGCTGATGAAGTGGCTCAGGCGCTACATGATCGACCAGATGAATTCCGACTACGTCAAATTCGCCCGCTCCGGCGGACTTTCCGAGCGTAAGATCTTCTCCCGCCATATTCTGAAAAACGCGATCATCCCGCTGGTGCATGGCATCCCCGGCACCGTGCTGGGCGCTCTGGTCGGCGCGATCATCACCGAGCGTGTGTACGTGGTGCCTGGCGCCGGCAACCTGCTGACAAAAGCCATCAATATGTACGATAACGGCGTCATCGTCGGCGTCACCTTATTCTACGCCATGCTCTCCGTTATCTCCATCATCCTGGGCGACCTGCTCATGGCGATGGTAGACCCGCGGATATCCTTTACTTCAAAGGCAAGGTGACAGACATGACAGAACGTAATCTGATAGACGTAAGCGACCTGGGGCTGAGAGAGCAGGAGCTGTTCTCCCACGTCGATCATAACGACCTGGAGTCCGAAAAGATCACTGCGCCCCGATATTCCTATTGGAAGAGCGTGTTCCGAGTGTTCTTCAAAAAGCGCATCAACATCGTCATCCTGGCGCTGTTCGCGGTGATCCTGGCCTTCACCTATATTTACCCCATGGTGATCGACTACGACCCGTTCAAGAACCTGATGGACAGCAGCGCCAAGCACCTGCTCCCAAGCGCGGCGCTGAGCAAATTCGGCAACAGCATCCATTGGATCCTGGGCTCCGGCGCTTCCGGTCAGTCGACCTTTGACGCCGTTTGGTTCGGCAGCCGGATCTCGATCACGATGGCGTTCATCTGTGCGCTCATCAACATGGTGATCGGTATTCTGGTTGGCGCGGTGTGGGGCTTCAGCAAAAAAGTGGATATCGTGATGACCGAGGTGTACAACATCATCGGCAACGTGCCCTATATCCTGTTCATTTCCGTGCTGGTGCTGATCTTCTCCGCCGGCTTCTGGACCATGGTGTTCGCCCTGACCATTACCGGTTGGCTGAGCATCGCCTACTTTATCCGCACGCAGGTCATTATTATCCGCGACCGGGAATATAACCTTGCTTCCCGCTGCCTGGGCACGCCCATCCTGCGGATCGCCATGAAGAACATCCTGCCCTTCATGACCTCCGTGATCGTGACGCTGGCCGCCACCGAGATCCCCTCCTACATTTCCTATGAGGTGTTCCTTTCCTACATCGGCATGGGTATGTCGGATATGTCGCTGGGCCGCCTCATCTACCAGGCGGAGAACGCCATGCTGACGCCCGGCTGGCAGTTTGAATTCTGGTCTCCCGTGGCGGTGGCCTCCATCATCACCGTCGTTCTGTACGTCGTTGGGCAGAACCTGGGCGACGCTTCCGACCCCAGGACCCATATGTGAGGTGCGCCATGGAGAATCAAAACGTATTGCTGTCCGTTAAGGACCTCGAGGTCAAATTCCGCGTGCGCGGCAGGATCCTGACCGCGATCCGGGGGATCTCGCTGGATATCTATGAAAACGAGTCCATCGCCATCGTGGGCGAGTCGGGCTCCGGAAAATCCGTGTTCACCAAGACCTTCGCCGGGATGCTGGATGAGAACGGGTTCATCTCAAGCGGCGAGATCATCTTCTCCGATCCGGAGCTGGCGGACACCAAGGTGGCGCTGACCCCGGCGGCAAAATCCAAGATTGCGAGCGTTGCCCGGGCGCTCAATGAGTCCTCCCGGCTGGAGGGGGGCGCCAAGACCTATCAGGAGATGGAGGCCCTGCGGGAGGAAAAGGCCCGCCGCGCCACGCTGAACGAGGCGGACGAGCAGGCCATGGACGACCGGATCGGCGAGCTTGTGTTTGAGCGGACGGAGAAATTCAACCTCAAGCAGACCTTCGACCCCGCCAAGGAAAAGGATAAGATCAAGGCAACCGCCCAGGAAATCGCCGCGCTGGACGAAAAAATCAAGCAGTTCAAGGCGGAAAAGGAAAAGAAGATCGCCGATCTAAAGCGCGCCGCCGAGCGCGATACGGCCTACCTGGAAGCGTATGACCGCAAAATGGCTGAGCTCAAAGCCCGCTACGCTAAGGAAACGGCCAATGAAGCCTCCGCCGAGACGAAGGCCCGCAATGAAATCATCGCCAAGGAGGTCTACCTGTCGGTAGGCCGTTACAGCGCGGTCAAGCGCAGCCGCACCATCAACAAGCTGCTGGCCGCCCTCAAGGACGCCATGAAGAAGGGCGTCGACCTGAACGACGATAAGCAGCGCAGCGAAGTGTTCGACCCGATCGCCTTCCGCGTGCGCTACCTGGATGAAACGCCGGAGCAGCTGCACGGCACCTGCGTGCTCAACCTGGCCAATATCAAGGACGCCCATGACTGGACCCAGATCCGCGGCCGCCGCATCGCGACCGTGTTCCAGGATCCCATGACCTCCCTGAACCCCATTATCACCATCGGCAAGCAGATCACCTCCATCATCATCAAGCACCAGCAGTGCTCCGAGGTACAGGCCCGCGAGCGCGCCATCGAGCTGATGAAGAAGGTGGGCATCCCGAATGCCGAGAAGCGCTTCGACGATTATCCCTTTGAATATTCCGGCGGCATGCGCCAGCGCATCGTGATCGCGATCGCGCTCTCCTGCCAGCCCAAGATCCTGATCTGCGACGAGCCGACCACCGCTTTGGACGTGACCATCCAGGCCCAGATCCTGAAGCTGCTCAAGGATCTGCAGAAGGAGTTCAATTACACCATCGTATTCATCACTCACGACCTGGGCGTGGTCGCCAATGTGGCCGACCGCGTGGCCGTCATGTACGCCGGCCAGATCGTCGAGCTGGGCGAGGTCGAGGAGGTATTCTACGATCCGCGGCATCCCTATACCTGGGCGCTGCTTTCCTCCCTGCCGCAGCTGGCGCAGAAGAATACCAAGCTGTTTTCCATCACCGGTACGCCGCCCTCCCTGTATAACAAGATCGTCGGCGATCCGTTCGCGCCCCGCAACGCTTATTGCCTGAAGATCGATACGCTCAAGGACCCGCCGATGTTCAAGGTCACGGATACGCACTATGCCAAGACCTGGCTGCTCGATCCGCGCTCGCCCAAGTACGAAAAGCCCGAGCTGATCCAGAACATCCACGAGAAGCTGCTCGAAGCGTTCAACATTTAAGGAGGAGACGGACGTGTCAAACCAGGAAAAACAGGGTATTCGGGGCGCCGTTTCCCATCTGCCGGAGCACGGCCCGATCAACGAGGAGGGCCGCGAGATCCTGCTGTCGGTCAAGAATGTGGATATCACCTTCGGCACCGGCGAGGATGCCGTAAAGGCTGTCAAAAACGCGTCGTTTGATATCTTTAAGGGAGAGACGTTCTCCCTGGTGGGCGAATCCGGATCGGGCAAGACCACCATCGGCCGCGCCGTGATCCGCGTGAACCCCTGCGCCGCCGGCGAGATCGATTATCGGGGCGTGCGCATCTCCGGCAAGATCCCGCGTTCGCTGGACCGCGAGGTGATCCGCAACATCCAGATGGTGTTCCAGGACCCCGCCGCCTCCCTGAACGAGCGCGCTACGGTCGATTACATCATTTCCGAGGGCCTTTATAACTTCCACCTGTTTGAAAATGAGGCGGACCGCGTGCGCAAGGTGGAGACCATGATCAATGAGGTCGGCCTGCTGCCCGAGCACCTGACGCGCTATCCGCATGAATTTTCCGGCGGCCAGCGGCAGCGTATCGGCCTGGCGCGCGCCATGGTCATGGAGCCCGAGCTGGTCATTGCCGACGAGCCCATTTCCGCGCTGGACGTTTCCATCCGCGCGCAGGTGCTCAACCTGATGAAGAAATTCCAGCAGGAAAAGAACCTGACCTATCTCTTCATCGCGCACGACCTTTCCATCGTCCGCTTCATTTCGGACCGCATCGCCGTCATTTACAAGGGCGATATCGTGGAGATCGCCGAAACGGACGAGCTGTTCAACTATCCGCTGCACCCCTACACGCGGTCGCTGATTTCGGCCATCCCGATCCCCGACCCGCAGCTGGAAAAGAACAAGGTGCTGTTTACCTATGATCCGAGCGTCCACGATTACAGCGTGGATCAGCCTGAAATGACGTATATCGGCCACGGCCATTATGTATACGGCAATAAGCAGGAGATCGAGGCCTACAAGAAGCAGCGGGAGAGCGGGGAGCGCGTCAAATCCATTACCATCCTGCAGCCCGGCGAAACGATGCCGGAGCTGCCCGAGGTCGAGCAAAGCGAGGGGGCGGAGGACTTCCTGGTGACGCCCATTCATGATACCGGCAGCGTCTGGTATCTGGTGCTGGGCATCCTCCTGCCCGTGATCGGGCTCATCCTGGGGCTGATCTTCAAGCATTTCCGGCATAAGCGCAATTATAAGCAGTGCAAGAAGGGCGCGATCATCGGCTTTGTGATCCTGGCGGCGCTGATCGCGTTGTTTGGGATATTCCTGATCCTGGCGGTCATCTAAACGAATATGAAACGAACGGCGGGTAACAGGGCGGCGCGTCGGCCGAAGCCTGTACAGCGCATCGACCTGAACGAGCGGCACCTGAAATTAAGATGGGTGCTGCTCGTTGTCGTACTGCTGATCGGGGGAACGGCGCTGATTTACGGCCTGACCCATTCCTTGACGGCGGAGGCGGGCTGGCGGGTGATCGATTCGGACGGCTCCGCCGGACTGACCTGCGCCGGGGATTTTGTGTTCCAATATCAATTGGGGGCGTCGGGCGCTTCCGCGGCGGCGGAACTGAAAGAGTTGACGAGCCTGTATACTGAGGCCGCTGCGACGGCGTATCGGCTGTTTGACGCCAAGGATGAATACCAGGGCGTCGTCAATCTGGCGACGATCAACCGCCATCCGGGCGAGCCCCTGGAGGTGGGGGAAACACTGTATCGGGCGCTTTCAGAGTGCCTGGCCGATGGGGCGAGATACCTGTATTTGGGGCCGCTGTATCAGGACGATTGGGCGCTGGCCCACAGCGCGGACGATCGGGAAGCGGCGGAGTATGACCCGGGCAGGAACGAAGCGGTCCGCGCCTATCGCGCGGAGGCTGCCGCCTGGATCGGAGATGGGGATGAGATCACGCTGAGTCTCCTTCCGGACCGGCGGGTGCAGCTGGATATTTCGGAAGGCTATCTTGCCTTCGCGGAGGACGCGGGGATCACGGAATTCATTGACTTCGGCTGGATGAAGAACGCTTTTATCGCCGATTATTTGGCCGAGCGGATCGGCAGCCGGGGCTTTATGCATGGCACGATCTCCAGCTACGACGGATTTATCCGGAATTTCGATACGGGCGAATACGCGGTCAATTTGTACGATCGGCAAAATAGTCGCCCCTACCAGGTGGGTGTTCTTCGCTATGACGCGCCGAGCAGCCTGGTGACGCTTCGGGCGTTCCCGGTCGATTCTGCTCACGAGCAGTGGTTTTATACCTGGGCGGACGGCGCGGTGCGCACGCCCCATCTGGATCCGGCGGACGGCAAGCCCAAGGACGCCTGGCGATATGTGACGGTCCTGTCCGATAAGCTGGGCTGCGGCGCGCTGCTCATGAAGCTGATGCCGGTTTATATAGCGGATCGGGCGGATGAAGCGGATCTTTTGAACCTGGCCCAAGACGGAACGGCCCTGGCCTGGCCGGGCGGAGAAGGCCTTGAAGTGAGCGCGGTCGGAGACATATCGTTGACAGTGCAATAAACATGGAAAGATCATGCGCTGTATGCGGTGCTTCCCGCAAAGCGCTTCCATCTACAATCTTTCGCTGATTATATCCATGCCTCCCTAAAAAACACAATAAAAATCCCGCCTCGGTATCGAGACGGGAGATGGCAGAAGCTCCTTAATACTTGCGCTTCCGAGCGGCTTCGGCCTTCTTCTTACGCTTTACGCTGGGCTTTTCGTAATGCTCGCGCTTGCGGACCTCGGCCAGGACGCCGGAGCTCTGGCGCTTAAAACGCTTGAGCGCGCTTTCCAGAGACTCGTTCTCCTTAATACGGATTTCAGACACTTGTTTTCCCTCCCTTCGCCACTCTCGCCTGGACTACGCTGCTCTCCCACAGCGGATTGGCGACTGTGTCTGTATTATACCCCTTTCCCGATAGCCCGTCAACTGATTTTTTGCCCGCCCTCCGCAATTTACACAAGTAAATTCTCAAAGTAACTGCAACAGTAGCATTTACAGTTGCAATTACCCTGAGAAGAAAAAAACAGTAGCGTTTAGTCTGAGAAAAATCACAAACTATATCGTTTTGCACGGGTTTA
>JAFUHB010000161.1 GCA_017469085.1 Clostridia bacterium
ATGGGTTTTGAATATTTGACCAATATGCCGCTGGAGCAGGCGAAGAAGGAATATCTCCAAAAGCTGCGGGACGAGGGCTTCGGCGCACAGTTTGAAACCGTCCCGGTGCAGGAGGCCTATGGGCGCATCACGTCCCGGGCGGTTTACGCCAAGATCAACGCCCCCCATTACGCGGCCAGCGCCATGGACGGCGTGGCCCTGCTGGCAAGGGACAGCTTCGGCGCCACTGAGACGACCCCCGTTACCCTGCGGGAGGACCAGTTCGTCGTAGTGGACACCGGCGACCCGATCCCGGCCAACTGCGACGCGGTCATCATGGTGGAGGACATCGTCAAAAACGACGACGGCAGCATCACCATCCACGCCGCCGCCGCGCCCTGGCAGCATATCCGCCAGATCGGCGAGGATATCTGCGCCGGGGAGATGATCCTGCCCAGCTTCATGGAAATAAATCCCGCCGCCATCGGCGCCATGATCGCGGGCGGCGTACTGGAGCTTGAGGTCATCCGTCGCCCGGTGGTGGGCATTATCCCCACCGGGGATGAGATCATCCCGCCCTGTGCCGATCCCAGGCCGGGCGATATCCTGGAGTTCAATTCCTCCATCTTCTCCGCCATGCTGAAGGATTGGGGCGCAGAGCCCAGGACCTATCCCATCGTGCCGGACCGGTCTGAAGCCATCCGGGACATGGTCGCGAAGGCGGCCGACGAGTGCGACATGGTGATCCTCAACGCCGGCTCCTCCGCCGGGCGGGACGACTGGTCCACCGCCGCCGTGCGCGAGGTCGGCGAGGTGCTGGTCCACGGCGTCGCCATCAAGCCCGGCAAGCCCGCGATCCTGGGCCTTCGCGGAGAAAAGCCCATTCTGGGTGTGCCCGGTTATCCGGTGTCCGGCATCATCGTGATCGAGGAATTCCTGCAGCCGCTGATCGACGCCTGGTACGGCAGAGAAAACGAGAAAGGCAGCCGCACCCGCGCCACGCTCACGCGGCAGGTGGTCTCGGGGCTCAAATATCAGGAATATGTGCGCTTGCGCATGGGTTATGTGGGATCTTCCCTGATGGCCTCTCCGCTGCCCCGTGGCAGCGGCGTGGTGTCCTCCTTCATGAAGGCGGACGGCATGCTGGAGGTGCCCCAGGGCACCGAGGGCTATATGGCGGGCGAGGAGGTCCGCGTCCGGCTCCTCAAGGACAAGGGCCGGTTGAAAAACACGCTGGTGGTCATCGGCAGCCATGATCCACTGCTGGATGAGCTGACCGACCTCATCCACAGGGAGGATCACCGCATCTTCCTCTCCTCTGCCCACGTGGGCTCTATGGGCGGCATCATGGCCATCCGCCGGGGCGAGGCCCACGCAGCGGGCATCCATCTGCTGGACACGGAGACCGGCGAGTATAACCGCAGGTATATCCGGAAATATTTCCCCCACGGCGGCGTCTACCTGGTCCGCTGCGTGGGGCGCCAGCAGGGACTGATGCTGCAAAAGGGCAATCCTCTGGGCATCCGGCGCTTTGCGGATATCGCAAAAGAGGGTGTCCGCTATGTGAACCGGCAGAAGGGCTCCGGCACCCGCATCCTGACCGATTATCTCTGCCAAAAGGAAGGCGTGGATCCCGATCGGGTCTACGGCTATGAGCGCGAGGAAATGACCCACAACGCGGTCGCCGTGCAGATCGCCGGCGGCAGCGCGGACGCAGGCATGGGCATCTACTCCGCGGCCAGGCTCTACGATCTGGACTTCCTGCCGATCTGCGTGGAGGAGTATGATCTGCTGATCCCGGAATCGGTTTGGAACATGGGGCTGGTCAAGCAGCTGATCTGCACGCTCAAAAGCAAAGAGTTCCGGGAGCGGATCGAGGCCATGGGCGGCTATACGCTGGACCGCCCGGGCGAGATCATCGACGTGTTCTGATGCGAAACTTTGACGTGGTCGTTATCGGCGGCGGTCTGCTGGGCTGCTTTGCGGCCCGGAATCTCTGCCGCTGGAAACTGCATATTGCGCTGCTGGAGGCGCGGGAGGATGTCTGTACGGGCATCTCCCGCGCCAACACGGCTCTCGTCTACCCCGGCTATGACCACAAGCCCGGCACCCTCAAGGCGGAGCTGTGCCTCCGGGCCAACGCCCGCTTTGACGCCTTGTGCCGGGAGCTGGACGTGCCTTTTTCCCGCTGCGGCTCCCTGATGCTGAGCTTCGGGGAGAAGGCCGACGCGGCGCTGAAAAGAAAATACGAAAACGGCCTTTCCATGGGCGTACCCGGCCTGCGTCTGCTCTCCGGTGAGGAAGCGCGCCGGTTGGAGCCCTCGCTCGCCCCCGATGTCACGTCCGCCCTGTATGCGCCCACGGCCGGGACGGTCAACCCCTGGGACCTGGGGCTCGCCGCCTGTGAAAACGCGGCGGCAAACGGCGCGAAGCTGTTTCTCAACACCCGGGTGCTGGGGCTTCAAAAGACGGTGGAGGGCTACCGGGTCGAGACCGACGGGGAGGCCTTTTCCTGCCGCGCGGTCCTCAACTGCGCGGGGCTGCGGGCCGATAAGGTGCAGGAGCGGCTGTTCCCCACAGCAGTGCGCATCGCTCCGGACGGGGCGGATTATCTGATCCTGGACAAGGCGGCGGAGCATAAGCCCGCCCATATCATCCAGTATGAGCCGGAGGACGGCGGCAAGGGCTTCAACGCCGTGCCCACGGTGGAGGGCAGCCTGCTGCTGGGTCCCTCGGAGCGGGAAAACGCGGTCGACTTCGCGGTGAGCGAAGAGGGCCTGGCCTTTGTCCGTGAGCGGGCCGGGTTTGTCCTGCCCGATCTGGACCTGAACGAGACCATCCGCTCCTTCGCCGCCGTGCGCCCGAACCCCCAAAGGGAGGACGGCAGCAGCATCGGCAGCTTTGTGATCGAAAATCCCGGCCCGGGCTTCTGGAGCCTGATCGGCATCAAGACGCCGGGCCTCACCTGCGCCGACGAGCTGGGGCGCACCATGGCGGAGAGGATCGCCGCATTCCTGCAGGCGGAGGACAACGGGAGCTTTGATCCGCACAGGAGCGGCATCCGAAAGCTGCGCGGCATGAGCCGGGAGCAGAGAAAGGCCGCCGTCCAGGCGGACCCGGACTGCGGCGAAATGCTCTGCTGCTGCGAGGATGTGAGCAAAGCGGAGGTATTGGAGGCGATCCGCCGGGGCGCGACGACGCTGGACGGCGTCAAGCGCCGCGTCGGGACCGGCATGGGCCGCTGTCAGGGCAGCCGCTGCCAGCAAAAGCTGATCGCGCTTTTGGCGCAGGAGCTGGGTATCCCCGAAGAAGCGGTCACCAAGGATGGCGCTGGCTCCGAGATCCTGGGAGGCGGTCGGGATGGAAACTGAACTGCTGATCGTCGGCGCGGGTGCGGCCGGGATGACGGCGGCGCTCTCCGCATGGGAGGCGGGCTGCCGGGACATCCTGCTGGCGGACCGCCGGGAGACGCCCGGCGGCATCCTGCCCCAATGCCTCCATGAGGGCTTCGGCCTGACCCGGTACGGCGCGGAGCTGACCGGCCCGGATTACGCCGGGCGGATCGCGCAGCGGCTGAAAAAGACCGGGATACGGCTTGCCCTCGGCACGGAGGTGCTGACCGTCGGCGCGGACAGGACCGCCGTGCTCTCCAGCCGCCGGGGCCTGACGGAGATGCAGTTTGCGC
>JAFUHB010000162.1 GCA_017469085.1 Clostridia bacterium
CCCCCCCCCGCGGCGGTATTATAAACTGATCTCCAGTATTATGAGGCGCTTTATGGATTGATTTCCAGGTGCTCGTTTTGAATGAGGGGCAGGGAGACCGAGCCGGAGGGGGATTCGTATTCGATCAGCCCGTCGGCGACGCCGTAGACCTTGACGGTCACGCCCTCGGCCAACGCGTCGTTTGGTGCCCCAAAGGATACCATGACGGTCGCGGCTGTTTTGTCGGTGGTTTCGATGCGGGCGAGCAGGCCCTCGCCGGTTTCGTGCAGGTCCAGCACGACGCCGGTCAGCTGATAACGCTTGCCCCGATATTTTTCGGGCATGAGGCCGATGTTGGGGTAGTCAAGCTTGGCGTAATCCCTGGCAAGGCTTGGAGTGCGAGTCGGCTTGGGCGTGGGGCTGGGCGTTGGGGTCGGCGCGGGAGCGGCGTTCTCCGCAAACAGGGCCTTTTGATCGTCGATCGAGGCCACGCCGTCCCGCTTGAGGCCCATTTCCTTTTCAAAGGCCTTCATGGCGGTAACAGTTGAACCCTGGAATTTGCCGTTTACCTCTTTGGTAAAATAGCCGAGCTCGGCCAGACGCTCCTGAAGCGCGGTCACCTCGTCTCCCTTGCTGCCCTCCGAAAGCTTGACGAACGGGTATTCGCCGAGCCGCCGCAGGCGGGCGTCAATGGCATCCCGCAGGGCAAAAAGCTCCTCCGCGCCCAGCCCTGCCAGGGTATCATCCCAATCGGGGCTTTCACTCCACGCCGGGAGGATCAGCAGGCAAATGGACAGGAGGAGGGCCCAGCAGAGGCCCTTTTTGATGATCCGGGTCATGGTCATTTCCTTTTCAGGTCCCGCTGCGCGATGTGCCAGATTTTTTCGTTATATTCGCGGATGGTGCGGTCGCTGGAGAAGATGCCGGAGCAGGCGGTGTTGGTAATCGCCATGCGCAGCCACTTTTCGCGATCCTGATAATCCTTATCCACCCGCCGCTGTGCCATGGAGTAGGAGCCGAAGTCCTTGAGCACGTAATAATGATCGGAGAACAGCAGCGTGTGATAGATGTCCTGCACGGCGGCGGCGTTATCCGGGAAGAGGGTGCCGTCGATGATCTGGGTCAAGGCCTTGCGCAGCTCGGCGTTGCTCTCGTAGATGTGCATGGGCTGATAGGAACCCTCGCTGTCCAGATCCTGCACGGTATTGACGCGCATGCCGAAAATATAGATATTGTCCAGCCCGACCTGCTCGGCGATTTCCACATTGGCGCCGTCCATCGTGCCGATGGTGACCGCGCCGTTCATCATGAATTTCATGTTGCCGGTGCCGGAGGCTTCCTTGCCGGCCAGGGAGAGCTGCTCCGACAGGTCCGCCGCGGGCATCAGACATTCGGCGCTGGATACGTCGTAGTTTTCGAGAAATACGACCTGCAGCATTTCCCGCGCGCGTGGAGATTTGTCGATCAGCTTGCTGATGGCGATCAGCAGGCGGATGATCTGCTTGGCCATATAATAGGCGGGGCTGGCTTTTGCGCCGAAGATAAAGGTGCGGGGCTGCATGGTGAAGGAGGGGTCCTCCATGATGCGGTTGTACAGCACCAGGATATGCAGGGCGTTGAGCAGCTGCCGCTTATATTCGTGCAGCCGCTTGGCCTGTACGTCAAACAGGAAGTCGGGGCTCACGCTGATGTCCTGACGGCCCTGGAGCATGTTGCCAAAGGCGATCTTGTTATCCCGCTTGACCCGGGCAAACTTATCGCGGAAGGCGGGGTCGTCCCGGAAGGGCAGCAGGTCGCGCAGCCGCTCGGGATCGCGGACCCACTGGTCGCCGATGGCCTCGTTGATCAGAGAGGCGAGCCCGGGGTTGCACACCATCAGCCAGCGGCGGTGCGTGATGCCGTTGGTGATCGCGCTGAATTTCTCGGGCATGATCTGATAGTAGTCGTGGAAGGTCTTTTCCTTCAGGATGTCGCCGTGCAGCTGGCTGACGCCGTTGACGGAATAGCTCATGGAAACGCAGAGGTTCGCCATGTGCACCATGTTGTAGGCCGTGATGGCCTGGCCGGCGATACGCGGGTCCATGCCGTTATGATAGACATTGGCCAGCCGGGCGCATACGCGGCGGTTGATCTCCTGCAGGATCATATAGATGCGGGGGAGGAGCTTGCGCACCATTTCCTCCGGCCAGCGCTCGAGCGCTTCGCTCATGACGGTATGATTGGTGTAGGCGATGGTGCGCTGCACGATGGAGGAGGCCTCGTCCCAGCCCAAGCCCTCCTGGTCGATCAGCAGGCGCATGAGCTCGGGGATCGCCAGGCCCGGATGGGTATCATTGATCTGGATGGTCATTTTTTCCGGGATCAGCTGGAAATTATGCCCAAAGCGGCGCTTGAAATCGCGCAGGGCATACTGCAGCGTCGCGGAGGTGAAGAAATAGTGCTGCTTGAGGCGCAGCTCCTTGCCCTCGTAATGATTGTCCTCTGGGTACAGCACCTTGCTGATGACGGAGGCCAATTCGTCCTCCTGCATGGCGCGGATATAATTGCCGGAGTTAAAATCCCGAAGGTCCATGGAGTGGGCGGACTTGGCTCGCCACATGCGCAGGGTGTTGACGGTGTCGGTGTCGTAACCGGCGACGGGCATATCGTAGGGCACTGCGATGACGGTGTTATAGTCGTGATGCACGAACACCAGCTTGCCGTCCCGCTGCGTTTCCTCGAGCCAACCGCCGTAGTGTACCTCACAGGCGTCCTCGGGCGCGGCCACCTCCCATACGTTGCCGTTTTCCAGCCAGGTATCGGGCATCTCGACCTGCTGACCGTCGATCAGCATCTGCCGGAAAAGGCCCAGCTCATAGCGGATGGTGCAGCCCATGGCGGGGATGTCCAGCGAGGCGAGCGAATCCATGAAGCAGGCGGCCAGGCGGCCCAGGCCGCCGTTGCCCAGGCCGGGCTCGGGTTCTTCCTTGACGATCTTGCGCCAATCGATGCCAAGCTCCTTCATGGCGTCCATATAAGCGTCGGTGGAGCAGAGGTTCAGGGCGTTGCACATCAGGCTGCGGCCCGTCAGGAATTCGACGGATAGATAGTACAGGCGCTTGCCTCGGTAATTTTTATCTTTCTCGCGATACTCGGTCCACTTCTGCATGATTTGATCGCGGACGGTGGAGGCGATCGCGTAATAAATCTGATGGTCGGTCGCGTCCTCGAGGGTTTTCCCGTTGTAACGCTGGAGCTTGCCCACGATGGACTGCTTGATGGATTCCTTATCGAACTTTGTGGTCGGCATGTATATTCTCCCTTGGCAGTATCATCAGACGCCCCGCCTTTGCCCTTGGATAGCGGACGGGATCATCATGAAAAATTGCGCCCCACCCAGATGGGACAACAATTCATTATAGCATATCTTGACCAAAACGCAATGCTAACGCTGGAAAAAGGACGAAAAAGCAACAGTTCCGTCTGCAAATGAATGATAAAAGAGGCCGCCGCAGCTTTTCAGCCGCAACAGCCTCAATTGCCTAAGAAATAGGTTTTATGTCAGGTCTTAGAACATCAGCGCGAAGGTCTGCTCGATAGAGCCGACGTCGAAGGTGATGTGATATTCGTTCAGGGCGTTTGCCGCGCCGGAATAGAACTGGTCGAACTGGCCGGCGGTTTCCTCGCTGTACTCCAGCACCTCGACATCCGTCGCGGTCAGGTGCAGCAGGTAGACGGGGCCGTCGCCCTTGACCAGCAGGGTGCCGGTCGCGCCGGCCTGCGCCAGGTTCAGGGCGTTCTGACCGTAGGTCAGCTTCACATAGACCTTGCCGTCCTCGTATTTCCATTCGGAAATGGTGCTCAGGCCTACGGAGCCGTCCGTGTTGATGCTCATGATTTGCGCGGTCACGGTGCCTTCCTTGACCACATAGCCTTCGGCCTTGGCTTCATCCGCGGTGGAGAGCAGGCTGCTCTTGGCGGCCAGCACGGCCTCGGCAGCGGCCAGGTCGTCTCCGCTCAGCACCAGCTTGGTGGTGGAAGCGGTGGTGTAGGTATCGGCCTGCACCACGATCTCGCTGGGCTTGGCATTGTTGCTGGCGGCGACCAGAGCGCCCAGGATGTCGCCGTGGGCATCGGAGAGGGACATGGTCGCGCCGGTCAGGGCGTCGACCGCGGCCTGCTCGTCCTCGGTCAGGGCGTTCCACTTGGCGAGATCGGCTTCGCTGGTGGCGGTGGAGCGGATCACACGGCCGTTGGTGTCGGAGCACTGCTTGGCGAAGAAGGCCTGAAGCTCCTCGGCAGTCTTGCCCTTAAAGAACGCTTCAAAGACGTCCATTTCGCTGGTCCAGGTGCCGCTGTTCATCTTGTAAGCGTCGCCCAGCTGGCGCTTGGTGCGATAGGCCTTGAGGGTCTCGGTGAAGGTCTCGGTCGTCTGCTCGGCCACGCCGTCCACCTTGCCGTCGCCGTCGTCGTCGCTGTTGTAGCTCTGGCCCGGCCAGCCGATGAATACGTTGTCATCCGCGCCGTCGTGGTTGGGGGTGATGATCTCCAGGATATCCTCGCGGGCGCCGACGATCTTTTCCTCAGCGTCAAACATCGCGCCGGCGATCACTACGTTGAAGGAATAGACGGGCACGTCCTGATCGTCCTTGCCGGGGCC
>JAFUHB010000163.1 GCA_017469085.1 Clostridia bacterium
CTCCAAGCTACCCTCGTTTCTTACATACTGCTTAACCGCTTGCAGCAATTCCTCGGTTTTAAGTTTCCTTTCCCTCATACAAAAACACTCCCTTCATGCGACAGTTTCTCTTTCACTGTCTCTCATGAAGGGAGCATATCACTTTCCCTCCTTCGCTGCACGGAGGCGTATTCATTTGGTTCAGAGCGGCCCGGCGCTATGCCTCCGCCATCAGTTCGCGCAGACAGGCGTCGAATTCCGGCAGATCCCGCCGCAGGCGCACAAAGCCGCCTGCCCGGCGCAAAAATACATGGTCGGATTCCGCCTGGGCGACCGTCTCGCCTGAAGCGGCTTTCTGGATTTGATAATCCATGGTCAGCACCACGCCGTTATATGCCTTGACCGACAAAAGGAGGGCCAGCTCGTCCCCAAAGGTACAGCTGCGTTGATAGGTGCAGCGTATTGCGGTCACGGGCGACAGGATATCCCGCTTCTCCATGTCCGCATAGGGATATCCCAGCTGCGCCATAAAGTCGATCCGGGCCTCCTCCATCCAATGCAGATAATTGGCGTGGTGGGCGATGCCCATTTGGTCTGTCTCATAGTACTGCACCGTTCGGCGGTACGGCAGGATTTTGCGGGAAGCCATCTTCTTTCCTCCGGCGTTGATCATGATCGTTCATGATACCACGAAAGCCCTCGCTTGTCGAATGAAAAAAACAGCCGCAAAGCATGCCGGGCGGCAGTAAGCAGCTGCTTGCGATATACCTGATCAGACGGCGCGAGCCGTTACCGATTGATGGCTTCCTTCAGGTTCTTGCCCGCGCGGAAGCCGACGGACTTGCTGGAAGGGATCTTGACGGCCTCGCCCGTCTGGAAGTTGCGGCCCTTGCGGGCGCTGCGGCCCCGCACCTCAAAGGTGCCCAGCCCGCTGACAGCAGCCTTTTCTTCGGTGGTGATTTCTTTGGTGATAATGTCAACCATCGCGGTAAAGGCCCCTTCCGCTTCCTTGAGCGAGAGACCGGTCGCCTGAGAAATTGCGTGGATCATTTCCTTTTTCGTCATGGTGAAATCCTCCATTCAGCCCATTCAGGCCGTTTCCCCTTCCAGCCCGCGATGCCTCCGCCGCATCAAAAAGCAGGTCCGTGTCATCTCTTCCCGCTTTCCGAAAATCGGTTTTCCGACGAATCCCGCTGAAATACGAGCTACATCCGTCAATTCAGGGGTTCAAGACGCCGAAAGCGCGTTTGCTGAGCGTTAGACAATCACTGAGAGCAGGTCGGAAGTAATCGTATAATGATTCGATAAAACTCTCGATTTTCCTGCTCCATTTTGCAAAAAGATAGAAATTTTGTGAAAGAATCACCATATAAAAATACAAAAAAGCGTTTTTACCTCAATTCACCGATCATCTTGCATACTGACGCTTACCCCGTTGACCTCCACGCTTTCCTCGGCGCGGATGAGGATATATTTCTTTCCGTCGATCACCCGTGTTTCCAGCAGATCGCTGAATTCCGGATTGACGTGGATCACCACGTTCGGCGTGCGCACCTCCATCTGGCGGGTGTTCACGATATTGACCGCGCTCAGCGCCGTACCGCGGCCAAAGCGTTCGTCATATTTTTCCTCAAAGGCGTTCAGGCGCTCGAGCGGCAGGCCGCAATCCGCCAGGATGGTTTTGACCTCCGGCGCGGAAATCACGGGCGCGTCTCCCGTCTTATCCTGCTTTTGGACCTCCACATGCTCGCGCAGGCGCTCGTTCACGGTCTGGGCGACCTCAAAATTCAGGTCCTCCCGGATCGCTTCCTCCAGCACGTTCATGAATTCCGCCTTCTGCACGGGCCCGGCCATCGGAAGTTCGACGCGGAAAACCGCCTCCACAAACTCGTCATGCGTATTTTCCGGATCCCGGATATAGTAGAGCGCGTTATAAATATTGCTGGTCCGATCGTCAAAGGCGGGGAACATGAAGCCCAGCTCCGGCGCGCCGACCACCTTGTCCGGCCCAAGATCACGGAAATCCTGTTCGGACGCGCTGTAAGCCAGCCCGGGCTTATTGGTTTTGACCGGGCAAACGCAGCAAATAAAATATGTGAACACGGCATCCGCGTTTTCAGCGCGCAGGCCGTCCTTGGTGTGCTGGGGCACGTCATAGCTGTCCGCCAGCAGGAGGATCACATAGTCCTCCTCCGAGCGATAATTGTCGATGATTTTTTGATACAGCGTATGAACGACGTCGTCCTCCCTGAGCCCGGTATCCCGCAGTTCCATGAGCAGCGGATGCTCCTCGCCGGACAGCATCTGGTCGGGAGAGAACACGATATCCAGCCCGGTCTTGCCGGGCACGCCGCCCAGCACTTTCTTAAACAGTGAAAACCAGGTGACGCACTCGCCCTCCGGGATGGTGCGCAGCGGCCTGTCGAACACGGAGACGATCTCCCCGCTCTTGGTCACATAACAGCCCCGGATGCTCGAGATATTGCCCTTTTCCCGGTCCATACGGCGGCGGATCTCCGCCAATTCCTTTCGGTTCATAGCAAACGCTTCCTTTCCTGCCTTTAATCGCGCAAACAGCGAACATTATACCATGAGCGTTGACGATTTTCAAAGCCTTATGTAAGCGGCCGCTTCACGGGAAGCCCGTCCCGCCGCGGAAAACGCTCGGGCGTATGCCCATCCTTGGAGATCCGGAGCAGCACGCGCTCCGCCCCGTCCACGGCATAGGAGATCGCCTCGATCCCTCCTCCACCCAGCTGAGCCGCGGCCGCCTCGCCGCCCGCCAGCTCCTGGGCTGCCGCCGGGCCCTTCCAGCACAGCGCACGCCCGCCCGGCGTCACGAGGGGCAGCAAATACTCCAGCAGGACGTTGGTCGGCGCTACCGCCCTGGCCACCGCCAGATCGAACCGCTCCCGATATTCGGGGCTCCTTCCGGCCGTTTCGGCCCGCAGGTTGACCACCGTCACATTGGAAAGGCCGAGCCCGTTTCGCGCGGCCGTCAGAAAATCACAGCGCTTTTTCATCGACTCGAGCAGGGCCACCTGAAGCCCGGGGCAACAAAGCGCCAGCGGGATCCCCGGAAGCCCGGCGCCGGACCCGACGTCGATCAGCCGACTCCCTTCCCGGAACAGCGCGGGGGCAAGTCCCACCGGAATCACGCTGTCCGCATAGTGTCGGAGGGGCATATCCGCCTCCGGCACGTTCGTCAGGTCCATCCGGGCGTTCCATTCGTTCAAAAGACGATGATAACCCCGGAGCCGTTCCAGCTGTTCATCACTCAAGCAAACGCCGTACTCCGCCAGCGTTTGCAGCATTTCCTGTTCACCGACCATACGACAATATCTCCAGCATCAGCCTTTCCAGCGAGCCCTCATCGCCGATTTGGCCTGATTTGACTTGGTACTCCATCTGCAGGCAGGCGTCCGCCATCGCGGTCAGCTGCTCCTGGGTATAGCGTCCCGCCTGCTTGAGCGTCCGGCGCACCGCGAAGCCCGGCATCCCGGTGGCGCGCTCGATCTGCTGCTGGGACGCGCCGGCCAAATTCATGCGCGAGACGCTGGCCAACTGCCTGCATTGCCTGCCCAGCAGCGCCAACAGATACAGCCGGTCCTCGCCGTCCCGCAGGATGGCGTTCATCAGCGCGAAGGCCCTTTTTCCGTCCCCGTCCAGGATCGCCCCCGCCATGTCGAACACCTTGTATTCGGTGTTTCGCGCGCAGACGGCGTCCACATCCGCCGAGGTGATCTCCTGGTGCTCGCCCGCATAGGCGCAGAGCTTTTCAAGCTCCCCGCTGAGCAGCTGCAAATCCGTCCCGACGGAAAACACGAGCAGCGCGCACGTATCATAAGAAATATTCTTTCCCCGCCGCTTACATTCCCGCGCGATCCAGGCGCGCAGCTGATCCTCGGTCAGCCGCTCAAAGCTGACGATCGCCGCCTGCTTTTTCAGCGCCGTATACAGCTTTTTCCGGCCGTCCGCCTTACCCCGGACGTAAAACACCAGCACGCTGGACGGCGGACAATCGGGCAGGTATTGCTTCAGCTTCTCGGCGCTGTCCCCCTCGTCATAACCGCTCGCCTTGCCCGACAGCATCCCGCTCTCGCGCACGATCACCAGCCGCTTTTCCGCCATAAAGGGCAGCGTTTCGTTGGCCGCGATGATCGCGCCAGCGTCCGGGTCGCTCAGCACGGTGCGATTCATTTCGGCAAAGGGACCGTCCAGCACCTTCTTTTCCAGATCACGCAGCGCGGCCTCCTTTGAGTATTCCTCTTCCCCCTCAAACAGATAGCACCGCTCCAGCTGATCCGCTTTCAGCGCCGCATAAAAGGCCTGAAAATTCATGGTTCCTCCTTCATGCCGATAAAGGGCTTGACCGTCCATCCGTCGGCAGTCGGCTCCAGGCGGATTGCTCCGCAAGAAGCCGTGGTATAGATCGGGACGCCGCGCTCCCGCAGGCGCTTCTGCGTTTCCCCCTCCTTTTCAGCGGCGGGGGACGTTCGGGACACGCTGATCAACGCGGTCCGGGGCGAAACGACGTCCAGAAATCCGTCGCCGGTGCCGGCCGCGCTGCCGTGATGCGCCACCTTCAGTATATCCGCCGGGGCCGCCGCGTAACGCTCGTATTCCCCCAGCAGGTCGCCTGTCAGCAGCAGGCTCAGGCCGCCCAGCTCGCATCGCGCGGTCAGGCTGTAGCGATTCGCGTCCTGGCCGGGCCGTACCATTCCGTCGATCGGCCAAAGCGCCTCCATGCGGATCCGCCCCACGACAATATCATCGCCCGCCCCGACCGTCCGCACGGGAATGCCCGACGACCGCACGCGCTCCATCAGCGCAAGCGCCGCGGCGGACACGCGCTGGTCCTCCGCGCCGACGGGCAGGATCACCTGGCCGACACGGATCCCCGCGTCCAGCACCGTGTTCAGCCCCAAACAGTGGTCGGTATGCAGATGGGTCAGCACCACCGCGTCCAGGCTGCGGCCGGTCGCCAGGAGATAGGCGGTCAGGTCCTCCCCATCCGTTCCGCAGTCTACGGCAACCGTCCTGCGTCCGTCCTGCAGGATCGCGCAATCCTCCGACCCGACATCCAGTTGGGTATAAGAGAGCCCGCGATCCAGCGTGGCCAGGTGCACAGCGCTTCCAAGCGCCAGCAGCGCCAGGCAAAGCGCGACCCGCCGGCGCCGCCCAAGCGCCGCGTAGGGGGACAGGCAGAACACGAGGACCGCGAAACAGGGGATCAGCGGCCAGGGGATCGACGGCACGTTGACGGAAGCGTAAGGCAGCTCGCTCACCCAGAAGGCCGCGCGCTCCAGCGCGGCGGAAAGAAAGCCGAGCGCCGTTGCGATCAGCCGGCCGACCGGCCAGCTCAGGAAGGAAAGTAGTAGCGACAGTGCGTAGCCCGGCAGCAGCACATACATCAGCGCGCACACCAGGGGGCTAAAGAGGAGCCCCGAAAGGGAGAGGTAGTGAAACGCCTGTGTCGCGGGGATCAGCGTACCGACCCCGGCGGAAAAGGTGGAGGCCAGCGCAGCGGAAACGCGTCTGCCCAGCCGGCGAAACAGGCGTCCAAACCCCGGCGCGAGCAGCACCATCCCGAACACCGCCAAAAAGGACAGCTGAAAGCCTACCGCGGTCAGTTCATACGGATTGATCAACAGTACCGTCAGGAAGGCAAGGGACAGCGCGGACAGCGGGTCGCTTCGCCTCCCCCTCAGGCGATCGGCTCCGGCGCACAGGGTCAGCACCGCGGCCCGGACCACCGACGCCCGAAAGCCAAGCAGCAGGCAGTACAGGAGCAAAAACGCGGCGGTTGCCCAAAACCTGGGACGCAGCGGCAGGAATTTGCGCAGGAGCAAATACAGCGCCGAGGTGAGCAGCGTGATATGCAGACCGGAAATCGCCAGGACGTGCGCGACGCCCGACCGCGCGAAGGCCTGCCGCGTCCTAACCGAAAGCTCCTGCCGGGAGCCGAATAGCAGTGCCTTGGGCAGCGCGCCGTTTTCGCCGTACAGGGCGTCCAGCCGCCCGATCAGCCGGCCGCGCAGCCGCAGCATCCAATATGAAAGGCCCCTTGCTTCGCCGCCCTGTTCAAACGCGCCCTGATTATACAGCCCGATCGTCATGCCGTTCTGCCGCAAATACTGCCTAAAATCAAAGCCATAAGGGTTGCGCTGCCCAGACGGATGATACAGGCGGGCTTCCAGGCCGACCAGCGTCCCCGGCTGCGGCAGCGCAGCTCCTTCCTCGCCGTAATAGGACCAGTATGCCCCGGAAACCGCGTAGGCGCTCCCGTCCTCCGCCGTGAGCGTCACGTCGCGCAGACGGACGGTCGCGTGCCCGGTCTCCTCATCCCACCCCGGCAGCTCGGCGACCGCGCCGGTCGCCCGATACACGCCCTCGGGCGGCAGCTGCGCATTGGAAGCGAGCTGCGCGCGCAGCCCCAGCAGGCAGAAAACCGCCAGCATCGCGCCATAAACGGCTTTTATCCGCAAAGGCCGGGACAGCGCCCCAAGAAGCATTCCCACCAGGCAGCCCCACAGCAGCAAAAGCGCCGGAACCTCCGGAAGAAAAAGCCCGACAAGCACGCCCAGTCCGCCGAAAACGGCGACCGGCACCAGCGGCCTTTCCTCCCAAAATGTTCCGGTCCTCATGGGGCGGCGTCCTCACTCGATGTCGTAGCGCTTGCCGACATGGTCCCGCCAGGCCATGTCGATGAAAACCTCCCGGTCGGGCACAACGCCCGCGTCGACCGCGAAATCGACCGCCGTTTTCATCGCCAGCTCCGGCGGATTGTTTTCGCCGCTCAAGTGGCCCAGTACAAAATGGCGGACCCCCGTCCCATACAGCTCGCACAGTCCCCTGCCGCAGGCCTCGTTGCTCAGGTGCCCGCGATTGCCCAGGATGCGGGCCTTGAGCGCCGCGGTGTAGTGCGGGTTGTTGCGCAGCATCTCCGGGTCGTGATTGCTCTCGAGCAGCAGCACATCCGTGCCCGCCAGGTCCTGAAGCACAGTTTTTTTGAGATGCCCCATGTCCGTCGCCGTGGCCACGCTGCGCGCGCCGTAATATACGCGGAAGCCCACCGGATCGGCGGCGTCATGCGGGATAGCAAAGGGATGGATCGCCAGCGACCCGATATAGAAATCCTCCCCGGTTTCAAAAAAGCGGCGGTTGAAGGGCGCGATCTCCCCCACCTGACGCGCCATCGCGTTCCAGGTGGGTTCGTTGGCGTACACAGGGAGCCGGTATTTGCGGCTCAGGATGCCTACGCCCTTGACGTGGTCGCTGTGCTCATGCGTCACCACGATGCCGCTCAGCGCTTCCGGAAGCACGCCGACGCTTTGCAGCGCCGCGACGATCTGCCTGCCGGACAGCCCGGCGTCGATCAGGATCAGCTCTCCGTCCGCGCCGACCAGCGTGCAATTGCCGCTCGAGCCGCTGAACAGGGGACAAAACGTCAGTTTCATGATGACCGACCGCTTATTTCAGGATCAGGCGAACCGCGTCGTCCAGCCAGTTCCCCTCAAACAGCTCGATCAGCCCGGCGTCGCAGGCAGCGGCCAGCTTGGGATTGATGGGCAGCCGGGCCAGCAGCGGCAGTCCGTACTTGGCGGCCGTCTCCTCCGCATGGCTCTCGCCGAACAGCTGGATGCGCTTCCCACAGTCCGGACATTCGACGTAACTCATGTTTTCCACCACGCCCAGCACCGGGATGTTCATCATATTGGCCATATTGACCGCCTTTTCGACGATCATGGACACCAGTTCCTGGGGCGTCGTAACGATCACGATGCCCTGCACGGGGATGGACTGGAATACGGTCAGCGGCACGTCCCCCGTTCCCGGAGGCATGTCGATATACATGACGTCGTTTTTACCCCATTCCACATCCGTCCAGAACTGCTTGACGGTGCCCGCGATCACAGGGCCCCGCCATACGACCGGCGCGGTATCGTCCTCCAGCAGGAGGTTCAGCGACATGGTTTTTACCCCCGTCTTGGAAACGACGGGGTAAATGGACGTGTCCGTGCCCATCGCTTTTTCCGTCAGGCCAAACATACGGGGCACGGAGGGGCCGGTGATATCGGCGTCCAGCACTGCGGTCTGATAACCGGCGCGCTGGGTCAGCACGGACATCAGGCCCGTCACCATGGACTTCCCGACGCCGCCCTTGCCGCTGACCACGGCGATCACCTTGCCGATTTCGGTCCCGGCGTGGGGCTCCGCCAGCAGGGACTGCGCTTCGCGGCTGGCGCACGTCTTTCCGCAGGAGCTGCAATCATGGGTACATTCACTCATTTGTAAACACCTCTTCGTCAGTATTGGATGTAAAATAAGATATTACGGCAAACCGGCTGAAATAACAAGGGGCAGGAGCACTTTTATATTGTGCTCAAAAGCGGCGGCAATGAGGAAGAAGCTGATCCTGAAAACCGTATTACAGCCTTTCCACCCGTATTACAGCCTTTCCACGCGAAAAATCCCGCATTTCAGGTACTGGGTCTCGGGCATGTCGGGGAGGATCGGGTGATCCCTGCCCTGCGTGCGGTACTCGACCTGGACCAATCGCGTATGGCAATCCCGCGCCGCGTCCCGCACGACGTTCAGGAAGGCGTCGGGCAGCATGTGCTGCGAGCAGGAGCAGGTGACCAGGTATCCGCCGTCCCGGACCAGCTTGATGCCCCGCAGGTTGATCTCCTTATAGCCCCGCGCCGCCGAGGCCACCGTGGAGCGCGATTTGGTAAAAGCGGGCGGATCCAGGATCACGACGTCGTACCGTTCGCCCGAAAGGGTTTGCTCCTTCAGATAATCAAAGGCGTTGGCCGTCACAAAGCGGATCTGATGTAAGCCGTTCAACGCCGCGTTCTCCGCCGCGCAGCGACAGGCGTAATCCGATATATCGACCGCCGTGACCTCCCTTGCCCCATAATGGGCCGCGTGCAGGGCGAACGCCCCGGTGTGGGTAAAGCAGTCCAACACCCGTGCGCCCTTCACAAAGGGCGCGATCGCCGCGCGGTTTTCCTTCTGGTCCAGGAAATAGCCGGTCTTTTGCCCTTCCCGGACGTCCACCTGAAAGCGGATGCCGTTCTCCTCCACCAACACCTTGTCGGGCAGCTTGCCCCAGATTAGGCCGGTTTGCTGCGGGAGCCCCTCCAGCTCGCGCACGGGGACGTCGTCCCGCTCGTAGATCGCGGCCGGATGCAGCGCTTGGACCAGCTCGTCGCAGACGACATCCTTGAACCGCTCGATCCCCAGGCACAGGGATTGGATCACAATCACATCGCCGAAGGCGTCGGCAATCAGCGCGGGCAAGCCGTCGCTTTCCGAAAAAATCAGCCGGCAGGACCGAAGGTCCGCAAAGGAACGGCGATATTCAATGGCCCTGCGCACCCTGGCGCGGATGAACGCTTCGTCCACCGCTTCTTCCCGGCGGGTCATAAGCCGCAGCGTGATCTGGGAATTCGGGTTATAAAACGCCATGCCCAGAAACCGCCCGTTGCCCGCCAGCACGCGCACTGCGTCCCCCGGCCGCACGTCGGCGTCCACCGCGCGGATATCGCTCCTGAACACCCACAGATGCCCGGAAAGCACCCGCTTTTCTTTGCCCGGATACAGGGTACAGCTGCCCGCCATGCTCATTCCTCCCTTTGAGACGCTCGCTTGCATTATAACACACCGGCGTTTATAATGAAATGGCAAATCTGTGAGGGAGGATTGCCGCATGATCGTATGGATCACCGGGGCCAGCAGCGGCCTGGGCCTGCATACGGCCCGCCAGCTGAAGCTGGCCGGCCTGACCGTGGTGGCCGGGGCCCGTTCCTTTGAAGGCCGGGAGGGCGAGGGAGAGGAAGGCTATCGGCTTCCTCTGGACGTCAAGGACGAGGCGTCTATGGATCGGTTCGTCGAGCGGGCGTTGAGCCTGTACGGGCCGCCCGACGCCTTGTGCTGCTGCGCGGGCGTGCTGACGCTAGGCGCGTGTGAGGAATATACCCGTCGGGAGTTTGTCGACGTCCTGGAAACCAATTTCCTGGGCGAGGCGCTGATGGTCAGCCGGGCGCTCCCGCTGATGCGCAAGGCAGGCCGAGGCAAGATCGCCCTTTTCACCTCCATCAACGGCCTGCTGGGCGTCCCTTATCAGGGGGCATACACGGCCAGCAAGCACGCCATCGAGGGTTACGCCGAGTGCCTGCGCATGGAGACCGCCCCCTTTGGGATCTCCGTCTGCGTTGTGGAGCCCGGCGATCATCAAAGCGGCTCGCAGAAATATCGCCGCCACGCGCGCACCAAGGACCCGGAATCGCCTTACTACGCCGACTATCAGAAGGCTGTTTCGCAGATCGCCCACGACGAGGAAAACGGCAGCGACCCGGATATCCTGGGCAAAAGGCTCGCCAGGGCCCTGCAAAGAAAGCGCCTCCCCGCCCGCCTGATCATCGGGAAGGCCGATCAGCACCTGGCCGTCCTGCTGCACCGCTTATTGCCCGCCCGGCTCTTTTCGAGGCTTCTGTCCTTTTACTACATGCGTCACTTCTGACCGTCTGTTCAGCCGATCCGGCGAATTTGCCCGCCGCTTATTGCCAACGGAACCTTTTTTCGGTATAATAAGGTCGGAAAGTTTTTACCCCTGACGATTGGGAGGTAGAGGATGTTCAGACTGCTGCTCATCGCACAGAATGAAGCCACGGCGCGGATGCTGGAAACCGAGATCCCCTGGAAGGAGATCGGCTTTGAGCTGCCGCATATCGCAACCGAGGTGCGGGACAGCGACATCGCGGACATCGCCCGATACGCCGCTGTCGGCCTGGATGACGCCGCCTGGCAGGACCCGAAGCTGCCCGCGCTGCTGAGCGGCCCGCTGAAGGCGGTGCCCACCTTTACCGTAGGGCTCAATCAGCAGGCGCTCATAACCTCCCTGAGCGACGTCAGGCATCTGCTCAACCGGCTGCATTTGGATTACGCCGACGAGGTCTACGGCCCGCTTGAAATGATGCGGATCGTTCAGGACGAGCTGATCCACAACCTCCTGAACGGCTCCCTGCGGGATGTCGATATCCTTCGGCGATGGTTCCGGATGCTGCGGTCCGATATCCCCTTGGACGCCGGATGCCGCCTGTATGAGCTCATGCTGCCGGAGGGCGACCTTTACCTGTCCGACCAGTGGCGGCACGGCCAGCAGCGCCTCGAAAACGCGCTGCGCTCCAACTTTTTCGGCAGGGCGGACAACGGCGCCGAATACCGCGTCGCCTTCGTGGACACCAAGCATGTCCGCATGGCCGCCATCCCCCTGGGAGGCAATCGCGCCGACGCGCCCGATTTCATCCGCTCTACGGACGAGCACGTATCCGATACCATCCGGGACATCCGCGAGTACCTGAACCTGGAGATCGAGCTGACGGACGCCCGTTCCGTTTGCACCCTGGAGCAATGCGCCCGATGACGCATGAAAATATAAATACATAAAACGCATGACGGAGGGGTTTCATTATGGGTATTTTTGATATGCTGCGCGGCCAGGCGATCGACGTGATCGAATGGAAGGATCCCGGCCAGGACACTATGGTATACCGCTATGACTGCGGCGGCAAGGAAATCATGATGGGCGCACAGCTGACCGTGCGGGAAAGCCAGGTGGCCATCATGGTCAACGAAGGGCAGTTGGCGGACGTATTTACTCCCGGCAGATATGAGCTGCAGACCCAGAACATGCCGATCATGACGGCGCTCAAGTCCTGGAAATACGGCTTCAATTCCCCGTTCAAGGCCGAGGTGTATTTCATCAACACCAAGCAGTTCATCAATCAGAAATGGGGCACCAGCACGCCCGTTATGATGCGGGACAGCGAATTTGGCATGGTCCGCATCCTGGCGCACGGCATTTATTCCTTTGCCGTCAGCGATCCCAAGACCTTCCTCAAGGAGGTTTTCGGCACCAACGGCCTGTACACGACGGAGTATGTAGCCGGGCAAATCAAGCGCACCATCGTTTCCGGCCTGTCCGACGCCATCGCGCAGAGCAAGATCCCGGCGCTCGATCTCGCCGCCAATTACGACGAGCTGGGCAGCTACGCCCTGCAGACCCTGTCTCCCCGCCTGGCTCCCCTGGGCCTGAAGCTGACCGCTTTTGTGATCGAAAACATCTCGCTGCCCGAGGAAGTGCAAAAGGCGATGGACCAGCGCACCTCCATGGGCGTTGTGGGCGACATCAACAAATACACCCAATTCCAGGCCGCCGCCGCGATGCGGGACGCCGCCAACAACCAGAACGGCGCGGCCGGTATGGGCACCGGCCTTGGCGCGGCGGCGATGATGAACCAGGTTATGAACGGCGCCTTCCAGGCGCAGCCCGCGCAGGCCGCTCCTGCCGCAGCCGCCGCGGCGGGCTTCTGCTCCAATTGCGGTCAGCCGCTGACCGCTGGGGCTAAATTCTGCCCCAGCTGCGGCGCAAAGCAAGGCGGCGAAGTGTGCGCCAATTGCGGCGCTCCGTTGGCCGCCGACGCCAAGTTCTGCCCGCAGTGCGGCACAAAGCGGTAAAAAGCAACTTATTCCCGGCCCGTCTCCCTCCGAGGCGGGCCTTTTGGATTGCATGTAAAAATCCGTTCATCTGCGCTTCACAGCCGGATATTGTGATATAATGAGACCATATCATCCGAGCGAGGTGTACGCATGAACCGATTGACCGCCCTATTGCTGGCTCTGCTGCTTTTCCTGCCCCCGGCGCTGACTGCCGGAGCGGAAGGAAGCGCCGATCCCGTTTCCATGCTCTGTCTGAACGTCGGCAAGGGCGACGCGATCCTGCTGACGATCGGCGACCTGCATTACCTGGTCGACACCGGCTACAAGCGCACCGCGGATAAGCTGATGGAAATGCTGAGCCGGGAAAACGTGACCCACCTGAACGGCGTTTTCCTGACCCATAACCATAAGGACCATTACGGCGGGCTGGACCGGCTGGCCAAGAGCAAAATCACGATCGACGCCTTCTATACGCCCGCTTACTGCCTGGACGGGATCGACGCCGGCCATCCCGCCGTGCAGGCCGCCGCCCGCCGGGGGCAGACCGTACAATTGCTCCAGGGCGGCAACGTGATCGAGGCGTCCGATACGGCGCGCTTTACCGTGCTCGGGCCCACCGTGCTCAATAAAAACAACGAGAACAACAACTCCCTGGTCATGCGGCTGGACACGGCGCTGGGCTCCATCCTGCTGACGGGGGACATGAAATCGGAGGAAGAATATATCCTCCTGAAATCGGGCGTCCTAGCCCCGGTCGATGTGCTCAAGGTCCCCTTTCATGGGGACGACACCGCCTGCGGCTCCGCCTTCCTGAACGCAGTCAGGCCGCGCGTCGGCGTCATCTCGACCTCCACTGAGGAGGAGCCGGACACGCCCTCCCGGGACACCCTGCGGCGTCTTGCCGTGATCGGCTGCGAAACCTACGTCACGCAGGACGCAAAGGACGCCGTTCTGGTCACTTTGACGGGCGAAACGCCCACCGTCCGCCTGATCGATTGGACGGGCAACGCGGATTCCGATTGACTTTTTCCCTTTGATTCAGTATGATGAACCCGTATCACGCTCTTGGAGGCTTCCGATGCGAAAAACTGCCTTTTTCCCCCTTCTGATTCTGCTGCTCCTGCTCCCGCTGTCCGCGCTTGCCGGCACGGTGAGCGGCACCTACACGCAGATCTCCAACAAATCCGAAAAGCCGGTGCAGGGGATCACCGTCGTGCTCGAGGGCGAGGACGGCGTCAACTACCAGGCGACGACGGATAAGTCGGGCAACTACCGTTTCAACAGCGTCAAAAACGGCAGCTACCACATCCTGATCACGCTGCCGGGCGGCCAGGTGCCCGCCGAATTCAGCGAAAAGAACTGGCTGCTGCCCGTGCAGGCCGGCAGGGGCAACGTCAAGGCCGAGACCCCCTGGTTCACCGTCAGCGGCGACCAGAAGCTGGACGTCGACCTGGCCTCCACCGGAAAAACCGTTTACTTTACCGTGATCGCCTTCGTGGACGAGAACGCGAACGGCGGGCGCATGAAGAGCGAGCCGCTGCTCAAGAACGTGCAGGTGGACGCGCTGGCCTGGAACGGCAGCGAATATTTTGTCGTAGCCTCCGATATCACGGGCAGAAACGGCGAAGCGAGCCTGCGCTCCCTGTCCCCCGGCACATACCGCATCGCCGTCACCCTGCCCGAGAATTATATGATCGGGCCCAAGGGCATCAAGGATAACACCTATTATAATTGCATCAACCCCTCCGATACGGGCTACGCGACCTCCGACGATTATGTGCTGACCAGCGGCTCGCTGGGGCTCGGCGTCGGTGTGGTGGCGGCGGGCAGCGCCCGCGGCACCGTATGGTACGACGCCGACCATAACGGAAGCCGGGACGCCGGGGAATCTGGCTTCACCGGGGCGATCGTCGAGCTGATTTCCGATGAGCTCCAGGTCACCCGGCGGGCGGCTGTGCAGGCGGACGGCTCCTTCGTCTTCTCCATGCTTCAGCCGACCGATTATACCTACCGCGTCACCCTGCCCGACGGCTATATGTTCACAAGCGGCTCCGAGAGCCTGTTTACCGACGGATATTCTTCCTCGCAATCCGCTACGGTCCACATCTCGGCGGAAAGCACGACCACCCTGCAGCCGGTCGGCGTCATGGACGCCACCTCCCTTTCCGTGCGCTTTTACCTGGATCAGAACGCCAACGGCGTCCGGGACGAAAACGAGCCCGCCTTTGCGAACGGCCGGATCGAGGCTTACGTAAACGGCGCCGCCGTGGCCTCCGCGTCAACCGACGAGACGGGCGTTGCCCGCATCCCCGTCCTGCGGGATGGCGACGTCACCGTGACCGCCTTTACCGGGGAGGGCACGCTCTTTTCCGTGCCCGGCGCGCAGAACAGCTTTGGCGCGACCATGTCGCAGACTGAGGTCAGCCTTTCCCTGACGCTGCCCGCCGCGCAGGCGACCGAGCTGGACGCCGCCGTCACGCTGCCCGCTTCCATCCAGGGTATTTTCTATATGGACGCCGACAACAACGGCGTTCAGAACGCGGGCGAAGCCGGCGCAGCCGGGTTCACCGTGGAGGCCGTCAACGAAAGCGGCACGATTCTGGCCACGGCGACCGCCGATGAAAGCGGCGCATATCGCCTGGACCATCTGCTGCCCGGCGTCTATACCGTGCGCTTCCTCCTTCAGGATCCCTTCATCGCCTCCCCCTATGCGCCGCAAAGCGGGGCCGTATCCAACATGATCGTCCGCCAGACCGGCGATTTTGGCGAAACGGAGGCGATTCGCCTGACGCCCGGCGCGCGGGTTGATGGGATCAACGGCGGACTGTTCCAGGCGGGAACGGCCGAAGGCAGCGTTTTGCTGGCGGGCGATCTTCCCGCCGGCATGAGCCGGGGCCTGAGCGGCGTCAAGGTTACGCTGATCGCCGAAAACGGCGAGCCGTATTCCGATTATACCTACGACCTGACGGATGAGAACGGCGCTTTCTATATCAAGGGCATCCTGCCCGGCGTCTATACGCTGCGCTATGAGCTGCCGGACGACGCGCTGTTTGAGGAATCGGACGCGCTGACCGCCGTCAGCACGCCCTTTGAAACCGGCATGGGCTCTCAGGTGCGCCTGGCGGACGTCATGGCGGTGCGCACGGCCACCGTAGCCGGCGTCGCGCTGGCCGACGGGGAACCCGCCCATGTCGTCCTTCGCGCTGAGAACACCCAAACCGGCCGCGTTTATACGGCCGAGGGAAGCGAATTCGCCCTGAAGCTCCTGCGGCCCGGCGAATACCGGATCACCGCCGAGCTGCCCGGCGGCTATGGCTTTGCTGAGGACACCGATCTGGTCGCCCCCACCGTCAGCAACGTATCCTCCGCCACGGTCAGCCTGGTTATGGGGCAGAACGTCGACGGGCTTACGCTGCGCGCGGTCAAGCCCGCCCGCATCCGAGGCGTCGCCTATTACGACGAAAATCATTCGGACGCCTATGACGCCGGTGAAACGCTGGTCGCCGGCCTTACCCTGCTGCTGATCGACCGGAACGGCGCGCAGGTGGCCGAGCTCGTAACCGATGAAGCCGGCGCGTTTGAATCGGCGGACCTGATCCCCGGCGGATACCTGCTCCGGGCAAGCCTGGACGCGGACTGCATCCTGGTCGGCGGATACCAGCAGAGCCTGGAGGCCTGGGAGCTGCCCGTCAGCACGCAAAGCGGCGATGTGACCGGGGCCAACTTCGGCGTCCTGCGCTTCGGCGCAATCGGCGGCAGCTTCTGGAGCATTGACGGTAGCGCGAAGAATGTGGGCGGCCTGACCGTGACCCTCTACCAGGAGGGCATGGCCGCACCGATCGCGCAGGCGGTCAGCGGCGCGGACGGCGGCTTCCTCTTTGACCGGCTGTATCCCGGCAATTATTATCTGTCCGCCGTATTGCCGGAGGATCACGCCTTCGCCCGCTCCGGCGATTTGAGCGAGCGGAACAGCGTCCTGCTGTCCGACGGCAACGGCCGCAGCGAGATGATCCGCCTGCCGATGGGGCAAAAGCTGCTGAACTGCGATATCGGCTTTGGAGCCAAGGGCGCGATCGGCGATTTTGCCTGGCTGGACGAAAACGGAAACGGCATGCAGGATATCGGCGAGCGCGGCGTTCCCGGCATCAAGCTGGAGCTCATCCAAAACGGCGAGGTCATCGCGGAAACAACCACCGATATCTACGGCCATTATTCCTTTGAAGATATCTATCCCGGCAAATATACCCTGCGCGTCACCATGCACAGCGAGCTCAAAGCCACCCGACACCAGACCGATTTCCCGCTGATCGGCAGCGTACTGCCCGAGACGGAGGGCACGGTCGCGGAAGCGACGGATGTCGTCGTGCCCAGCGGGGCGCGCAATCTGGCCGTTGATATCGGCCTTGCGCTGCGCAGCCCCGGCGTTTATCCCGCCGTCATGAACGAGATCCCCACCACCGACTGGAGCTGGGGCGGCAAGAAGAATAAATGACCGCTGCGCTTTGTTGATCTGCGCTCAGCTTTCATGACCCGCTAAAAAACGGTGCATCCAGGATCATGTGAACTCACAGTCCCGGATGCACCTTTTTCCATTCCTCGATCACAGCCAGGAATTCGCCGCCGTATCGGTCGGCCTTGATTTCCCCGACCCCGTGTACCTTCAGCAGCTCCGCCCGATTGGCCGGCCTTCGCCTCGCCATGTCTCGGAGCGTCTTATCGTCCGCGATGACATAGGCGGGCACGCCCATTCGCTGCGCGATCGCCAGCCGCCGGGCCTTGAGCCGCACCATGAGATCGTCCAGCGCCTCCGCGTCCGCATCGTTGAAGGCGCTGTCCTGTGAAAACGTGGCTTTAGGAGCGCCGCGTTTGACCGGCATTGCCTTTTCGGCCTGCGAATATCGGGCGCCGAGGCAATTGGCGCAGCCCTCGCAGCACGTCGGCGCGGGCTGGCCGAAATAGCGAAGCAAGGCCCCGCGAAGGCACGTCCCATCCTCGCAATAGCGGACCATGCGATTCAGCCGGGCCAGGTCGCTTTGGCGCACCTCAATGCGCTCCGCCTCCGTCAATTCCTCATTCGGCTGCGCGTGGTCGATCAAATAACGGGCCGTCATGATATCCTGGCGGCTGTACAGGAGCACGCAGTCCGCGCCGTCGCCATCCCGTCCGGCCCGACCCGCCTCCTGGTAATAAGCCTCCATGGAGCGCGGCATATTATAGTGGATCACATACCGGACGTTGCTTTTGTCGATGCCCATCCCAAAGGCGTTGGTGGCCACCATGATCCGCGCCCGGTCGTACTGGAAGTCCTCCTGACTGCGCCGTCTTTCATCGTCGGACAGGCCCGCGTGATAGCGAACGGCCGACAGACCCAGGCCGTTCAGCTTTTCCGTGACCTGCTCCACCGTCTTTCTCGCGGCGCAGTATACGATGCCGCTGTCCTCCCGGCGCGCGGCCAGCAGCGCGGCAAGAGCGTCAAAACGCCGAGCGGGCCGCAGCACCTCCAGCCATAGATTAGGCCGATCGAACCCCGTCGTCACCTGCGCCGGCTCCTTCAGCTCCAGCAGGCGGACGATATCCGCCCGCACCTGGGCCGTGGCCGTGGCAGTAAACGCGCCGACCGGCGGGCGGACCGGCAGAGCGCGCACAAAATCGGCGATTTTCAAATAGCTGGGCCGGAAATCCTGGCCCCATTGGGATACGCAGTGCGCCTCATCCACCGCGATCAGCGATATGCGCGCGTTTTTCGCAAAGCGCAAAAACGAGGGAGCCTCCAGCCGCTCCGGTGCAACGTAAATGATGCGGTACGCCCCTTCCTCCGCCCGGCGCATGGCCGTTTCAAACTGCCGGGCCGTCAGCGAGCTGTTCAGGTAAGCCGCCGGAACGCCCGCGGCGATCAGCGTCGCCACCTGGTCCTTCATCAGCGAGATCAGCGGGGACACGATGAGCGCGATCCCCGGCATGACCAGCGCCGGCGTCTGATAGCAATAGGACTTCCCGGCCCCGGTCGGCATGACGCCCAACGCGTCCCGGCCCTGCAGAAGGGCCTGCGCCAGCTCCTCCTGCCCCGGACGGAACGCGTTATGTCCAAAATATTTTTGTAGTGCTTCGCGTAGTGTCATATTTGTCATGGAAAATCGGAATTGACAATCCTGTCTGTCCGTATTATTCCGTCCTATGCCTCCTGCCGATAGAAGGCATCCAGCACCCAGCGAACGAGCGCGTCCTCATCCGCGTGAAACTCCACAAACCCGTCGCTGCCGATGGTATGCTCTCCGGGCAGCGTCGCGATGAGTAAGATCTCATAGCTGGAGGCCTTCAACGCTTCATTCACAAGCTGCCCTTTGGGGATATTGGTGGTCAGGCTGTCGCCCAGGGCGTTGGTCAGCGCGTCGGCAAAGCCCGAATCCTCCTTCAAACGCCGAAGCAGGGCTTCCTGGGCGGCGTTCAAATACAGGCGCTGGCGGATCATGCGGGAGGCGTTGGTCCCGTCCCCTACGGTCATGCGCAGCCGGCACACCCTGAGCACCTGTTCCCCGGACAGCGTGACCGTCGCTCCCTGCAAAAACGCGGGATCGACGTCCGTCCAATCCTCGGGGAAGGTCACGGTCACCCCGCCCAGCAGGTCGTTCATCACGGGGATGCCGTCCATGCTGAGCGCGTAATACAGGCCGACGCTTTCTCCTTCCAGCAGGTTGCTGACCGCCCGCGCGGTGTAATAGCAATTTTCCTCCTGCGTCGCCCCGAAGCTATGGGACAGGCAGATCTGCATCCGCCGGGTGCCCACTTCATTGCCCAGCACGCCCAATGTGACCACATCGGCGATCGTATCCCGGTCGATCTGCAGGAGACTGACCCGGCTGTCCTCCGGATCGACGACCGCCAGCAGCAGGAAATCCGCCTGCCCTCCGCTGCGATACCCGCGCTGCGCCGCGCCGCCGGACGGCCGATCCACGCCGATCAGCAGGATGGACGTCAGTCCGCTGCGCTCGACGTAGGTGTGTCCCTCGTATTCTTTTCGGGTCAGCAACCCGAAATCCGCTCCGATCGCGGAACGCGGCTCCTCCTGAGCGCCCTCGAGCCACCAGGGCAATAGCGCGCCGACTGCCGCGAGGATGGCCAATAACGCGATCAGCAGGATCAGCTGCCATCGCCGCGAGCGGATCGTCTCCCTGGTGGTCTTGCTCATGAGCGCTTTCACCGGCTCCTTTTTCCCGTCGTTCCGAAGATCGGATCGTCTGCCGTTTAGTCCTTTACTATTTCGCCTCGCCCATTCAAAATCCTCCCCCGCTCCCCTGATTCTTTTTATGCCGCTTGACCGGCCGTCGGCTCGGTGCTATACTATGCCTGCCTCAGCGGGCGGACAGTTCGAAACCATCCTGTCCTTAAACAAAACTATGGGACGAAAACAGCCTGCATTCCTGCATTGTTTTTGTAACACGATCGGCGCGCCTTCATCGAGCGCGCCGGGCGCGCCCATAGCGGGCGCGCTTTTTACTTGAGGAGGTGACGAAAATGGATATGAAAAAGCTCTCCGGCACGCAAAAGCTGACTGTTTCCGGCGTGGTGATGGCCCTTTACATCGTGGTCATGTACCTGACCCAGAGCTTTGCCTTTGGGCAATACCAGGTGCGGATCGCAACGGCGATCTACGCCTGCGCGTATCTGTTTCCGTTCCTGGTTTTGCCGCTGGGCCTTTCCAACCTGCTTGCCAATATGCTGATGGGCGGGCTGGGCTTCTTCGATATCGTGGGCGGCGGCGCGGTCGGCGTCCTGACGGCGCTGTGCTGCGCGCTGCTCGGCAAAAAAAAGGCCAGCCCCTGGTGGACCGCCCTGCCGATCACGCTGATCCCGGCGCTGGGCGTCTCCCTGTGGCTGAGCGGGCTCCTGGGCGTCCCCTACTGGACGCTGGCAGCCAGCCTGCTGGTGGGCCAGGCGATCTGCGGCGGCGTCGGAGCGCTGCTGGTCAAGGCGTTAAAAAAAGCATGGAGGATGGAAGCATGAGCGGAAGGACCCATGAAGAAGCGCAGGACCTGACCCTGCTGGGCGGAAAAAAGACCGTCTATAAGAGCGATTACGCGCCCGAGGTGCTGGAGACCTTTGTCAACAAGCACCCGGACAACGATTATTTTGTCAAGTTCAACTGCCCCGAATTCACCAGCCTCTGCCCCATCACCGGCCAGCCGGATTTCGCGACGATCTACATCGCCTACGTCCCGGCGGAGCGCATGGTGGAAAGCAAGAGCCTCAAGCTGTATCTGTACAGCTTCCGCAACCACGGGGATTTCCACGAGGACTGCGTGAACGTGATCATGAAGGATCTGATCCGCCTGATGGCGCCCAAGTATATCGAGGTTTGGGGCAAATTTACCCCTCGCGGCGGCATCTCCATCGACCCGTACTGCAATTACGGCAAGCCCGGCACCCCCTGGGAGCAGGTCGCCTGGCAGCGCCTGAGCCAGCACGACCTGTACCCGGAAAAGGTGGACAACCGGTAAAGGGGATCAGCCGTTCCCGATGGCGTTGTCGGTGACCGTGATGTCGTACACCTCGCCGTCGGTCAGCTTGACGCTCACCCAGTACAGCCCGGCGTGGGAAGCATCGTCCGCCACGGCGTCCGTGGACTGCACATACAAAGTTAGCCTCGCGTAAGGGATCTGCTGATCGGAAACCCAGGCGTCGTCCGGCTCCGCGTATAGATAGGCCTGCTCTGTTTTCTCCAGGCCGAAGGCCTCCACGATCCCCTCCCAGGCGATCCGCTCGGCCTCCCATACGCCGATCGTCGCCTCCAGCGCTTTTTGCTCCCCATCGGGCTCGGAATCATTGGGGTCCATCGAATCGCGCTCGTATTCGGTGGGCTCCCAGCCGGCGGGCTGCAGGCGGACCGCTTTCTCAAAATATCCCTGCATATTCCAGGTTTCCCGGTTGATCCGCCAGGTCTCGCGAAGCTGCTCCGCGCCCCAGGCCTTGCCCTCCAGACCGGCGGACAAATCTTCCCCGTCCCAGGACCAGGACGCCCTCGCCCCTTCCTGATCGACCGTTACGCGGTATTCGCCCAGGACGTATTGCATGTCCGGCTCGTTGGCAAACCATACGATTTCCCACCCGTCCGGCGTTTTTGTGCTTTGCCGGTCAAAATAATTCAGCGTATGAAAATCATGGCCGTATTGCGTTTCCAGCGCCTTGCGGGCAGCCAGCACGGCGGAAAACCGTCCCCCAAAGCCGACCTCGGCGCCAGCGCTCGCGGCGGCGCTCGCGGCGGCGCACAGCATGGCCAGCAGCGCCAATACCGCCAACATCCTTTTCATCATGATCAACTTACCCCCTTCATTCATCCAAGCGGACGACTTTCACATATATAACGACGGGCCTTCCCCATTTCATGCATGCCCGCCGCGATTTTGGAAAAAGATTGCCATCCCGCCAAATTTCCATGATCAGGCGGTCCAAAATGGTTGCCATTCACCTACTGAGAAAGAGCTCGGACAAGGAACGAGAGGGGAGCGTCGAGGGGGCACACCCTCGACTGTAATCCGCAGCAGCGACATGTGCGGTGCGAGGACCAAATCGCGCCAGCGATTTGTACCTTGCGCCTTTTCCGCCCGGGAGGCCCAAAGGGCCGAGAGGAAAAGGCGTCAGGGGGTGGTGTTGGCGGGGGAAAATTCCCCCCCAAGTTGCTATGGAGCCGTTAGGCGGAACAGCAACCCAAAATACAATCGAAATACAAGCTGTCGATCAATTTGTGGTTGACAAACCGCAAAACCTCGTTTATGATCTTGGCAACGACAGCGCGAAGGCGCGAAAGGAGGCTTCCAGCATGACGAACCGCTTTGCTATGCGAATGTCCATGTGCGTGAGCCTGAACTCGCGTTTTTTGCGTTGCGCATGTTGACGACATTCGCCATCGAGCGTTTTCAACAGCCGCCGCGAATCACGCGAGCGGCTGTTTTCATTTGACCGGGAGGAGAGAAGCAAATTGAGCGCAGCCGCTCCATTGATCGAGATCAGGGACTTAAAGAAGGTCTATACCAACGCAGGCGGCGAGGTCGTCGCCCTGAACGGCATCAGCCTTTCCATCGGCCGGGGCGAAATCTACGGCATCATCGGCATGAGCGGCGCGGGCAAATCTACCCTGATCCGCTGCCTGAACCGCCTGGATACGCCGACCTCGGGCACCGTGCTGATCGACGGGCAGGACGTCCTCAGGATGGACAAACGGACGCTGCTTCAGACCCGGCGGAAGGTGTCCATGATCTTCCAGCAGTTCAACCTCCTGATGCAGCGCACCGTGGCCGGCAACGTGCGCTACCCGCTGGAGCTGGCGGGCGTCCCCCGCAAGCAGGCGGACGAGCGGGTGCGCGAGCTGCTTCAGATCGTGGACCTCGGCGATAAGCACGACTCTTACCCCGTCCAGCTTTCAGGCGGTCAACGCCAGCGCGTGGCCATCGCCCGGGCCCTGGCCAGCGACCCCGAGGTGCTGCTGTGCGACGAGGCCACCAGCGCCCTGGACCCGATGACCACCCAGTCCATCCTGGCGCTCCTGCAGGACATCAACCGCCGCCTGGGCATCACGATCGTGCTGATCACGCACGAAATGGCCGTCATCCGTCAGGTGTGCACCCGGGTCGCAATCCTGGACGGCGGCTCCATCGCCGAGGAGGGCACGGTGGACGACGTGTTCATCCACACCCGGTCCGTGGCCGGCAAGCGGCTGTTCGGCATCCTCGCCAACGAGGACGAGCCGGAGGAGAACGCCGATATCCCCGCCCTGCGCGTAATCTTCGACAGCGCGGACATCGGCAGGCCCGTGATCTCCTCCCTCATCCGCAAGTTCCAGATCGACGTCAACATCCTGGCCGCGGATGTCAAACGCGTCGGCGGGAAGCAGTATGGGCAGATGCTCATCGAAGCCCCCGCCGATGAAAACCTCAAGCGGCAAATCATCGACGATCTGACCCGTCAGGGCCTCAAGGTAAAGGAGGTGTATCCAAAGTGAGTTGGGAAAGCATTGCTCCCCTCTTAAGGGAGGGCCTGCTGGAAACGCTGGGCATGATCCTGCCGGCGTCTCTGATATCCTACCTCATTGGTATGCCCCTGGGCGTGCTGCTGGTGATCACCAAGAAGGACAGCATCCTGCCCCGCCCCAAATTCAACGCGGTCCTGGGCGCGGTGGTCAACTTTCTCCGCTCCATCCCCTTCGTCATCCTGATCGCCATGCTGTTTCCCGTGACGCGGTTTGTGATGGGCACAACCCTGGGCACCCGTGCCTCCGTGTTCCCGCTGGTCATCAGCGCCGCGCCCTATGTCGCCCGCATCGTCGAGTCCTCCCTCCTGGAGGTCGATCGGGGCGTCGTCGAAGCGGCGCAGGCCATGGGCTCCACGACCTGGCAGATCATCTATAAGGTGCTCCTGCCAGAGGCCCTGCCCTCCCTGATCAATGGCGCAGCCAACTCGGTCACCACCATTCTCGCCTATACCGCCATGGTATCCGCCGTGGGCGGCGGCGGCCTGGGCGCGACCGCCATCACCAAGGGCCTCAACCGCGGCCGTAAGTTTTACCCCCTCATGTACGCTGCCAGCGCCCTGCTGGTGCTGATGGTGCAGCTGATCAACGTAACCGGCTCCCGGCTGACCAAACGCCTGGACCATCGAATCCGGTAAATACAAATAAATTAAGAAAACAAAGAAAAGGAGAACCACCATGAAAAAGCTCATCGCTCTGACCCTCGCCGCAGTCCTTTGCCTGTCCCTCGCGATTCCCGCCCTGGCCAACGAGACCATCCAGGTCGTCGCTACCCCCACTCCCCACGCCGTGATCCTGGAGTACGTGAAGGATGACCTGGCCGCGCTGGGCTATGACCTGGAAATCATCGTCGTCAACGACTACTATGTCGGCAACCCCGCCACCGCCGCCGGCGACGCCAACGCCAACTACTTCCAGCACGTGCCCTTCCTGAACAGCTATAACGCTGACGCCGGGGAAAATGAGCAGCTGGTTCCCGCCTTTGGCGTGCACTGCGAGCCCTACGGCATCTATCCCGGCACCAAGAAGGACCTGGCCGATATCGCCGCAGGCGACAAGATTGCCGTCACCAACGACCCCTCCAATGAGACCCGCGCGCTGCTGCTGCTGGCCGACGCCGGCCTGATCACCCTGCCCGAAGGCGCGGACTACACCAGCACCCTGGGCAAGGAGGACGTCGTGGAAACCAACGGCATCGAGATCTATGAGGTCGACGCCGACAAGATCCCCCAGGTGCTGGACGACGTGGCCTTCGCCGTGATCAACGGTAACTTCGTGCTCGATGCCGGCTACACCGTGCGTGACGACGCCCTCTTCACCGAAGCCGGTAGCCTGACCGGCGAGATTTACACCAACTACGTCGTGACCCGTCCCGAGGACGCCGAATCCGATTGGGCCAACGCCCTCAAGCAGGTGCTCTACACCCAGAAGGTGTACGATTTCATCCTGAACAACGAGGACTTCGCCGGCGGCGTCATCCCGACCTTCACCCCGGCCGAATAAGCGCTGTCCCCTCTTTTAGAAAGCGCCCAGAGCCTTTTCGCTTCGGGCGCTTTCTAATGGAAACAGCGTTTACGGCAAGTAAGCCACCTGTGGAAAGCCGTCCGCTGCCGCCTGTGCCCGGCAGGCAGGACTCAGGTGCATGGGGAAGAAGACCTGCTTCCTGCTGATCGGACAATGGGATGCAAACCACTGATATTCCCCGTGGGAGCCCCCCTTTTTCCCGTTTAGCGCAACATCCTGATAGACCCGATCAATGCCGCCGCCAAGAAACCCCTGCCAGATTTTCTCGGGCATATCTCCTGCGTCGCCGCTGTAATAAACGGTTTCATCCTGATCCTGCAGCAAAAGGCCGTAAGCATGCATGCTCTTGCTATGCGGCACGGGTAAGAATCGGATGCTGATCCCTTCCGCTTCCATTGATGTTTCCCGCTGCCGCGCGTACTGATCCGCCGTTATACCGGAAGCCAGCAGCAAAACATCCACCGTGTTTTCCGGATGCGCGACGGTGATCGACGCGCCGGTGATATGCCGACAGTGGGAAACCAGCGTGGGAAGGCTTCCCGCATGATCGGCGTGCGTATGGGTGATGAGGGCAATGATATGCTCCGCCTTCTGCAATAGCTCATGCTGTACGAGCTGAGCGTATACCAATGAGCCGCAGTCGAGCAGGAACAACGTTTTCCCGCGGACGAAATACGCCGCCGTGTTGCCAAGCTCGGGATGAAAGGCGGAGCCCACCCCTAAAAAGGTCAAATCAAGCATGGAGCGCCTTCTTTCTTTCTACCGTGTCCAGCATGTCCTGGCCGATGGCCCGCAGATATTTGAGCCACGCCAGCGTCAAGGAAGGCGGCAATTCCTGTCCAGGATGCTTTGCCTCAAAGGAAAAGTTATGCTGATAATCGATATCGGCAAGCGCCTGCAAAATACCGTCCCAATCCAGCGTGCCCATATAGGGGGTAAGATGCTCATCCCCCTTGGGCTGGCGGTGGTTGTCGTGAATATGCATGGCCTTCATGCGGTCTCCCAGCATGCGGATCGAGGCAGGCTCATCCTGTTGGGCGACGGCGGCGTGCCCGGTATCCCAGCACACGCCGACAGGCGCTCCCTCAAACGCGGAGATAAAATCGAGCAGTTCCTCCGCCGTACTGCAATAGCGCTGGTGATGGCCGGACATGTACAGGTTTTCAAACGCTACGCCCACATGATGCTTCTCGGCCAGTTC
>JAFUHB010000164.1 GCA_017469085.1 Clostridia bacterium
AATCCTTCACCGCCATCAGCTTACGCGTTTTTCGCAGCGTTTCCGGCTCGTTTTCCCTGAGCCACATCAACTGCGGCAGCGTCCAGAGGCTGGACACGCTGTTGTAACATTCCCGGATCAGGGCGTCTCCCAGCTCATTTTTGAGCCGCGCCGCCTGCTCGGTCGATCGGCTGTCGGTCCAATAGATGGCCCGGCGCACCGGCCTGTCGTCCTCGCCCAGCAGCACCGCCGTATGGGTAGCGGCGTCCAGGCAGAGGGCCGCGATCTCCTTCGGCTCGACTCCGGAGTCTTTCAGGACGGTGCGGATATTGTCCGTCAAGGCGCGGTAGCTGTCCTCCACGTCCTGCTCCGCCCATCCGTTTTTGGGGTAATACGTAGGGTATTCCCGAATCGCCGTTGCGTACACCCGGCCATCCTCGCCCAGCAGCGTCGCCTTGGAGGAGCTGCCCCCAAAGTCCACCCCTAAGAGATAGCGCATGAACAGCCTCCTTACAATATGACGCTCACGCCGTCGGGGATCACCACGACATCCGGCCTGCCGCCCAGAAGCCCGTCGGCATAGGCCAGGGCCCGGTCCACATCCGGCATCCAAACCATGTGCATCTGCTCGATCAGCGCCCGGTTTTCCTCCCCCGTCACAAAGACGCAGCGCGCCTTTTGCTGGATGCGGGCGAGGATCTGCGCCTCCCACTGGTCCATATGCGTCCGTTCGGGCGGCACATGCTCGATGTCCCGCGTCACCTCGGAGGCGTCCTTCCGATCGGCAAACCAACGGTAGAAGGCTTCTCCGCCGTGGCCGTCGCCCAGCGCCGCGCACATGACGATCACGCCGCCGGGCCGCACACAGGCCTCCGCCGCCGTCATGCCCTTGACCGACTGATAAACGTTCTGATCCAACGGATAACCGCCGTTGGTCGTGATCACGACGTCGGCCTCCGCCCGATCGCAGCGATTGTTTTCCTCGCACATCCGGCAGCCGGCCCGATGCGCCTCCTCCGGATCCCCGGCCACGGCGCGGATCACGCGTTTGTCCCGGTCAATCAGTACATTGAGGATAAAACGCAGCTTGGCCTGCTTCGCCGCGTACAGCATATCCCGGTGGATCGGGTTATCCGTCAGGCTCCCCTGGCGGGCGTTCGGATCGGCGATAAAACGGGCGTTATGATTGTATAAAACAGTTTTCGCCGAGGCGACTCCGGGCAGGATGGCCTTGCGCCCGCCCGAAAAGCCGGCAAAGAAATGGGGCTCGATGAAGCCCTCGGCAATCACCAGGTCGGCCTCTTTGACCAGCTTGTTCAGCCAAAGCTCTCCGCCGGAGGGCAGACGGCCGAAATAGGCCATATCCTTTTCTTCCGTCGCCCGGTGGACCACGATCCTTTCCCGATCCACGATCCCGTCTCCGAACCGCGCCCGAAGCTCGGCCTCGGTAGTCGGGCGGTGCATTCCGGTCGCGATCAGGAGGGTGATCTGGGCGTCCGGATTCCCGGCTCGTATCTCGCTCAGGAGCAGCGGCATAGTGATGCCGCTGGGCACGGGCCGGGTATGGTCGGACGTGATGATCAGCACGCTCCCCGCCCCGGCGGCCAGCTCAGACAGCCGGGGCGACGCGATGGGATTTTGGAGGGCCCGGCGCACCAGGCCCTCCTGATCCTCATCGGATGTGACCTCGCGGGGCGCGATCACCGCGCGAAGCCGCGATTCATCGATATGCAAGACCTGCTCCGAGCGCCCATAGGGCAGCTTCAGCGCGCGCATCTCAGACCACCTTTCCCGGGTTCAGGATGCCGTTGGGGTCAAAGGCGTTCTTGATGCCCCGCATGAGCGCGATCTGTTTTTCGCCCACGCTCTCCCGCAGGAACTCGCGCTTGGCATGGCCGATGCCATGCTCGCCGCTGACCTCGCCGTGCAGGGAACGGGCGGTGTCATACAGCTCCTGCATCACAGCGGCCACCTTTTCCTTCCACTCAGCCTCGGCCAGGTCGTCCCGGCAGACGTAGATATGCAGGTTGCCGTCGCCCGCGTGCCCGAAGGAGCGGATACGGACGCCAACGCGCTGCCCCGTTTCCACCATGCGGTGAACGAAGGCGGGGATGATATCCCGCGGCACCACGACGTCGCACTCATCCATGGTGGTGGTGCTGCCCTTGATAGCCTCCAGGAATGCGCCGCGGGCGTTCCAGATGGATTCCTTGCGCTCATCGGTGTCCGCCAGGAGCACGTCCTTGGCCCCCAGGGACAGGGCAAGCTCGGTCAGCGCGTTGATGGCGGGCTGCAGGGCCTCCTCGCTGGCGCCGTCCAGGCGCACCAGCAGGTAAGCGTTGGCGCTGGTATCCGGGAATTGCTTGCCCAAATAGGTTTCGGCGCAGGAGATGACCTCGCGCTCCATGAACTCGACAGCCGTGGGATCGCACCCGCAGGACAGCACCTGGGGCACCGCCTGGATGCAGGCGTCCAGGTCGTCAAAGGGCATCAGCAGCGATAGGTTGACCTTGGGCTCGGGCACGAGCTTGACCGTCAGCTTGGTCAGGAAGCCCAGCGTGCCCTCGCTGCCGATCATCAGGTCGATCAGGCTGTAGCCCGAAGAGGTCTTAACGGTTTTGCCGCCCAGCTGGATCACGCTGCCGTCAGCCAGCACGACCTCCATGCCCAGCACGTAATCCCGGGTAACGCCGTAGCGCACCGCGCGCATCCCGCCGGCGTTGGTCATGGCATTGCCGCCCATGGTGGCCGTTTTTTCACCCGGATCGGGCGGATAAAAGAGTCCCGTGCCCTCCAGGGCCTTAGGGAATTCCATCAGCAGCACGCCCGGCTCCACGGTGGCGGTCATGTTGCGGGTATCCACCTCGAGCACCTTCTTCATCTTTTCGGTGCTCAGCACCACGCCGCCGTGGATGGCCACGCATCCGCCGCACAGGCCGGTGCCGGCGCCGCGGGGGGTCACGGGGATATTGTGTTCATTACAGTACTTGAGCACGGCGCTCACGTCCTCCGTGGAAAGCGCCTGCAAAACGGCTTCCGGCATGAAGTGGCCGTATTCCGTCATTTCGTCGTGATCATAGTCGGTGGAGATTTCCTCGCCGCTGAACACCCGGCCCGGCAGCAGCTCGCGGAAATAAGCAAGATCGGCTTCCGTAACGCGCGCAAATGTTTTCATAGCTGGGCCTCCTTCAGCTGCCGGATCAGCGCCGGAACGATTTCATACAGATCGCCCACGATGGCGATATGCGCCACGTCGAAGATGGGCGCATTGGGATCGGTATTGATGGACACGATATGCTCGCTGCCGTTCATGCAGGCGGTGAACTGGATGGCGCCGCTGACGCCGCAGGTGATGATCAGGCGCGGGCGCACCGTGCGGCCCGAAAGACCAATCTGCCGCTCGTTGGTGGTCCAGCCCTTTTCGACCAGCGGACGGGTGGTCGCCCAATCGCCGCCCAGGAGCCTGGCCAATTCCTTGATCATCTCCAGGTCGCTTTCCTTTTGCAGGCCGCGGCCGCCCACCACCAGCACCTCGGCGTCCGAAATGCTTTGCTTGGGCGGGATCGGCGTCACCGATACGCAGGAGGCCTTGGATTCCAGCACGCCCTTGGGGAGCTTGCGCAGCAGGATCTCGCCCGTGGCTTCCTCGCTGCGCACCGGCGGGTTCATCACCTTATAACGCACGGTGGCAAACTGGGGACGGGTGTTGGTCGTCACGATCTGCGCCATGATATTGCCGCCAAAGGCCGGGCGGATCTGCACCAGATCGGTATTTTCCCTGAGCTCCAGGCGGGTGCAGTCCGCCGTCAGGCCCGTATGAAACCGCGTGGACAGCCGAGGCGCCAAGGAGCGGCCCAGGCTGGTCGCGCCTACCAGCACAACGCTGGGCTTGGCATAGCGGATGTAATCCTCCACGCAGGCGGCATAGGCGTCGGCCCGGAAATAAGAGAGCCGCTCGTCGTCGTAAACAGCTACCTCGGAGACCCCGTAATGCCGCAGCTCCTCGGCGAAGGCCGCCACACCGCTTCCGACCAGCACGGCCTTGACCTTGTAGTTGACGTTTTTCGCCAGCTCCCGCGCCTTGCCGATCAGCTCCAGGCAAACGGGATGCAGACGCCCGCCGGATACCTCGGCGAATACCAGGATGTCGTTCCATTTGGATTTATCGACGGAGTCCACCTTGGTTTCCAGCCGCAGGATGGCTTTTTCAGGGCAATTCTTCACGCAAATCCCGCAGACCTTGCAGGCGGCGTTCAGCTCGGGCTTGCCCTCCTTCATATCGATGGCCCCAAAAGGGCAGTTGCTCGCGCAGAGGCCGCAGCCGGTGCACTTGCGTTCCAGTATCGCAATCTTTGCCATGGCTTTGTCCCTCCCTTACACGAACTTCCATTTTTTGAGCTGCTGATGCAGCCGCTCCGCGCTGTCCGGGCCTTCCCACATTTCATGCTCGGTATCGTTGTCAGGCGGGAAGATGCGCTCCACCTGCGTGGGGCTGCCGGTCAGGCCGTAATGGCTCTCGTCGGTGTCCAGGAAGGAATCCAGGCCCTGAATATGGATTTCCTTGTTCCCGATCTCCCGGGCGATCTTCAGGGACGGCAGGCGGGGCATGAAGATGTCCTGCTCCACCGTAACCAGGCAGGGGAAGGGCATATGCACGGTTTCGATGACGTCCTGCAGCTGCTGCTCGGCGTCCACCCCGTCCCCGGACAGGGTCAATTTCGTCACCCAGGCCGCGTGCGGGATGCCCATATGCTCGGCAATGGCCGGACCCACCTGGGCGGTATCCCCATCGGTGGTCTGCTTGCCGCACAGGATCAGGTCGAAATCACCCACGCTCTGGATCGCCTGAGACAGGGTATAGCTGGTGGCCAGCACGTCCGCGCCGCCCAGCCGACGATCCGAAAAAACGTAGCCCTCATCCGCGCCCATCATATAAGCCTCGCGGATAATGGCCTGCGCCTGCGGCGGACCCATGGTGCCCACGGTCACCTTACCGCCGTGCTCCGCCTTTAAGCGCAGCGCGGTCTCGAGGGCGAACAAATCGTAAGGATTCATCTTGCTCATCACGCCACTGCGCTTGAGCACGCCCGTCTTTTCGTCCACCTGTACCTTATTGGTGGCCGGCACCTGCTTGATGCATACAAAGATATTCATGATTGCGCAACTCCTTTGCAAGGGATTTCGCCGCGGTTCCGCGCGGCCCGGTGCATCGATCAAAGGCACAACTGGTAAGTATTGTAACCGATTCCCCCATGAATCGTCAATATGTTGCCCAAATTATACACGTTTATTCAGCAGCACGAACAGATCCTGATACTTGTACCCCTCCGGCGCGGTGGACTGCAGCGCCTCGGTGCTCTGGGGACAGGCGGCCACGAGCAGGCGAGCGTCGGTCCGCCTGACATCCGCCCAGCGGTTTTCAGCGACCTTTTGGCGGATCTCGGGCATGAACTGCCCGGCGACCGAGCTGCCGCAGCACTTGGCCAGGCGGCGGTTTTGCCACATTTCATGCAGCTCATAGCCCATAGCGCGCAGCAGCTCCCGGGCCGGTTCGTGCTCATCCAGATCCCGCGCCAGGCGGCTGCCGTCATGATAGGTGACGACGCCCGCCTCCTGCCGGGGGACCAGCTTGCCCTGGCGGACCAGCTCGGCCACAAAGGATGTGGCCGTCACAACCTCGGGCAGGTCGACGCCCCAATCCTTGTACTCATGACGCATCAGGGCGGCGTCATAGCTGTCCAATACGATCACGCGCTTCGCGCCGGAGCCCCGAATGGCCTCGCCGGCCCGCTGGGCCTGCGCCCTCACGTCCTCCACGAAGCCCATCAGATCGCCCAGGGAGGACCCGGAGGCGGGCTCGTCCTTGAGCGCCGCAAAGGGCACCTGCGCCTTGTTGAGCAGGCTGATCAGCGCGTCGGCCGTCTCCGGCACGGCATAGCGGGCACATTCGCCCAGCCACAGCAGGTTGTCCCCCATCTCGGGGATCCCGTCCAGCTTTACCCGGACCTCCCTGGCGCCGTAGATATTGCCGGTCCTTTCGATCCGATCGAGCACCTGCTTTACCTCGTCCGGCGCGAGGTCCTCGAGCATAGCCTCGGTACGGCCCACCCGGATAAAGATCAGCGGATCAAAGCCCGTGGCGCAGTCGTTGGTGCAGGCCCCGCACAGCATACATTCATACATCGTGCGGGCGCTGGCCGCGTCCATCTTCATGCCCCGCTCCATCATGCTGACCTGCAGGCCCTTGGCCCGCGGGGTATTGGTTTCCTTGCCGGTCACCAGCTGCACAGGGCACAGGTGGCGGCACATCCAGCAAAAGCGGCAGGCGTCGGCGTTCTTTCTGGCTTTTTCGCTATACATATCCGTCCCCTCCTTACAGACCAAGCTTCCACGGATTCAGGATGCCGTTGGGGTCCAGCTGCTTCTTCAGGCCCTGCGTCACCTGCATGGCCGAGCCGTACTGCTCCTTCATCAGGCGAGACAGCTTCAGGCCGATGCCGTGATGGTCGTTGATCACGCCGCCGTTGTCCATCGCGGCGCGCACGCCCACGTTCCAAATGCGGTTGTGCAGGCGGATCGCCTCCTCCGGGTCCTGCGGAACGTCCTTGGGATCCACGATGAAGCGGGTATAATTCATGCAGCCCCACTCATACCAATGGCTGGAATGGGAGATATAGCGCACCTGCGGGAAGTTTTCGTTGATCGCCTTTTTCATAGCCCAGTAGATCTTCTCGATGTTCGCGTAGGTCGCCACGGTGTCCATGGTACCGAACATCTGCGGGATATCCATGATATGACCCGGATAGAAGAAGGTGATGCGGTTTTCAAACCACTTTTCGCCATACTCGCTGCCCAGGTCCTGCGCGCCCCACTTTTCGGCGATCTCCACGACGATCTCCATCTCGATATCGACGATGCGCTCGATCCCCTCGAGAGTCAGGTTCATGAAGCAGCCCTTTTTCTCAAAGCCCAGGATCTTTTTGATGATGGACACCGTCTCCGCCTCATCAAAAAAGCGCAGGATGGAGGGCTTGACCTTCTGCATGATGTCCCGGCCGGCCATATAGCCCGAGTGCATGTCGGGGAACAGGAAGGCGCGGTGCTTGCGGGCCTCCGGCTGCTCGAACAGCTTGAACGTGGCCTTGGTGATGACGCCCAGCGTGCCCTCCGAGCCGATGAAAATCTGGTTCAGGTCCGGCCCCGCCGCGTGCTTGGGCACGGGAAGGGTGTTGATCACGTCGCCGTTGGGCAGCACCACTTCCATGGAGATACATTGATCGTCGATCTTGCCGTACTTGGTGGACAGGATGCCGATGCCCCGATGCCCCAGCGCGCCGCCGATGGTGCCGCAGGTCAGGCAGGAGGGAATATGCATGCAGGAATATCCCCGCTCGTTGGCCACCCATTCGAGCTGCTGGAAGATCATGCCCGCCTCGGCGGTGATCGTGCGGCTGACCTCGTCCACCTCGACGATATGATTCATCCGCTTCATATCCATCAGGATGCCGCCCGCCATGGGCAGCGCCCCGCCCTGGGAGCCGCTGCCGCCGCCCCAGATATGGACCGGGATCTTATAGTAGTTGGCGATCTTCAGCAGCCGGCTGACCTCTTCGGTGCAGCCCGGACGGACGATCCAATCCGGCATCGGCGGCACCTGGCCCCGGTCCGCCCACATGCGGCTGACCCAGAAATAATCCACGCCATACGTCATGCGATCGCTCTGTTCTACGGATACATTTTCCACACCGACGACGTCCTCGAGCTCCGAGCGGACCATGTCGGTCATAAAAGCCTTCAGTTCCATCCTGTCACTCCCTGTTCCAAGATTGTAAATGTTCGCCGCGCTGCGCCAGGAACCGGTCCACCTCGTCCTCCGTCGCCATGGCCTGGCGGGCGCCCAGGCGGGTACACTTGATCGCCGCCGCCGCGCTGGCAAAGCGACAGGCGTCATCATTGTCCAGGCCCTTGAGCTTGGCGGCTACGAACGCGCCGTGAAAGGTATCCCCCGAGCCGTTGGTATCCACGGCCTCCACCGGGTAGCTCGGATAACGCCTCAAACCCTTTTCATCCAGCAGCATCCCGCCCCGGACGCCCTGCGTCATCACCAGGAGCTCGGGACGGTAGGCCTCATACAGGGCCTGCGCCGCGGCCTCCGGCTCCTTTTCGCCGGTCACCTTGATTGCGAATTCCTCGGAGGGGATCAGCCAGTCCACGAACTTGAGCAGCCTTTCGATGCCCGGATAGGCGCCCCCGGCGTCATGGCACACCTTGATCCCGCGTTCCCGGCAGTACTGGGCCGCGTAAACCGCGGCGTTTAGCATATGCCCGTCCAGATGCAGCACCCTGGCATGGCTCAGCGCCTCATTGTCCAAGTCGTCCGGCGTGGGCTGGGGCACGCTGCCCCGGTTCCAGATGCAGGTGCGGCTGCCGGTCGCCCGGTTGAGCAGCACCACGGAATGGAAGCTGACCCCCTCCAGCTGCCGGACCCCGGACACGTCCACGCCCCAGGACCGAAGATCCTCCAGCATATAATCGCCGAAGGTATCCTTCCCGATCGTGCCCAGGTAGGCGGCCGATATGCCCAGCTTCCGGGCGGCTACCAGGGCGGTCGTGCAGGGGCCGCCCCCCTGCACCTTGGTTTCCAGCCCCTCGAGCTTGGTATCCTCGGTCGGAAAACGGTCGACCACCATCAGCGTATCGTACACGCTGGAGCCGATGCCCACCAGCTCGGCGTAACGCTCACTCATTGCTGCCCTCCGCGCCCAGCAGGCGAATCTTTTCCAGCGCAAAGCGCCTGACCGCCGCCATGGGCTCCTTCATGACCAGGTCCACCGCGATGATCTTGGGATCCACCTGCCGCACGGCATCCATCATGGAGCAGCAGACGTCGGTGCCAAAGTTGATCTTGCGGATGCCCGCCGCGATCGCGGCGCGAATCTGATCGTCGGGCACGCCGCTGCCGCCGTGCAGCACCAGGGGCACGCCGGTGGCCTGCTTGATCTCCCGGATGCGGTCCACCGCGATCACCGGGGCCTGCCGATAATGCCCGTGCGCGGTGCCCACCAGCACGGCCAGCGCGTCCACGCCCGTTTCCGTCGTAAAGCGGACGGCCTCGTCCACCTTGGTATAATCCTGGCTGACGCCCTGAGCGGCCACGCCCACGTGGCCCAGCTCGCCCTCAACGTCCACGCCCAGGTCGTGCGCCATCTGCACGACGTCCTTCATCACCGCGATGTTTTCCTCCAGCGGCAGCTCGCTGGCGTCCCGCATGACGCTGGTGCAGCCGTAGCGCAGCGCCCGGCAGACCGCCTCGCGGCTGGCGCCGTGGTCCAGATGATAGGCCACCTTCACGCCCGCGCGCTGGGCCGCCGCCACGATCGAGGGGGACATGAATTCCGCCTCGATGCTGGTAAACAGCCGGCTGTACATCTGCACGATCACGCAGGCGTTCGCCTCCTCGGCGGCCTGCAGGATGCCCAGCGCGGTCACAGAATCATAAACGTTGAACGCAGGGATGGCGCAGTTCCTTTTTTCCGCGATTTGCAGCAAAGAGCGCATATTGGTCAGCATATTTGAATCCTCCCCCGTTTACCGAACGGTATCCAGCCGAAGGCCGGGCACATACTTGCAGAACTCGCGCAGCTCCTCGGTCCAGTCGCCCTCGATCTCCGACATGTGGTGGATGTAGGGGCCCTCGACCAGCTTGCGCTCCCAGGCGGGCAGATCGTCGAATTCCGCCCACAGATAGGTGCCGAAGGTGTACGGCCCTTCGGTGGAGCGGCAGACGCCGGCCAGCATGGAATAATCCCCGTTGTCCTGATCGAAGCGGGCCACGGTATACTGGCCGTCCTTGACCTGGAACCACTGGCGCATGTTGACGTTCTTGCAGGGGCAGCCGTCCTTCTTGAGGCTGTAGGCAAAGGGCCCGCAGTGCCACAGGAGCTCGCCGTTGGGATTGTCCGGATGGCGCACGGTAAATTCGCCCAGGAAGGGCACCTTTTTGCCCAGGGTTGCGCAGGACAGCATCGCCATGGTGATGGCCGCGTGCATATCGCTCTCGCAGGAGATGATATAGCCCATATCGGCCAGCACGCTGTACGCGGTGCAGGGCATAGCGCCGACCGCCAATTGCATGGCCGTCCAGCACTCGGCGCTGACGGCGTCCACGCGGTACTTTTCAAACACCCACTGGTACAGAAGCACGAAGGCGTACACCTTTTTGAGCAGCGGCGGGGTCAGGTCGTCCATCTCATAGCGGGACAGAAGCAGCTTCGCGCCCTCCTCCAGCTCGGCGTCGCGCTCGGCCAGGATGCGGTTGTACTGATCGACGATCACGGCCAGGTTGACCGGCACGATCTGCAGGCCGAATTTTTCCATCAGCTCGCCCTCGTTAAAGATAACCGAGCAGAAGGGCTTGGGCCGGAGCCCGACCTGCGCGATGCGCATCCCGCGGAAGTTTTTGACCATGCAGCTGACGGAGACGAATTTCCGGAAGCCCTTGGCGAATATGTCGCTGTCCAGCGTGCTGGTCTCAATAAAGCTGAAGGGCACATGGAAGCGCTGCAACTGCCGGCTGACGCCGAAGATGCCGCATTGGCTGTCGGTAAAGCGCGTGCCGTCGGGCAGGAAGCTGTCGTCGATCGGGGCCCAGATGCATACGGGCTTACCGACGCCCTTGGCCACCACCGCGGCGGCCTCCTCATTGCCAAAGTTGCCGTTGATGATGAGCACGGCGTCCACCTTTTCCTGCAGGAACCGCTCGACCACCCGATCGGCATCCTCCTCATTGACCATCACGTCCACCGCGTTGATCCCTTTAAGGTCAACGAAGGAGACGTTGTCGGAAGCGAAATGCTCCTCGATATAGCGGACCGCCGCGCGGCCCCGCTCCTCGGCCTTTTCCCAATTGAAGATCCCGGGCCTCGGGGTCACGTCGCGCCGCATGGGCACCAAACCGATCTTGACCTGATAATTCAGCATACCAACCGCCTTCTTTCTTTCGTCATGCCCTCTTTCAGGCTCCGCAGATATTGTATCTCCGTCAGAGGGGAAAGTGTATATCCTGATTTCATGAATTTATAAGTAAAATCGATAATTTTATATATTGCTCAAGTTTCAGGTCCACAGTTATAATGTGTAAGGAATGGGAGGATTTTGCAAAAATGAAACCGGATTTTGATTTTTCCTGGGATTGCGACGTATTGGTCGCCGGCGGCGGCATCGCGGGCGTCGCCGCGGCGCTCGCCGCAGCCCGACAAGGCGCGAGGACGCTGCTGATCGAACGGGAATACGCCCTGGGCGGGCTCGCGACGCTGGGCATGATCGTCGAATATCTGCCGCTGTGCGACGGGAAGGGCAAACAGGTATGCTTCGGGATCGCGGAGGAATTGCTCCGTCTTTCCCTGAACGCCCTGGACGGCCCCGTCCCCGACGCCTGGCTGGACCCGGCGGGCAGCCTGGAGGAGCGCCGCAAGACCCGATACCAGACGCGCTTTAACGCCCCGGGCTTCGCCCTTTTATGCGAGCGGCTTTTGCTTTCGGCAGGCGTTACCGTGCGCTACGGCGTACAGCTGGGGGACGCCGAAACGATGGGGGACGACATCGTCTCCGTGCGGGCCGACAGCCGGACGGAGCGCGGCCTGATCCGGGCCCGCGCCTTCGTGGACGCGACCGGCGACGCCGTCCTCTGCCATCGGGCCGGCGCGTCGGTCCGCCTGTTCAAGCAGCAGAACATCCTGGCCTCCTGGTATATGTCCTTAAGTAAGGGCAAGGCCGAGCTGCATATCCTGGGCTGCGCCGACGTCCCGGAGGATCAGCGGGGAGAGCGGGAGGGGCCCGTCCTTTTGTCCGACAGGCGGTATCAGGGGCTGGACACGGCGGAGGTCAGCGATTTCGTGCAGGCCTCCCACGCCTACCTGTATCGCCATTGGCAGGAGCTCCGCGAAAGGGATCCCGGAGCGCTGCCCGTCTGCATCCCCACGATCCCGCAATTGCGGATGACCCGCTGCCTGGACGGCCTGACCACCTTGGACGATAAGCAGCCCCATCGGCGCTTTCCGGACAGCGTCGGCGCGACCGGGGACTGGCGGATGTGCGGCCCGGCCTTCGAGCTGCCCTATGGGATCCTCTGTGCAAAGGAGCGACCCAATTTATACGCCGCCGGTCGCTGCGTGTCGGTTAACGACGCGATGTGGGATATCACGCGCGTGATCCCGCCCTGCGCTGTGACCGGCCAGGCCGCCGGCATCGCGGCCGCCCTGCACGCCCAGGCCGGGGCGCGTCCCGACGCCTCCTTCGTGCAGGCAAAGCTGATCGAACAGGGCGCCGTCCCGCATCTATCATAAAATCCCGTTTCCAAGGAGGTCATGATCATGAAACGCTTCCGCGCAGCGGTACTCGGCCTGGGGCTGATCGGACCCCAGCACATCGACGCGCTTCTCCGTGTGCCCGAGGCGGCGCTCGTCGCCGTCTGCGATCAGGATGGGGCGACGCTCAACGCCCAGGCGGAGCGGCTTGGCATCCGCGCTGTCCGGCGATGGCAGGACGTTGTAGCCGACCCTGAGATCGACGTGATCCACAACTGCCTGCCCCCGGCGCTGCACGACGAGGTCAACCGCGCCGCGTTGCTTGCCGGCAAGCATATCTACTGTGAAAAGCCCTTTTCCACGACCGCCGAGGGCGCCCGGCGGATCGCCGCGCTCGCGCATGAAAAAGGCCTGGCCATCGGCGTCAACCACCAATACCGCCTGAACGCCGCCGTACAGGAAATGCGGGCCCGCGTGCAGAGCGGCGATCTGGGCAAGATACTGGCGGTAACCGGATGCTATCTGCAGGAATCCGCCTCCAGGCCGGACGACTGGTCCCGCCGGATGGAGAACACCGGCG